>NZ_JALNWM010000293.1 GCF_023230885.1 Desulfocurvus sp. | reverse complement strand
TTTTTTTCAAAATATTAAAAACTCATCCCCCAGCACCCTCCCCTGCCCCCTTGCCAACGCGGGCAAAAAGAATTACCTGCCTACCTATTAAATAGCACGCTAACGATTTTGCCCGCGTGCCGGAGTTCATTCCTGGAGGATTCCCCGTCCATGCAGCGTATTTTCCGTTTTCCCCTCGGGCGTCTCGCGCTCCTGCTGTCCGCCCTGGCCCTGGCCGTGGCCCTGTCGGGCTGCGACGACAAACCCCAGGCCAACGCGGCCGCCGCGCCGCCCGCGCCCCGGGTGCGGGCCGCGACCCTGGCCAGCGCCGACCTGCCCCTGACCAACGAGTTCGCCGCCCAGCTCAGCGGCTCGCGCGACGTGCAGGTCCATGCCCAGGTGGGCGGGATCCTGCTGGAACGCACCTATGTGGAGGGCGCCTATGTGCGCAAGGGCGACCTGCTCTTCCGCATCGAGCCCGACACCGCCCACGCCAGCAACGAGCAGGCCCGGGGCGAGCTCAAGCGCCTGCGCGCCACGCTGGAACTGGCCCGGGTGGACCGCGAGCGCACCGAGGCGCTCTTCGCCCAGGGCGTGGTCAGCGCCCAGGAGCGCGACGACGCCGTGACCGCCTTCGACCAGGCCGCCGCCGCCGTGGAGGCCGCCGTGGCCGCCGAGCGCGAAACCGCCATCACCCTGGGCTACACCGAGGTCCGCGCGCCCATCTCGGGGGTGACCAGCAAGGAGTCCATGTCCGAGGGCAGCCTGGTCAGCGTGGGCGGCAACAGCCTGCTGACCACCATCACCCAGGTGGACCCGCTGTATGTGAACTTCTCCGTGCCGGGCGCCCAGGTCCTGCGCGACCGGCGCCTGGAGCGCGAAGGCAGGCTGGCCGTGCCCCAGGACGGCATGACCGTGCGCCTCAGGCTGTCCGACGGCAGCGTCTACGAGCACAGCGGCACCATCGGCTTCGCCGACAGCCGCGAGGACCCGCAGACCGGCACCGTGAACTTCCGCGCCACCCTGCCCAACCCCGAGGGCCTGCTGCTGCCCGGCGGCTACGCCCGGGTGGTGGTCGAGGGCGCCGTGCTCAAGGACGTGCTGCTCGTGCCCCAGCGCGCCGTGCTCTTCACCAAGGACGCGCCCCTGGTCTATGTGCTCGACGCCGAGGGCGTCGCCTCGCCCGTCCCCGTGACCCTGGGCCGCGCCGTGGGCGACAGCTTCGTGGTCGAGGCCGGGCTGACCCCCGGACAGACCATCGTGGCCGAGGGCGTGATCAAGGTCCGCCCCGGGTCCAAGGTCGCCGTCATCGACGAGGGCCAGGCCGCCCCCGGGGCCGCAAACGGGCAGGGCAACAGCTGATGTTCTCGCGCTTTTTCATCAACCGCCCGATCTTCGCGACGGTGGTCTCGCTGTTCATCGTGCTGGCGGGGCTCCTGTCCCTGCGCGCCCTGCCCATCGCGGAGTTCCCCGACATCGTGCCCCCCGAGGTGCAGGTGTCGGCCCGCTACCCCGGCGCCAGCGCCGAGACCATCGCCCAAACCGTGGCCGCCCCGCTGGAGCAGAAGATCAACGGCGTCGAGGACATGATCTACATGCGCTCGGTGAGCGCGGGCGACGGCAGCCTGAACATCACCGTGAGCTTCGAGGTCGGCACCGACCCCGACCAGAACACCATCAACGTCAACAACCGCGTGCAGGCCGCCCAGTCGTCCCTGCCCGAGGAGGTCCGCCGCCAGGGCGTCACCGTGAGCAAGAAATCGTCGAGCATGCTCATGGTCCTGGCCATGGAGTCCCAGGACGGGCGCTACGACGCGGTGGACATCAGCAACTACGCCCTGGTCAACGTCATCGACGAGCTCAAGCGCCTGCCGGGCGTGGGCGACGCCGTGGTCTTCGGCTCGCGCGACTACTCCATCCGCATCTGGCTGCGCCCCGACAAGCTGGCCACCCTGGGCCTCACCCCGGCGGACGTGGCCGCGGCGGTCAACGAGCAGAACGCCCAGTTCGCCGCAGGCTCCATCGGCAGCGAGCCCCTGTCCGGCCCGGTGGAGATGACCTACACCGTGACCACCCAGGGCCGCATGGCCGACCCCGAGCAGTTCGAGAACATCATCCTGCGCGCCAACGAGGACGGCAGCTTCCTGCGCCTGCGCGACGTGGCCGACGTGGAACTCGGGGCGCAAAGCTACAACCTGGTCAGCAAGCGCGACGGCAAGGCTTCGGCGGCCATGGGCATCTACCTCGCCCCGGGCGCCAACGCCCTGGCCACGGCCGATCGCGTCATCGAGGCCATGGACCGCCTCTCGGCCCAGTTCCCCGACGGCATCGAATACTCCGTGCCGTACAACACGACCACCTTCGTGCGCATCTCGGTGCAGGAGGTGCAGCAGACCCTCATCGAGGCCTTCCTGCTGGTGTCGCTGATCATCTTCGTGTTCCTGCACAACTGGCGGGCGACCATCATCCCCCTGCTGGCCGTGCCCGTGTCCATCATCGGCACCTTCGCGGGCATGTACGCCCTGGGCTTCAGCATCAACACCCTGACCCTGTTCGGCCTGGTGCTGGCCATCGGCATCGTGGTCGACGACGCCATCGTGGTCATCGAAAACGTGGAACGGGTGATGAAAACCGAGTTCCTCCCGCCCAAGGAGGCGACCATCAAGGCCATGGGCGAG
>NZ_JALNWM010000292.1 GCF_023230885.1 Desulfocurvus sp. | reverse complement strand
TTCGGTTTCGAAGATGGCGGCGAAGCGGGTGATGCCGACCATGTCGAAGACCTTGCGGAAGTTTTCGGACAGGCCGGTCATGGCCACGGCAGTGCCCTTGCGCTCGCAGTCGGACAGCAGCTGGATCAGCACGGCGATGCCCGCGCCGTTGATGGACGCGTTGTCCTCGAAGCGCAGGGCCACCCGGCCCCCGGGTTCGATGCGCTCGAAGGCCGCCAGGAGGACCGGCTCCGAATGGGAGGTGACGCTGCCCTTGACCTCCACCACGGTCACGCCGTTTCCGGCGGGCCGCACGCCGACCTCGTCCTGCTGGTCGCGCGCCAGTTGCAGGCGCTCCTTGGCCCGGCGCAGGGCCGCGTCCAGGTCGGCCTTCTGGATGGGCTTGTTGATGAAGTCCGTGGCGTTGAGGTTCAGCGCCGAGATGGCGATGTCCATGTCGCCGTGGCCGGTGATGACGATGACCTCGGCCAGGGGGTCGATCTCCTTGATGCGTTTCAGGACCTGGAGCCCGTCCATGCCGGGCATCTTGATGTCCGTCAGCACGATGGGCGGGCGCTCGGCCTGGAAGACCTCCAGGCCCTCCTCGCCGCTTTCCGCCGTCAGCACCTCGTAGCCGTAGGCGCCGAGGAACAGCTTGAACATGGACAGCGTGGGCCGCTCATCGTCTATGACCAGGATCTTGCTCATGTCCATTCCTTTGCTCTTGCGCGGGTGGGAAGGCGAGCCGGAACGTGGTGCCGGCCCCGATACGCGAGGTGACGGATATCTCGCCGCCGTAGTCTTTCACGATTCCGTATGAAATCGCAAGCCCGAGGCCCATGCCCTTGCCGGTTTCCTTGGTGGTGTAGAAGGGCTCGAAGATCTTGTCCACCTGGGACTGGTCGATGCCGCAGCCCGTGTCGCCCACGGTGATGACGACCCGGCCGTTCTCCGCGAAGGTGCGCAGGGTCACCTGTCTGTGGTCCAGGGCCCCGTCGTCGGGGTCGGACCACATGTTGATGGCGTCGCGGGCGTTGGAGACGAGGTTGAACAGCACCTGTTGCAGGCGGTTGTCGTGGGCGCGGATGGGCGGCAGGTTCTCGGCCAGGTCCAGGGTCACGCCGATGCGCTGGATGTCCAGCTGGCGGCCGATGATCTTGAGCACGGCGCGCACGGAGCGGTTGGGGTCCAGGTTTTCGGGGGTCATGCCCGACTTGCGCCCGAACTGGCGCAGGGTGTTGATGATCTCCGTGGCGCGGTCGACCTGGATGCTCATTTCGCGGGTGACCTGCGCCAGCTGCTCGCCGGGGACCTGCCCGTCCTGGTCTACGAGCATGGCCAGGAAGTCGCTGCCCATCTTGATGGCGTTGAGCGGCTGGTTCAGCTCGTGGGCGATGCCCGCGCTCATCTCGCCCAGGGTGGTCATCTTGCTGGCCTGGATGAGCTGGGCGTCTTTTTCGATGATGTCGGTGATGTCGGTGGTGGAGACGATGAGCGCTTCGCGGCCGCCGTAGCGGGTGGCGCAGGCGTGCATGTTCACGAAGAAGGGCTGGCCGTTCTTCTTGTGGTGGATGGCCTTGGGGTAGAACACGCACTGCCCGGGCCCGGCCTCATGCTGGGCGAAGGTGGTCAGCGAGCCGACGGTGTCCTCGGTTTCCAGGGCGTGGAAGGTCATGCCCAGCAGCTCGCCCTCGGTGTAGCCGTATATCTCCTCGGCCCGGGGGTTCACGTCGAGCACGCGCAGGGTGCTGCGCGCCAGGACGAAAATGGGGTCCGGCCCGGCGTCGAACAGCGAGCGGTACTTGGACTCCGACTCGCGCAGCCGGTTGCGGTAGAGCTTGATGGAGCGCACCATGTAGGCGAAGGAATCCGCGAGCTGGAGCACCTCGTCGCCGCTCTGCCTGCGGCGGATGACGCATTCGCGGCAGTAGGGCGGCTTTTCGGGCTGCGGCCCGCCGGGGGACACGGGGCCCAGGGTGCGGTCCACATGCCAGCAGGGCAGGTCGGAGTTGTGGTAGGCCGGGCAGCGCTCCTCGCGGGCGTGGTCCGAGAGGATGTCCTCGTACTGCTTGCCCAGGTCCAGGCGGAAGTTGAGGTTGCCCTTGCTGATCTCGTCGGACATTTCGATGAGCTTGGTCACCGGCAGGGTGATGTAGCCCGACAGGCGGTGGCTGATCCAGGAGATGATGACCACCACCAGGGCGATGAAGCCCAGGAAGGTGATGCGCAGCTTGGAGACCAGCCGGTCGATGTGGCGCTGGTTCAGCCCGACATGGACCGTGGCGATGCGGTAGATGCCCTCCATCATGGGCACGGCGATGTCCAGGGCCGGTTCGCCGTCCACCTCGATCTGCTTCACGGCGGCGGGGGGGCGCTCGCCCGTCAGGGCGTTCTCGTGGCGCAGGCCCTCGGGGAAGGGCCGGATGAAGGTGTGCGCCAGCACCTCGTCCTCCGGCCCGGTGATGAACACATAGGACACCAGGTCGCGCCGTTCGCCGAGCTTGCTCATGTCGAAGAGCAGGGCCGTGAGGGCCGGGTGGTTGCCGTCGAGCACAAAGCCGCTGCCCTGGTCGGCCACGGACTGGGCGATGGCGATGCCCCGGTGCTGCAACTCCGAGGTCAGGCTGGAGAGCAGGATCCAGCGCGCCAGAAGGGCGATGGCCACGCTGATGCACATGATCACCGCCAGGATGGAAAAGG
>NZ_JALNWM010000291.1 GCF_023230885.1 Desulfocurvus sp. | reverse complement strand
TGCCGTCGCCGGGGGCGGGGGGCAGCCCGCCGCCGCGCGCGCACATCACCTCGGGCGGCAGCTCGCCGAGGGTCGCGTAGCGCGTGGCCGCGTTGCGCAGCTCGCGGACGTTGCCGGGCCAGTCGTACTCCATGATCCGGCGCAGCATGTGCCCGGACATGAGCGGGGCGTCGGGGTAGTCTTCCAGGAAGAATTCGAAGAGCAGGGGAATGTCGTTCCTGCGCTGGCGCAGCGGGGGCACGCGCACCGGCAGCACGTTGATACGGTAGTAGAAGTCCTGGCGCATGGCCCCGGAGGCCACCAGCTCCTCGAGATCGCGGTTGGTGGCGGCGACCAGGCGGAAGTCGGGGTTCTGCGGGCGCGTGCCGCCGACGGGCAGGAACCCCCCGCCCTCGATGGCGCGCAGCAGCTTGACCTGGATGCGCAGGGGGATCTCCCCGATTTCGTCCAGGAACAGGGTGCCGCCGTGGGCCTGGGCCAGCAGGCCGTCGTGGTCGCTGTCCGCCCCGGAGAAGGCGCCCTTGCGGTGCCCGAAAAACTCGTTCTCCATCAGGCATTCGGGGATTGCCCCGCAGTTGACCGAGACGAAGGGCCCGCGCGCGCGCGGGCTGGCCTCGTGGATGGCCCGCGCGGCCAGCTCCTTGCCCGAGCCCGATTCCCCAAGCACCAGCACGCACTCGGCGCCGGCCGACGCCTTGCGGATGCGCGCCACCAGGGCGCCGATCTCCCCGGAGCGCCCCACCAGCCCGAAAGGGGGGAAGCGGCGGCTGCCCGGTTGCGGAGGCGGGGCGTAGGCCGGGGCGTTGTCCATGGCCTGGAGCAGGTCCGCCGCGAGGACCAGGCTGTCGCACCATGCGGGGGCGCCCTGGGCGTCAAGGGTCCAGCGGCCGGTTTGCAGCACGGGGATGTCGTCACCGGCGTCGCGGGCCAGCAGGTAGGCGACGCGGCAGGGCGCGTCCCGCCCGGCGGAGCGCTCCAGCTCCTCCCGCACGAGGCGCTTGTCCCGGGGGTGGACGAGTTCGAGCATGGACACGGGCCTGGGGCCGAGGACGAGGCTTCCGGGGAGCCCGAGCAGCTCGTCGCATCCGCCCGTCACGGCCAGGAGCGCGTAGTCCGGCGCCGGGCCGTGGCGCAGGACCACCGCCGGGAGGGCGAAGCCGGGGGGCGCCGCGGGCGGCGTCCCGTCCGGAGCCGCCCCGGCCCCGGGGTGGGCCATCTCGTATATCCAGCATACGGTGCCCGCCTGGCCCTGTCCCAGGAGTTGACGCGGTGCAGGCGCAGCCACACGGGAGCCTGCCGGTCCCGCAGGCGCAGGGCGGCGGCGCATACCCCGGCCCTGGCCAGCGAGTCGCGCGCCGCCGGGGGCAGGCGCTCCAGCACATCGGCCAGCCGGGGCGGCGCGGGCGGCGGCCCGGGGCGCCCCGGCCGCGCCCCTGGCCCGCCCGGGGCGGGGGGATGGTGACCCACCAGGGCGCCCGCCAGGTCGTACACCGCCACCTCCTCGCCCGTGATCGCGGCCGCCGCGCAGAACTCCCGCAGCAGCTCTGCGGGCGGGGGGGCGCTGGAGCGGCACGGCTCGAAGACCAGGAACAGCCCCGAGACGTGCAGGTGCGACGCGCCGCAGCGGAAGGCCTGGACATGGTGGCAGCCGTCCGCGAAGCGCAACTGCCGCGAGGCCATGCAGCTGCTGGAGGCGAGGTCCATGAGCCGCGCCAGGTCGGGGCAGGGGCTGGTGGCGGCGTTCAGGGGGCGCCCGATGGCGACGGCTCCGGCCAGCGCAGCGGGGAGCGCCGCCGCGCCGTGGACGGCGCGCACGGTGGAGCAGGCATCCAGGAAGCATGCGGCGACGGCCTCGGCCCGGTGGCGGCGGGGCGGATGGCGAAGCGAAAAGGTCGGCGTGGTCATGGTCCTTGCGGTCGGCGTGGCGCGTCGGCCTGGCGGCTCTGCCGCCCGGGCTGGGCCGTGCGGCGCGTCGGCGGTTGGGGTGCGGCGCCGGGGCGGCGCGAAGCGAGTCTGGACGCCTGTTGTTGATATTGATATTCACTCTCCATGTCAACGCGCGGCGCATGTCCATGTGGCGGAGGCGGCCCCGCGCGTCAGCATTTCGGTTTTCGCCGGGCGGCGCGCATGTCCCCATGCGGCGGAGCGCCCCGGGCTTTGGGCTGCCCTTCCAGGCGCCGGGAAAGGGGCCGGGGCGCGCGGCAGGGGGATGTGCCCCGCGTGGCGCGAGGCGCGCCACGCCGCCCGGGCAGCCTCCGGATGCCGCGAGGGACGAGGGCCGCGCAGGGTGCCGCCGGGGGGGCGGGAGCCGAGGCGCGCGGGCAGGGGGCCGGGGCTCCGGCTTGCGGGGCGCCTTGGAGGCCGCGAGGCGCTGCCGGGCAAGTGTCGCGAGGCGCTGCGGGGCGCTGCGGATGCGGCTGGTCGGGGATGCCTGGCATTCCGGGGCGCCGGGGCGGCTCGGGGCAGCTCCGGTTGCCGGGCGGCTCCGGATGTTGGGTAAAGCCGGGGAACGGCCCGGGCAGCCTCCGGATGCCGGGAGGGCCGAAGGCCGCGCAGGGTGCCGCCGGGGGGGGCGGGAGCCGAGGCGCGCGGGTAGGGGGCCGGGCCCCCGGCTTGCGGGGCGCCTTGGAGGCCGCGAGGCGCTGCCGGGCGCTGCGGGTTTTTCGGGGCGCTGCGTGCCGCGGGGTGGCCCGGACGGCTCCGGACGTTGCCCGTGCCCGGGCAGCCCCCGGCCGTCCCGCGCCGCCGCCGCGAGCCGGGGGGCAGGGGGCGC
>NZ_JALNWM010000290.1 GCF_023230885.1 Desulfocurvus sp. | reverse complement strand
CGGGCCGGTCGGTGTCGGCGGGCACCTCGGCCCCGGGCACGGCGCCAACGGCCTGTCCGGCGGCGGGCACCCGTCCGCTCACGGAAAAGGTTCCCGGTTTTCCCGGCACGGGCACGGCCTGCGCCGCCGCCCCGGGCTCTCCGGGCGCGGCGGAAGCCGGGGCCGGGCCGGACGCGGGGGCGCCGGGGTCGGGCGGGGCCGGGGCGGACGCGGGGGCGCCGGGATCGGGCACCCGCTCCGCCTGGGCAGGCGCGGCCTGCCCAGGCGGCGTGACCCGCCCCCGGAATACATAAGGTACTTCGAAAAATGTGCGCATCTGCCCGTCCTGCCCGTCCTGGACGGCCGGAGGGGTCGGGGCGGGCGACGGCGAAGCCTGCGGCGCGGGCGCGGCAGGGGCGGCCGGAGTTGCCGACGGCGAAGCCTGCGGCGCGGGGACAGGCGGTACGGCCGGAGTTGCGGCCTGGGGCGCGGGCGGCGCGGGGGCGGGGCTGGTCTGGGTCGCCGCGGGCGGCGCGGGGTCGGGAAGATCCTGGGTCGCCACGGGCGGCGCGGGCCGGGGCGCGGCGGGGGCTGGCGGCGCGGGGGCGGCGGAGCCCGGCGGCGGCGCCGGGGTCTCCCGGCGCGGGGCGGGGCCCTCGGGCTTCCAGCGCGCACCCAGGGGATCGCTGAACACGTCCACCACCAGCCGGGGCGGGTTGTCCAGGGTGAAGGCCACAAATCCCGCCTCGGGGGTGGACAGCTCCACATCCAGCCCGCCGGGAACCACACGCAGCCCGGAAACCAGCCGCGCCCCGGCCACGTCGGGCAGCGCGCCCGCCGCATCCCCCCCGCCCGGCAGGCGCAGGGCCAGGGCCCGGGGCGCGCTGCGGGCCAGGGTGTATTCCGGCAGCCCGGCGGGGAATTGCAGCACCAGGCGCTCCTTGTCCGGATGCCGCCCGAAGGAATAGACCACCCCCAGGGCCGGGGCAGCCAGGACGAGCGCCGCAAGGCCCGTCAGGACGAAGAGGCAGGCAAGCCTGCAAGCGGAACGTGCGTTCACGGCAAAAAGCCTGCAAAAACCGTGCAATATCCGCAGCAAACACGGGCGCACCAGCGCGCCCGCACGGCGCGGGGGTCAGCCGATCTGTTTCTTCTTCAGCTTCTCGATAAGCGTGGTGCGCTTGATGCCCAGGATCTCGGCGGCACGGTTCTTCACGCCGTCGGCCGTGTCCAGGGCCTCGCGCAACAGGCGGTCCTCCATCTCGTCCAGGAACGTCTTGAGGTCCATGCCCTTGTCCTCCATGTCGCGCAGCCGGGGCCAGGCGAAGCCCGCCGCCGGGGCCGGGGGCGCGGGCCGGGCCTTCTCCTGGCCGAGGCTGGTCCAGATCTTGGAGGGCAGGTCGTCGGCGCCGACCACGTCGTTGTCGCACAGGATCGACAGCCGCTCCATGATGTTTTCCAGCTCGCGGACGTTGCCGGGCCAGGCGTAGCGCAGGAGCATGTCGCGCGCCTCGGGCGACAGGCGCAGGGTCTTGCGCTCCTTGTCGCGGCAAAAGCCGCGCAGGAACGTGTCGGCCAGGAGCATGGCGTCGTCGCCGCGCTCGCGCAGCGGGGGCAGGTGGATGGGGATGACGTTCAGGCGGTAGAAAAGATCTTCGCGGAAGACCCCGCGCGCCACCTCGGCCTCCAGGTCGCGGTTGGTGGCCGCGACCACGCGCACGTCGACCTTCTTGGTGCCCGTGCCGCCCACGCGCTCGAATTCCTTTTCCTGGAGCACGCGCAGGATCTTGACCTGGAGCGAAAGGTCCAGTTCGCCGATTTCGTCAAGGAAGATCGTTCCGCCGTCGGCCAGCTCGAAGCGGCCCTGGCGCGAGCGGATGGCGTGGGTGAAGGCGCCCTTCTCATGGCCGAAGAGCTCGGACTCCAAAAGCTCGCGGGGGATGGCGCCGCAGTTGATGGGCACGAAGGGCTTGTCGGTCCGCCTGCTGTTGGCATGCAGCGCGCGCACCAGAAGCTCCTTGCCCGTGCCCGACTCGCCGGTGACCAGCACGGTGCTGTCCGTGGGCGCCACCTTGGCCAGGACCTTGAAAACGTCCAGCAGGGCGGGACTCTGGCCGATGATGCCGCAGGTGTTCAGATCCATCTCCTCTCCCTTCCCTCAAAAAACCCGGGCCAGGCCCGGCGCGACCTCGGAAATCTCATCCTTGCTGTCAATCTTCTGACATAAAGTCAAGAGAAGCTCTAGAAATATTTTCAGCTTCCCGGTTTTTCATCGGCCGGAGGGAAACGCGGGAAAGGGACTGCACGCCGAACCGGGGGCCTGCCAGCCTTGGACCATCGGGAACAGGAGCAACACTTCTGTCCGGGAGCAGGGGGAACCGTTTCAGTATTCATGCTCCGACTCCTCGGGGCTGCCCGCCCCCTTGGCGCCGCGCCTGCCGCGTGCCCGCCCCATCTGTGCGCGAGGGGAAACCGGCAAGCAGCGCCTGCTCCTGCGCCGGGTTCAGCCCGCCCTCCGCGCGCAAGGGGAAACCGCACCGGGATATGGAGTCGGGGCCGCCGATTTGCGCCCCCCGTGCGCGAGGGGAAACCCACGGCCAAAGCCGCGCTCTGGGGCGAGGGCACCCGCCCCCCGCGCGCAAAGGGAAGCCGACGAGGGTTCGCATGAGGTCCAGGGCGTCCGCCCGCCCCCCGCGCGCGCAAGGGGAAGCCCCGTATCAGGTCTACCTGATGATGCCCTATGTGACCGCCCCCGCGCGCAAGGGGAAGCCGGAGCAGACCATAGCCGTGTTCTGGAACAAATCCCG
>NZ_JALNWM010000289.1 GCF_023230885.1 Desulfocurvus sp. | reverse complement strand
GGGTGCGCGTCTTGTCGCGACGTTCCGGAGGGGGCCGCGCGGGCCTTGGCGCGCGGCCCCCTCCGGCATGCGGGGTCAAGGGGGCGTTGCCCCCTTGCGGGGGGTGCCGGGGGGCGGAGCCCCTCCGGCCGGGGTACGGGGCGGAGCCCCGCCAGGGGTGCGCGTCGGCCTCAGGCCGGGGGCAGGGCCAGGGGCTGGCCGATGGCGGCCTGGACGAGTTTTGTTTCCGGGGCGAGTTCGGCCAGCGCGGCGGCGAAGGTGGCGGTGTTTTTTTCGAGGACGGGGAAGGTGCCCCAGTGCATGGGCAGCACGGCCTTGCAGCGCAGGAGCTGGCAGGCCAGGGCGGCCTGGCGGGGATCCATGGTGAAGAAGCCGCCGATGGGCAGCAGGGCGAGGTCGATGGCGTGGAGCTGGCCCCAGGTCTGCATGGAGGCGAAGATGCCGGTGTCACCGGCGTGGTAGATGGTGTAGCCGCCGGGCAGGGTCAGGATATAGCCGGTGGGGGCGCCGCTTTCGGAGGAGTGGAAGGCCTGGGTCATGGTGATGCGCACGCCGGCGAGCTCGGTGCTGCCGCCGATGTTCATGCCCACGCCGCCGACGATCTGCGCGGCGGGGACGCCCGCCTGTCCGAGCCTTGCGGCGGTGCCGACGATGGCGACCAGGGTCGCGCCGGTGCGCTTGCAGATATCCACGGTGGAGCCGACGTGGTCGCCGTGGTCGTGGGTGACGAGCACGGCGTCGCAGGCGGCGATGGCGTCGGCGCCGACGGGGGCGCTGGGGTTGCCCTCGAAGAACGGGTCCACGAGGATGGTGGCGCTCGCGGTGTCGATGCGGAAGTTGGAGTGGCCGTACCAGGTCAGGGTGTTCATGTTTTTTCTCCTTGCCGGGGGCGGCGGGTGCGGTTTCAGGGGCCGGGCGCGGGCGCTCGGGCGTGCGGGGCGCGCGCGGCGAATTCCACGAGGCCGAGCACTGTTTTTTCCATGATCCTGGGGTCCAGGATGTCGGGGGTGTCGCAGGGGGCGTGAACGCAGGCGGCCAGGGCCACGCCCGGGGAGGTCAGGAGGGCGCCCTGCCAGCCGTGGCTGGTGAAGGCCGTGTGGTCGGAGCGGTCGATCCAGGCGCCGCCGGAGTCGGTGACCACGGTGTCCACGGGCAGGCGGTCGGCGAGGGCGGCGGCGAGGTCGCGGGCCAGGGGGCCCGAGGGCCCGCGTGCGCCCACAGCCACGCCGTTGCCGAACAGAGCGGCCAGGATACCCGTTTCGGCCGCCCTGGGGCTGAGGCCCACGGTGTCCACGGCGACGATCCGGCCGGGGGGTGCGGGCGTGGCGGCCAGCAGGGCGGCGTAGGCCACGCTGCCGCTGGCGGTGGTCATGAAGTTGGGGGCTTCCTCGTTGGGGAAGAAAGCGACGCGCACGGCGCCGGGCGGCGGCGGCAGGGGCAGGCCGCGCCAGGCCTTGACGCGCGGTGGGCTGTGCAGCAGGCGGGCGGTTTCCAGGAGGATGGCCACGCCCGAGGCGTTGTCGGCGGCGCCGGGGGCGCCGGGCACGGTGTCGTAGTGTGCGCCGAGGATGAGGGGCGCGGGGGGCGGCGGCATGTCCAGCACCGGCGGGGCGCCCGGGGCGGGCGGGTTGGCCGGGGGCGCGGGCGGGCCGCCGGGGTGGGCGACGATGATCGGCGGGGTGTTCCGCGCGCCGGGCACGGGGATGGTTTCGTGGGGCACGCCCCAGCGGGAGAGCAGGGCGGTGATGCGCGCGGCGGCGCGGGAGTATGCCTGGGGGGCGTCCTGGTGGCGCGGGCCGATGCCCACGGCCAGTTCGTGGACGGTGCGCTCCAGGTTGGCGCGCAGGCCGGGGATTTCCTGGGCCCCGCAGGGCTGGGTCAGCAGCAGGAGCAGGCTGGCGGCCAGGGCCGGGAGCCAGCGCGGGCGCGGGGCCCTGGCGGCGGGACGCTGCGGGGTCGCGGGACGGGGGCGGGCCGCGAGGTCCCGGGGGCGGGCGCGGTGGGGCACGGAGCCTAGCCCTCCCAGGGCCGGGCCAGGGCCTGGGGGATGCCCAGGTTGTCCAGTATGCGCCCGCAGAGGTGGTCCACGATGTCCTGCGCGCTGGCCGGGCGGTGGTAGAAACCCGGGCTGGCGGGGAAGATGGTCGCCCCGGCGTCGGTGGCGCGCAGCATGTTTTCGATGTGGATTCGCGACAGGGGGGTTTCGCGCGTGACGAGCAGCAGGGGGCGGCGCTCCTTGAGGGTCACGTCCGCGGCGCGGTGGATCAGGTTTGCGCCCGCGCCGCTGGCGATGGCCGCCAGGGTGGACATGGAGCAGGGGCAGACGACCATGCCCGCATGGCGCCAGGAGCCGCTGGAGGGCGGCGCGGCGAAGTTGGCGGCGTCGTGCACGGCGTGGGCCAGGGCGGCGAGGTCGCCCGGGGTGGCGTCGGACTCGCGGGCCAGCACCACCCGGGCGGCGTCGGAGATGAGCAGGTGGGTCTGCACGCCGGGGGCGGCGGCCAGGGCCCGGGCCAGGGTCAGGGCATAGGGCATGCCGCTGGCGCCGCTGACGGCCAGTACGATGCGTCGGGTTTCGGTCACGGGAGCTCCTTGTGGTTCCGAAGGATAGCCTTGGCGGGCGGGGATGACAAGGCGCGCGGGAGGGGCGCGGGGCGGAGGAGCGAACGGTGCAGGGAAACGAAGGCCGGGGTGCGCGGCGGGGGCGGGGGCGAGGCGCGGTGCGCGCGGGGTGGCGGGGCGAGGAGGGGGCGAGGAGCGGGGTGGCGCGGTCCGCACGGCGCGGCGGGGCGATG
>NZ_JALNWM010000288.1 GCF_023230885.1 Desulfocurvus sp. | reverse complement strand
GGGTGCGCGTCTTGTCGCGACGTTCCGGAGGGGGCCGCGCGGGCCTTGGCGCGCGGCCCCCTCCGGCATGCGGGGTCAAGGGGGCGTTGCCCCCTTGCGGGGGGTGCCGGGGGGCGGAGCCCCCTGGCCGGGGTCCGGGGCGGCGCCCCGGCCTCCCGCGCCCGGGGCGCTGCCGGGCGGGCAATGAAAAGGCCCCGCCTCGTTGCCGGGGCGGGGCCGTGGGGCCGTGGGGCCGCGGGGGGCGCGGCTATTCGGCGGCGCCGAGGGAGAAGCCCTTGGTGGACGGGCCGGTGCTGGCGGAGGTCCCGGCGATCTTGGAGAGGTAGGTGTCGCCCAGGGTGTTGATGTGCTTGCCGACGTTGTCGAAGTGGTTGAAGTGGGCCTGTTCCTCGTCGATGATGGCCTCGAAGAGCTTGGCGCTCACGTTGTCGCCGCACTCGCGGCAGACCTGGAGGAACTGGTTGTACACGTCGATGGTGCCGTCTTCCACGTCGGCGTCGAAGGGGAAGATGGTGCGCACGTCCTGGGCCTTGACCACGGGGGCGGCCAGTTCGGTGGTGGGTTCGCCGTCCAGTTCCTTGATGCGTTCGGCGAACTGTTCGGCGTGGCGCATCTCGTCGATGGCGATGAGTTTCATGTCACGGGCCAGTTCGCCGTAGTCCATGCCGTCCAGCCCGTAGTGCTGGTTCATGTACTGGGAGATGGCGTACAGTTCCATGGCGCGGGCCTTGTTGAGGACTTCGAGCACCTTTTCCCTGCGTTTTTCCTTGTCGGTTTTCGCTTTGGCCATGACTGGTCTCCTTGGGTTGTGGTCTGGCCGCGCCGGGGCGGCCGGGATGTCTGTCTTCGGCTACACTATAGGTCATGTGGGGTCGGATTCAAGGGATGAAAGCGGTTTTCATCCTGCGGGGCGGCTTGACAGGGGGCGGCGGGCGGCCCTAGAAACCGCAAAACGGCGCGGCTTGCGCCGCCAACGGGACGACGGGAGGTCTGGCGTGACGACAGTGCGATGGAACGAAGGGTGGCGGCTTGGGGTGGCCAAGATGGACCGGCAGCATGAGCGGATCGTGGGGCTTTTGGCGGGGCTGGAGTCGGCCTGCGCCGGGGGCTCGGGCGAGGCGCTGGAGGAGGCCGCCGCCGAGGCCCTGGACTACATCGACTACCATTTCACCATGGAGCAGCGGCTGATGGAGGAATGGGACTACCCGGAGCTGGGCGAGCATGTGGACGAGCACGACGACTACATGGTTCAGGCGGCGGACGACCTGGCCATGCTCCAGGACGGCGCGGAACCGGCCGGGGCGGTGCTCGGGCGGCTGGCGGACTGGTGGGCCGGGCATCTCGCCGGGCCGGACCGTCGGCTGGCGGAGTTCCTGCGCGAGCATGGCGTGAAGTAGCCCTGTCCGGGGGTAAAGGCAGACGCGGCGCGTCCGGGCTGTTCCGGGCGCGCCGCGTCTGTTTTCCGGGCCGGGCGTCGGGTTCGGCCCGGGCCGGGTGCGGGCGGTCTAGAAGCGGGCCAGGGCCTTGGCGAAGCCTTCGGCGGAGCGGTTGATGACCTCCTCGCCGACGCAGAAGGCCAGGCGGAAGAAGCCCGGGCAGCCGAAGCCCGAGCCCGGCACGGCCAGGATGCGTTCCTCCTGGAGGGCGGCGCAGAAGGCCACGTCGTCTCCGCCCGGGGCCTGGGGGAAGAAGTAAAAGGCGCCCTTGGGCATGGTGAAGGTGTATCCGGCCTCGTCGAGGACGGTGGTCATGGCCTTGCGGCGTTCGGCGTAGACGGCGAGGTTGACCTGGGAGCCCAGGGCGCGCTCGACGAGCATCTGGCCGATGGCCGGGGCGTTGACGAAGCCCAGGATGCGGTTGGCCAGCACGATGCCGGCCACGAGGGTGGCCTTGTCGGGCATGGCGGGGTTGACCAGGGCGTATCCCACGCGCTCGCCGGGCAGGGACAGGCTCTTGGAGAAGGAGCTGACCACCACGGAGTAGGGGTACAGCGGCAGGACGCCGGGCACCTCGCAGCCGTCGAAGGCGAGGAAGCGGTAGGGCTCGTCGGCCACGAGGTAGATGGGGCGGCCGAACTCGGCGGTCTTGCGGCTCAGGATGGCCGCCAGGCCCTCCAGCTCGGCCCGGGTGTAGACGGCGCCGCTGGGGTTGTTGGGCGAGTTGATGAGCACCACGCGGGTGCGCGCGGTGATGGCGGCCTCCATGGCCGGGAGGTCGAGGTCGAAGGTCAGCGGCCGAGCGGGCACGGGGCGCAGGGCTCCGCCGTGGTTCTGCACATAGAAGCCGTATTCCACGAAGTAGGGCGCCGGGCAGACCACCTCGTCGCCGGGTTCGAGCACGGCGCGCAGCAGCGAGTTGAGGGCGCCGGCGGCGCCGCAGGTCAGCACGAGGTCGCCGGGTTCGACGGCCACGCCCTGCTCGCGCGAGAGGTGCCCGGCCAGGGCCTTGCGGGTGGCGGGGTAGCCGAAGTTGGGCATGTAGCCGAAGGCGAAGGGCCGTTCGGCGCCGTCGGCGATGTCGCGCAGGGCCTGGCCCACGGCCCTGGGCGGGGCGAGGTCGGGGTTGCCCAGGCTGAAGTCACACACGGCGTCCTCGCCGTACCTGGCCTTGAGTTCCAGGCCCGCCTCGAACATCTTGCGGATCCAGGACGAGTTCTTGAGGTAGCCCTGGACCTGGTTGGAAAGCATCTGCATGATCGGCGTGTCCTCGTTGGCCGCGCGCGGGCGGCGGCCCGGCCCGGGGCCGGGGGCTGGCTTCAGGGGATGTCGATTCCCCGTTTCTTGTATTCCGAAATT
>NZ_JALNWM010000287.1 GCF_023230885.1 Desulfocurvus sp. | reverse complement strand
GATTTGCGATTAGTTATCGTTACTGCGCACCTTGCCTGCGCACCTGGAGCATCTCGACCCCAGGACCGTTTGCGGTCCTGGGGTTTTTTGTTGCCTGGAGCCGCCGCGGCCCGCATGCCCACGGGGGCGCTGTGCGCGGCAGCGCGGCGCGGGGCGGGTGCGCGGGTCGTCACCGAAGATGAGAATCCCGCCTCGCCCGGGCGCGTCCCTGCCGGGGCGCTGGCCCGCCCCGGGCGGCGTGGCGCTGGTTTGCGTTGCGGGGGTGTACGGGCTTGCGGCCCGGCTGCTGGTGGAGGAGGGGTAGCCGCCGAAGGCTCGCGGCGGGGGTCAGTCCGCCAGGGGCAGGGTGATGTCCACGCGCAGGCCGCCCTGGGGCAGGTTGCCGGCCGCGATGGTCCCGCCGTGGAGCAGGATGGCGCGCTGGGCGATGGCCAGGCCGATGCCCGAGCCTCCGGACTTGTGCCCGCGGGCGTCGCCCACGCGGTAGAAGGGCAGGAAGAGCTTGTCCAGGGCCTCCCCGGGCACGCCGGGGCCCATGTCCAGCACCGTGACCCGCGCCACCCGGGCCTGTGCGCCGTGCCGCCCGGCCTCCTCCGGGGCCGGTTCCACGTCCTGGACCACGCGCACCGTGCCCCCCGCCGGGGTGAAGCGGATGGCGTTGCGGAGGACGTTCTCCAGGGCCCGGCGGACCAGCTCCGGCACGGCGTCGATCATGGCCGGGGTGCCGGTGTCCACCTGCACGCAAACGCCCTTGTACTGCGATTCCAGGTCCGTGTCGCGGACCACGGCGAGCAGCAGCGCGCCCAGGTTCACCCGGGTGGTCTCGGGGCACTCGCGCATGTGGTCCAGGCGGGTGTAGGCCAGCAGCTGGCCGATGAGCTCCTCCAGCCGTCCGGCGTCCAGCCCGATGCGGTCCAGCTCGGCCCTGGCCGTGTCGCCGGTGCGCTTGCGCGCCAGCTCCAGGGCCACGTTGAGCCGCGTCAGCGGCGAGCGCAGCTCGTGGGAGATGTCGCGCAGCAGCCGCCGCTGGGAGAGCACCAGATGCTCCACGCGCTCGGCCATGCGGTCGAAGTCCTCGGACAGGGCGTTGATCTCCTCGTAGCCCCGGTCGCCGCGGGCCCCGATGCGGTGGGTCAGGTCGCCCCCGGCCACGCGCCGGGTGGCCTCGCGCAGGCGGCGCACCGGGCCGACGAGGTGCCGGGCCAGCAGCAGGGCCAGCACGCCGCCCGCCAGGAGCATGGGCACCTGACGCTTCCAGAACATCCAGGAGCCCAGCAGCCCGGGCGGCGGGGGCAGGCGCGGATACTCCACGGCCAGATACACGGGTTCGCCCCCGGGCAGGGGCCGCGAGGTCACGAAAAACGGCGGCAGGCTGCCCTCGGCGTAGCCTTCCTGGTCCTCGCGGCCGCGCAGGGTTTCGCGCATCTTCCCGAAAAAGTCGTCCTCCATCCCCGGGTGGGGCCCGAAGCCGGTCAGTTCCCGGCCCTGGGCGTCGAACAGGCGCATGAAAAAGCGCAGCCCCGGGGCCAGGTCCACATAGCGGCGGATGCCCGCCTCGCCCTCGTGGGCGTAGGCGTCGAGCAGCAGGCGGCTTTGCAGGGCGAACATCTCCCGGGCCTGGGGGTGGTCCGGCACCCGGATGTGCCGGGTGTCCAGCAGGTCCATGACCAGCACGTTGCCCAGGGCCCCGGCCACCAGGGTCAGGCAGAACCACAGGAAGATCTTGCCGAACAGGGAATTGGTCAGCCGTTTCATACGGGCGCCTGCGGGCCGTCTTGGGGTGGCTCGGGCCGGCACAGGATGTAGCCCTCGCCGCGCACGGCCTTGATCGCCGGGGTCGCTCCGGCCTCGGCCAGCTTGCGGCGCAGGTTGGATACATGCACGGCCAGACTGCGGTCCTCCGGGGCGGCCTCGCGGCCCAGGGCCACGCGGCACAGCTCCTCGCGCGGGACCACGGCTCCGGCCCCGGCCAGCAGGGCGTACAGGATGGAGAACTCCGCGTCGGTCAGGTGCACCTGGGCGCCATGCACGCGCAGGGAGCGGCTGTCGGGCGCAAGGCTCAACCCGTCCAGGGCCAGGGGCCCGGGCCTGGACGCGGCAGGCGCGTCGGCGCGGACCCGGCGCAGCACCGCGCGCATGCGCGCCACCAGTTCGCGCGGCAGGAAGGGCTTGGGCAGGTAGTCGTCGGCGCCGATCTCCAGGCCCACGATGCGGTCCACGTCGTCGCCGCGCGCGGTGAGCATGATCACCGGCAGGGGCGAGGCCTCGCGGACGCGGTGCAGCACCTCGAAGCCGTTGGCCCCGGGCAGCATCACGTCGAGGATGGCCAGGGCGTAGCGGCCCGACAGCGCCTCGGCGAGTCCGGCCACCCCGTCGTGCACGGCGCGGACCCGGAACCCCTCGGGCTCCAGGTACTGCGTCAGCAGTCCGCACAACTCCTCGTCGTCGTCCACCACGAGAATCAGCTTTTCATCCATGCCTTGGCGGTGCCTCCGCTATGGTTCCTAGCCCAAGCCGGGCGTCTTGGGAACAGTGCGGGGCTTTTTGTGACGTAAAGAAATATTAAGTACGGTTATTTTTGTTTATAAATTGAAAATCTCCATGACATATCGAATTCATTGTTTGCAGTTGTGAAATGTAATGAACTGAATGCGCATTGTTCATGTTCTTGTGTCTGAATAAACTCCAATCAGAAAAAATTCCTGAAGCCGTGGATGAATGCATTTTTGCCGCTCGTATAACGAAACAAAATGCGAGCAGGCCGGGCAGAGTCCCGCCTGGAAGGCGAGTTCGGATCTTGAGGGGAGTCAAACCGAATGCAGCTCGATTGGAGTCACGATGCGCGG
>NZ_JALNWM010000286.1 GCF_023230885.1 Desulfocurvus sp. | reverse complement strand
GGTCTTCGTGGTCGCGCCGTGGGTCAAGGTCTGGGACACGCAGGCCGGGGCCGTGGCCGTGCAGCCCGCCTCGGGGCGCGTGGCGGGCATGATCTGCGCGCGCGACAACACCCGGGGCTTCTGGTGGAGCCCGTCGAACCAGCCGGTGAGCGGCATTGTCGGCGTCTCGCGGCCCGTGGACTTCAGCCTGTCCGACACCAACAGCCAGGCCAACTTCCTGAACGAGAACGAGGTGGCCACCATCATCCACCGCGACGGCTACCGCCTGTGGGGCAACCGGACCACGGCTTCGGACCCGCTGTTCGCCTTCCTCTCCGTGCGCCGGACCTGCGACATGGTCTACGAGTCCGTGGAGGAGGCGCTGTTGTGGGCCATGGACCGGCCCCTGTCCGCCAACCTGATCCACGACGTGCGCGAGAGCGTGGCGGCCTACCTGCGCCACCTGACGGCCCTGGGCGCGCTGCTGGGCGGCAGGTGCTGGCTGGACGAGGAGCTCAACGCCAAGGAGCAGCTCATGGCCGGGAAGCTGTACCTGGATTTCGACCTGGAGCCGCCCGCGCCCCTGGAGCACCTGGTCTTCCGGGCGCACCGCGAGAACGGGTACTACGAGGAACTGGTCAGCCGCGTGGCGAGCACGCAGTAGGAGGAACGCATGGCCGCCGACAATATCCTGAGGCAATGGGCGCTGTTCGTGGACGGGCGCGGGTACGTGGGCAACGTGGAGCAGCTCAAGCTGCCCGAGCTGACCCTCAAGACCGAGGAGTTCCGCGCGGCGGGCATGGACGCGCCCGTGAGCGTGGACATGGGCATGGAGAAGCTGGAAACGACCTTCACCCTGACCAAGAAGTGCGCCGACATGCTCAAGCTCTTCGGCGGCAGGGAGGGCGGCGAGGTGCCGCTGACCGCGCGCGGGGGGCTGGAGTCCGCCGACGGCACGGTGACGCCGGTCATCGTCTCCATGCGCGGGCGCATCGTCAGCGTGAAGCCCGGCGAATGGAAGGCGGGCGAGCGCCCCACGGACGAGTACACCGTGACCCTGGTCTACTACAAATACGAGCAGGGCGGCGAGGTGCTGCACGAGATCGACGTGCTGGGCATGAAGCGCATCGTCGGCGGCGTGGACCGCCTGGAGGAGCACCGCAGGGCCTGCGGCATCTAGCGGACCGTCCCGGAACGGCGACCTGCCGCGCCGGGGGAACATTCAGACCGCCTTCGGGCATGTGGGGAGGACGTATGAGCCACGAGACCATCGAACTGGCCTATCCGGTGCGCCACCAGGGGCACGAGTATGCGCGGCTGGCCATGCGCAGGCCGCGCGTGGGCGACATGCTGGCGGCGGAGAAGCAGGGCGGCAGCGACGCCGAGCGCGAGGTGGCCATGTTCGCCAGCTTGTGCGAGGTGCCGCCCGAGGTGCTGCGCGAGCTGGACATGAAGGACTACCGCAAGATCCAGGCGGTCTACACGGGTTTTTTGTCCTAGACGCGGACACGGCCCGGCGCGGTGTGCTGGCCCTGGCCTGCTACACGGGCTGGAGCCGCGCCGAGCTTTTGTCCATGGAGGCGGACGAGCTGCTTGCCTGGCTCGCGCACCTCCCCAAGCACGGGAGCAGGTAGGTGTCCACACAGAAGCTTTCCACCGTGGTCCGCTTCCAGGCCGTGGTGGGCAATACCTTTGCCACGGCCACCCGGGCCGTGCGCGGCGACCTGTCCGGCGTGGCCCGGGCCTACGGCGACATCCGCGAGCGCCAGGACAAGTTGCACAGGTTCGCCGGGTTCGACATGGGCGCCCTGGGCCAGGCCCGGCGCGAGATGCGCGAGGCCCGCGACGAGGCCGGGCGCCTGGAGCGCCAGCTCGCCGAAACCGCCAACCCCACCCGCAAGCTGCAAGGCGAGTTCGAGCGCGCCCGGCGCCGGGCGGAGAAGACCGCCCAGGCCTACAACAGCCAGAAGGGCCAGCTTGCGATCCTGAACCACGAGCTCAGGAAGGCGGGCGTGAACACCCGCGACCTGGAGGGCGAGTTCGACCGCCTGGCGCGGGAGGCCGCCGGGGCCGAGCGCAGGCTGCGGGCCCTGCGCGGCGTGCTGGACGCCGACGTGGGCGGCAGGTTCCGCGACATGGCCGGAGCCGCCGGGCGCTACGCCGCCGTGGTCGGCGCATCCATCGGCGCCGTGGGCGCCGCCATGACCATGGGCAATCGCCTGACCGCGCAGCAGACGGCCCTGGCCCAGGCCCTGAACGTGTCCGCCGACGGCTTCGAGGCCTGGAGCGGCATTGCCCGCGAGATGGGCTTCGAGGCCGACCATGTGGGCGACCTGATGGAGGAGCTGAACAACAAGCTCGGCGAGTCCGCCGGGCTGGAGGAGATCACGCCCGTCACCGAGAGCTTGCAGATCCTCGGGCTGACCTTCGAGGAGCTGCGCGCCCTGGCGCCGGAGGAGCAGTTCCGGCGCGTGGCCGAGGCGGTGAAGGGCCTGGACGACCACGCCCAGGCCGTGTCCGCCGCCGATATCCTCATGGGCGGCGAGGCCAACAAGTTCTTCGGCTACCTGCGCAGCCGCGAGGAGGGCCTGGACGAACTGCTGGCGCGCCAGAAGCGGCTGAACGTGCTTTCCGCCGAGGGCCGCGCCGGGGCCCAGGCGTACAACGAGGCGTTCTCGCGCTTTTCCACGGTGGTGTCCTCCACGGCGCGGGAGCTGTCCGGCCTTGTGGGCGGGGCGCTGGCGCCGGTGGTGGAGGAGTGGGGACCGAGGCTGGCGGACTGGGTGCGCGCCAACCGCACGGGCTTTGCGCAGATCGGGGAGACCGTGCGCGGGATGGTTCCGGCGGTGGTGTCCTTCGGGCGCGGGCTGGTGGCCGTGTTCCAGGGCGTGGGCACCGTGGTGC
>NZ_JALNWM010000285.1 GCF_023230885.1 Desulfocurvus sp. | reverse complement strand
GTTCGACCGCATCCGCTGGCCGCAGGACGAGGCCGTGCGGCGCGACCCCGAGGGCGTCCAGGCGCGGCGGCTGGCCTGGTACGCCTGCGAAACCTGCGGCGCCTGCTGGGGCGACAACGACCGCGACAAGGCCGTGCGCCTGGGCCAATGGCGCGCGCGGGGCACGGGGCTGGAGCTCATGGCCCACCTGCGCGCCCACCGCCCGGCCAAGATCGGCTTCCACGTCCCGGCGTGGCTGTCCTACTTCGTGTCCCTGTCCGAGGTCGCGGCGGCGTTTCTGCGCTGGAAGAGAAGCGGCAACCGCGACGACCTAAAGAACTTCATGAACCAGTACAAGGCCGAGCCCTGGCGCGCCTACGACGTGCAGCGCACCGAGGACGCGGTGAAGGCCCTGTGCGACGACCGCCCGCGCGGCGTTGTGCCCGGCCCGGACGCCGAGGGCCGACCCCGGGTGGCCGCGCTGGTGGCGGGGGTGGACTCGCAGAAACGCTATTTCAGGTACGTCATCCGCGCCTTCGGCTGGGGCGCGGAGGAGGAGAGCTGGCTTGTCCAGGCGGGCAGCGTGCCGACCTTCGCGGCCCTGGAGCGCGTGCTGTTCCAGAACGTCTACCGCGACCGCGAGGGCACCGAGCACAGGGTGCGCCTGGCCGTGCAGGACGCCATGGGCACCCGCACCAAGGAGGTCTATGCCTTCTGCGCCCGGCACCGGGGGCGGGTGTTCCCCTATCAGGGCAAGCGCGCCCAGAGCGCCCCGGTGCGCTACGCGCCGCAGGAGTTCTACCCGGGCACGAAGGCGAAGATCCCCGGCGGCCTCGTGCTCTGGAAGGTGGACACCACGTTCTTCAAGAACGACCTGGCCGCCAAGCTCCAGATCGCCCCCGAGGACCCCGGCGCCTTCCATCTGCACGCGAACGTCACGGACGAATACGCCCGCGAGATGACCGCCGAGTACTTCGACGACAAGAAGCTCTGCTGGCTCTGCCCCGACGGCAAGGACAACCACTTCTGGGACTGCGAGGTCATGGCCCTGGTCGCGGCCTACGAGCTGGACCTGCGCAACTGGAAGCGCCCGACCCCCAAGCCCAGGCAGGCCGCCCATGCCCCGCGCGGCGTAGCCCCCACCCCGCACCCCCTGCCCGGCTCCGGAGCCCGTCCGGACTGGTTCAACCAAAGGAGATGACCGTGGACAAGAAGAAAGGGCGCAAGTTGAACTGGAAGCAGGCCTGCGAGATCCTGAACTGCTCCAAGAGCCATTTCTACAACCTGGTCAACGAGGGCAAGATTCCGGCCTTTCGCTGTGGGAAGGTGCGGGGGGTGTGGGTTTGGGAGGAGGATGTGCGGGGGTATTTGGATGCGGTGACGTTGTGAAGTTTTCTCGGCGTAAGGACGGCTCCGGGAGCCGCCCTTGTGCTACATGAAGAGTCGGTGGTCCACGCTCAAGGCATCACCCAACTTCTTGGCGTTGGCCTTGCCGATGGGGCGCTTGTCGTGCTCCATCTCGGAGAGGTGGCGACGGTTGATGCCGGTGGCCTCGGCAAGCTGGACCTGGGTCATCCCTTCCCGGTAACGCGCGCCGGAGAGCAGGGTGCCGGGGCTGCGGTCGGGAAACACCTCGGCTGCGGGGACGCTGTCCAGCACACGGCACCCCATGCGCGTCAGGTAGGCCTTCACGCTCTTGCTGTCGACGCCCACGGGGCAGGCCACCTGAAAGGCCGTCGCCTCAGTAAGGGGCTTTCTCGTGCGTTCCGGCATAGGTCACCTCCACCAGTTTGATCTCTCCATCCACTTCCTGCCAAACCGCCACATAGGTCGGATTCCCCTTTTTCAGGTGGCAGTGGTGTATCTCTCTGGCCAGTTTCCCGTAGTTCGGCCAGGTCCCTCGGACAGGCCCGCTTTGCTCGATTTCCGTCACCAGGAGGGTCAGGGCCGCTTGCACCCGCTTGGGCAGCTTGCGAATATCCTTTGCGACCCTCTTGGGGATCATTACTGTCCAGCTCATTCTCGTCTCTCATGTATGTACTAATTTTTGGTACATTGTCAAGAAGGGAAACAACTCGGGTAGCCAAGGCGTTCCGGTGAAGTTTCGCAACTCCAGCCGTACCCCAACCAAGGGCGGCATGACCACTCGCTTTTCCGTGGCCTGCTGTCAGGTGATAACCATCTCAGCACATGCTGACTTTACTCGAAATTGTTCGATCATTTGATTGCAAGTTTGGCTACAACAAATCCCGAAAAATTTATTTTAGACCCGCCAGACTTGACGTCTATAAGGAATGAATATTTTGATGACGACAGTTCAATGTCGATTTGTTTGCCGCCCTTTATCCTAAAGTCTTTTTCATTAAGAGACCCACCAGGAATATAGCAGACAATTAGTTCTGATTTGTTGTCTAATAGAATATATCTCTCGTTGTGTAACCTATTTTTAGGGATGTTAATCCACCAGACATTCTTTGCCAGATTAATGCTCGCGAACGTCGTATTTTGGGATGAAAGATGAATCCCATTATCCCGTGCGATCTGAATGGCCTCGGCCTTTTTCATGACGACCTCCTTGAGTCTTGCCTAATTTGCAAAATATTACATGGGGCATGAGGATGTCCACCACTTCCACCACGTCCACGACATGATGCCCGGCAGGCCCTATCCTGCCGGGCATGTCTGTTTGGACTTCCGAAGAACTCACCGCGCAGCTTGCGGCCTGGAAGCAGGCGCTGCTTACCGTGTCGGGCGGCAAGGGGTATACCGTTGCCGGGCGGACGCTGACGCTTCAGGACGCGGGGGAGATTCGCGGGACTATCGAGTGGTTGGAGGCCGAGCTTCGTAAGCTGGACGGGGCGCATGGGCCGGTGTTCGTGGGCGGGAGGGTGGCGCGATGAGCGTTGCCCGGGCTGCCCGCGCCGCCCGCG
>NZ_JALNWM010000284.1 GCF_023230885.1 Desulfocurvus sp. | reverse complement strand
TGGGGAACGTAGGGCATGGGGCCTTGCTCCTGAATGGGTTAGTGGGCGTCCTGGGCCACCAGCTCTTCGTACTCGTCGGCGGAAAGCAGGTCTTCGGGGTCGGCGGCGATCTTGAACTTCACCAGCCAGCCTTCGCCGTAGGGGTCCTGGTTGACGATCTCGGGGGCGTCGGCCAGGGCGGCGTTGACCTCGATGATCTCGCCGGACACGGGGGCGTAGATCTCGCTTGCGGCCTTGACGGATTCCACGCTGCCCATCTCGCTGCCGGCCTCGAAGGTGTCGCCGACCTCGGGCAGCTCGACGTAGGTCAGGTCGCCGAGCTGCTCCTGGGCGAACTGGGTGATGCCGACGGTGGCCACGTCGCCCTCGACGAGCGCCCATTCATGGGACTTGGCGTACAGCAGATCCTTGGGAATCACGGCGTCCTCCTTGCGCCCCGCGCGGCGGGGTCGGGTGGGGTTGGGGCTGTCGCGGGCGGGCGGCGTGCCGCGGCCCGCATCCCGACGCAAAAGGCCGCACTTATACCTTTCGGCCTCCGGGAGCAAGCACGGACGAACCCCCCGGGGCGGCGCCGGGCGGACGCCGGAAGATGACGGCGCGCCAGGGGCTAGTCCGTCTCCTCCAGGGGCAGGCCCAGGTTGCGGATCTCGTTGAGCAGCGTCTTCTTGCGGATGGGCTTGACCAGGTACGAGGTGGCCTCGCCCAGGAAGAACGCGTCGTGCAGCTCCTTGGTGTCGTCCAGGGCCGAGATCATCACGGCCTTGACGCGCCCGTCCTCGGGCACGCCCATCTCGGCCTCGATCTCGCGGATTTCGCGCAGGGCCTGCTGGCCGTCCATGTTGGGCATGATGATGTCCAGGCAGACGAGGTCGTAGGGCTCCTGGTTCTTCAGGGAGCTGCGGAAGGCCTCCACGGCCTCCTCCCCGTCCACCGCCACATCGCAATATCCGAACGGATAAAGAATTTTCTGCATCAGGCGACGGCTGTCGAAGTCGTCATCGACGATGAGAAAACGCATTGCGCACCCCCGGGGAAAGGTTCTTCTGGATTGGCCTGGATTCAAGCCAAGGCATTAAATAATTCCGGGCGACTTGGCAACCGGCCCGGCGCTTGTGGGCCCCGGGGGAAAAGGGTAGGGTCTGCCCGGCGCGCGCCCTGCGCGCCCAAGCGTCAAAACACAGGGAGGGGCTGTGCCGAACAGTCTGTTTTCGTTGACTGTCCTTGCGCAGGCCGCCGGGCGCACCGGCTGGGAGGGCTGGCCCTTCGGCGGATCGGGCCCGGGCGGCGTGGTGCTGGCTTCGGCCGCGCGCATCGTGTTCATCCTGGCCGTCTTCGCCCTGCTGGCCTGGGCGCTGCGCAGGCTTTTCGGCCCCGGCGGCCCCCTGCGCCCCCGGGAGTTCGGCACCGGGCACATCGGGGAGCGCCGCCGCCGGGCGGCCGCCCGGCGCGAGCTCCACGCCAGCTGGCGGGCCGGGCGGATGACCGACGAGGACTACGCGGCCGCCCGCAAGGCCCTGGACGAGGACTGAGGCCCGCCGTGTCCGCTCCGGTTTCCCCCCCGGCCACCGCGCTGCCCCCGTTTCTGGCGCCGCACCTGGATGCCCTGCGCGCCTGCTGGCTCCTGCACCGCGAGCTGGCCCCGGACGAGGCTGACAACCTGCGCCTGAAATACGGGCACAGCCTGCGCGTCCTCCACGAGGCCGCGGCCCTTGTCGCCGCCCTGGACCCGGCCCCCGAGCCGGACCTGGCCCGGGCCATCCTGGTGGCCGCGCTGCTGCACGACGTGGGCCGCTTCCCGCAGCTTGTCCGCTACGGCACTTTCAGCGACCGCGCCTCGGAGAACCACGGCATCCTGGGTGCGCGGACCCTGGTGCGCCTGGGGCTGCCCCGGGGCCTTGCCCCGGGCCGCGCGCGGCTGGTGCGCGCCTGCGTGGCCATGCACAACCGCAAGGACCTGCCCCCGGGGCTGCCGCCGGACCTGGACCTGGCCCTGCGCGTGGTGCGCGACGCCGACAAGCTGGACATCCTGCCCGTGGTCATGGAGCACCTGCGCCCCGGGGCGGACAACGACGTGGTCACCCTGGGCCTGTCGCGCGATCCGCTGGCCTGGACCCCGGCCCTGCTGGAGAGCCTTTTGGCCCGCCGCCCGGGCATCTACGAGGATATGCGCAGCGTCAACGACTTCCGCCTGCTGCTGCTGTCGTGGGCTTATGGCATGAATTTCGAGCTGTCGCGGCGGGCGCTGCTGGAGCGCGGGCTGCTGCGCGAGCTGGTGGCGGGGCTGCCCGATGTCGCGCCCATGCGCGGGCTCTACGAGCGCCTGCGGGCCGACCTGGAGCGCCGCGCCGAAGCTCCGGGCGCCTCGGGCCGCGCCCCTGGGTAGCGCCCGGGGCCAGGCGGGCGGAATCCCCGGGCCCCGGCGCGTCGCATCCGGCGCGGGCGCGGGCGCAGCGTGCGCCCGCGGCGCTAGAGCAGGCCGGACACCGTGCGCAGGTAGCCCTCGATGCTGCGGCCCACGTCCTCGGGCACGGCGGTGAAGGCCAGGCCCAGGGTCGCGCGGCTTCCGGCGGCCTGGACCGCGCGCACCTGGCAGCCCAGGGGCCGCCCGTCCACGGCGTCGAAGATGGCGCATTCCAGCTCCACCCCGTCGCCCACATCCAGGGCCGCCAGGGCCTCGGAGGCGTCGCAGGCCAGGCGGCAGCCGTTGCGGCTGATGTCCAGCAGCATGGCCTGGGCGCGCAGTTTCCCGGCCTGGACGTACACCGGGAACAGGCATTCGACGCGGGTTTCCTTGCGCAGGTTGTGCGACTCGATGTGCGCGGGGAAATCGGCGAACAGCAGCGGATAGGGCCGCAGGATGTAGCTCTGCACGCGCGAGGAAAAACCCCAGATGTTGCCGCCGTGCAGGTAGCGGACCG
>NZ_JALNWM010000283.1 GCF_023230885.1 Desulfocurvus sp. | reverse complement strand
TGCGGGGGTGTGGCGGGGGGGGGGGGGTGTGTGGGGGGGGGGGGGGGGGGGGCAAACGCGTGGTGTGCCCGGGGGGCGCCGGGCACGGGCCAGGGCGTTGCGCCAGGGCTGGGAGTCTTGAGCCTGGGAGTCGGGCGGCGGGGTTTGGGGGGCGCCGTTGCATGGATGTGGGCGCGAGCGCGTGGTGTGCCCAGGGGGCGCCGGGCATGGGCCTGGGGCTGGCCGGTATCGTCGGGCCGGGGGAGCGGATGGACGGCAGGCCGGGGGCTGGGCGCGGGGCAGGGCGTTGTGTTGCGCCGGGCGCCCCGGCGTCGCGCGAGGACGTGGGGCGCAGGGCAGGGAGGGCCTGGGCGCGGGGGCCTGGGGGCGCCGAGCTGGCGCCTCGGGCGCGGGTTTTGGGACGGAGGGGCCTGGGTCTGGATAACGGGGCGGCGGGGCAGGCCCCCTGGCGTATGCGGGCATGGCGGGCCCCAGGCAGGGGGCAGGGGCCAGGACAGGGGGGCGGAGCCGTCTTGGTCCGGCCCGGGCGCTGGCGGGATGTGCCCCTGGCCGGACCTGCCGCCTGCCGCCCGGGGGGCCGGGCTCAGGCCCGGTTCGCGCCCCCGGCGTCCGCCCGGGAAAAGCGGACCCCGCGCGCCGCTCCGGCGAGGATGTGCGCGGTCTTGGGCCCCGGAAATTGCAGGACTGCGCCGCCCCGGCCCGAGGCCCAGGCGCGCTCCAGGCGGAAGAGGCCCTCGGCCAGGGGTTGGCCCGGCCCCAGGGCCTCCAGGGCGGCCTTGAACAGCCGCAGGCGCTGGGCCGGGGCCAGGGGGGCCAGCAGGGCCCCGGGCAGCAGCAGTGCCCCGGGAGCCCCGGGCACGGCCTCGGCCCGGGACAGCAGGGCGGCCGTTTCGGCGGCGAACTGCTCGGCGTCCAGGCGCGCCAGGCGCCATTGGGTGGCCACCTGGCGCAGGAAGTTGGGATTCTCGGCCAACAGCTGCGGCAGCACGGTGTGGCGCATGCGGTTGCGCAGGAAGCGCGGATCGGCGTTGGAGGGATCTTCGGTCCAGGGCAGGCCCAGGGCGGCGACCAGGGCGCGCGCCCGGGCGCGCGGGGCCAGCAGCAGGGGCCGCAGCAGACAGCGCTCCCGGTCCCAGGCGCGCATGCCGCCGAGCTGTGGCCAGCCCGCGCCGCGCGTCAGGCGCATGAGCACGTCCTCGGCCAGGTCTTCCAGCACATGGCCAACGGCCAGCACCGTGGCGCCCCGGCGTTTCATGGCTCCGGCCAGGAAGGCGTAGCGCGCCTGACGGGCGGCGTCCTCCAGGCCCAGGCCCCGGGCCGCGGCCAGGGCGCCCACATCCTCGCGCCCCGTTTCGCAGGGCAGGCCCAGGCGGGCGCAGAGGCGCGCGGCGGCCCGGGCCTCGGTTGCGGATTCGGGGCGCAGGCCGTGGTCCAGGTGCGCGGCGGCCACGGCGCAGCCCAGGCGCGGCGCCAGCACGGCCAGGGCCGCGAGCAGGGCGGTGGAGTCCAGCCCGCCGGAAAAGGCGGCCAGCACCGTGCGGCCCCGCAGGTCCAGGCCCAGCTCCTCGCGCACGAAGCGCTCCACCGCAAGGCAGAAATGGGCCGCCCGGGGGGGCAGGTCCTGGAGCCTGGGGGCGGCGGGGGCGGCGGGAGCTGTGGGCACGGGGCCTCCTGGGGCTGTGGGGCTGCGTGGGTGCGGGCCGGGGGCCGGGCGCGCCTGGAACCTGCCGCCGCCCCGGACGCCGGGGCCCGGGCGGGGCTTCGGCCGCGCCGAGGTTCCGGCCATTGTCCGCGACCGGGCCCAATGGGCCGCGCGGCACCTGGAACGCATCGCCGCCCTGGGCCGGAGCCCGAGCGGGCCGGGCGGTGCCTGCGGAGGCGGGTTTCGCGGTCGCCCGGGCCGCGGCGCCGGTGCATCTGCTGCCGGGCGGCAGCCGCCCGTCCCGGGGGGGGCCGCCGCCCGGGAAAACGGCCCCGGCCCGGGCGCAAGAGCCCGCGAGCCGGAAGCGGGGTGTCCGCCGCGGGGGTGACCCGGTGCCGCGTGGCTCAAGGCGGCCACGGCCCTTGGCGCATGCCGCCATCCCAAGGCCGAAGGATCGCGTCCTGGCTCTCCGCCCCTGTCTCGGGGGCGCGAATCTAGACGGGGATGTCCAGCTCGCGCAGGGTGCGGTCCAGCTCGTCCATGATCCAGGTCCGCTGGGCGGGGTCGGCGTAGCACACGCACGAGCAGCGCAGGCGGTTGCGGGCGCGCACCAGGAGCTCCGCCCGCACCCAGTCCTCGCCGAGCTCCACGCCCACGCTGTGCGGGCCGCAGTCCCCGGCGTGGTCGCGCTGTTCGGCGCCGAGCAGCGCCTCGGGCAGGTCCAGCCAGTACATGGCGTCCACGGAGCTTTTCATGCCTCGGGCGTCCAGGGCCCGGGCCAGCCGCCGCACGTCGTCGGGATTCAGGTCGTCGATATGGTAGCTGCGCATGGCTGTCTCGTCAGGACTCGTCGTCGGTTGCGGCGGCGTGGACGCAACGGGCCGGGCGCAGGGGCAGCACGGCCCCCTTGCGCTGGGCGTGGGCCTCGGCGGGCACGCTGTCGTCGTCGAGGTTGAACATGTGCCGCGTGGTGTTAATGATGTTCTGGGCGCGGCCCTCTTCCTGGGTGCGGCGCTTCAGGTAGGCGATGGGCTCGTGGTAGAGCTTGTGGGCCACGGAGTGGACCAGGGTCCGCAGGGCCTCTTCGGTCTCGGGGGACACGTCGGGCCCCAGGCGCTTCAGGGTCTTGGCCAGTTCGCGCTCGGCCACGGCCTCGCCGCGCGCCAGCAGGTCCACGATGGTCGGTTGCAGCTCGAGGGACTCCAGCCAGCGCGAGAACGCGCCGACCTCCTCCTCCACGATGGCCCCGGCCTTGACGGCCTCGTCGCGGCGGGCGGCGAGGTTCTCCTCCACCACCTCCTTCAGGTCGTCGATGTCGTAGAGGTAGACGTT
>NZ_JALNWM010000282.1 GCF_023230885.1 Desulfocurvus sp. | reverse complement strand
GCGCCCAGGGGCACATCGGCCACGGTGCGCAGGCGCACGGCGTCGGTGAGCAGGGCCTCCAGGGCGTCGGCGGCCTGGGCGCCTGTTCCGGCAAAGGGCGACCGGCGCCCCCGGCGCACGGCCTCGTCCAGGGACCAGAAGGCCCGGGGCCCGGGCAGGGTGCGCGCGGCTAGGTCCGCCGCGGTGAAGCGCACGCTGTGCCCGGGTTCGAGCTTGCGCATGCCGGGGTGGATGCTCCACGGCTCGGGCACATAGAGGGTTTGCAGGTACAGGGCCAGGGCGCCGGGGTCCACGCCGCCGGTCCAGTGCGGGTGGCGGCGCAGGGGCTTGAACTCCGAGCCGAAGAGCAGGCTCGGTCCGGCGAAGCCGTAGTACAGGGGTTTCACGCCCAGGCGGTCGCGCACCAGGGTCAGGGAGCGGTCGCGCCGGTCCCACAGGGCGAAGGCGAACATGCCCACGCAGCGCGACAGGGCACCGTGCAGCCCGAAGACGCGCACGGCCTCCAGGATGACCTCGGTGTCCGAGTGCCCGCGCCAGCCCTGGGCCGGGGCCTCGCCCAGGTCTTCCAGCTCGCGGCGCACGGCCTCGTAGTTGTAGACCTCGCCGTTGTAGCTGATGGTCAGCGTTCCGTCGGCGGAGTGCATGGGCTGGGCGCCCGCCGGGGAGAGGTCCAGGATGGACAGGCGCACATGGGCCAGGGCCGGGCCGCCCTGGGGGTCGGCGAAGCCGCCGCTGGCGTCGGGCCCGCGATGGCTCATGGCCCGGGTCATGGCCTCCAGGAGCGGCTCGTGGCCGCCCGGGGGCGGGGCGGGGCTCCAGTATCCGGCTATGCCGCACATGGCGTGTTTTCGCTGGGGCTTGTCGTGCTGGTCATGCTGGGCTCGCGGCGGGGCTTGGGCGCGGTGCTTCCGGGCGCCAAAGGAAAGCCCTCCCGAGGCAGGCTGGCACCGGCCGGCAAGAGGGCGGGAAAGCGCGTTGCGCGGGGGGCCCCGGCTAGTTCAGGATATAGCGCATCGGGTTCACGGGAACCCCGTTGAGCCTGACCTCGTAGTGCAGGTGCGGCCCGGTGCTGCGGCCGGTGTTGCCGACATAGCCGATGAGCTGGCCGCGGGTGACCTTCTGGCCGCTTTTCACGGACATGGAATGCATGTGGGCGAAGCGGGTGGAGATGCCCGAGCCGTGGTTGACGGTCAGGCACATGCCGTAGCCGCCGTCGCGCCCGGAGAAGGTGACCACGCCCTTGGCCGGTGCGTAGATGGGCGTACCCTGGGGGGCGGAGATGTCCAGGCCCTTGTGGAACTCGCGTTTCCCGGTGAAGGGGGAGGTCCGGTAGCCGAAGTCGGAGGATATCCAGCCCTGGGTGGGCCAGATGCTCGGGGTGGCGGCCCACAGCTCGCGGTTGTCGCGAATGACGTGCATGAGCTGCTGCTGGCGCACCTCTTCCATCTGGGTGTCGGTGTTCAGCTGATGCAGGAAGTTGTGCATCTTGCGCGCCAGCAGCTCCTGGCGGTGCATGGGCAGGTAGTTCTCGGAGAAGTCCGAGGGGGCCGCACCGCCCAGGGAGGTGCCGCCGTCGCGCTCCTGGTCGAGATTGATCATCACCCGCAGCTTGGAGTCGAAGTCGCGGATGCGCATGAGGTCTTTTTCGAGGTTCTTGATCTTGGAGGCCAGGGACAGGAGCTGGGTGCGCTGTTCCTGGACTGTTTTCTGGGCCTCGTCCAGGGACGCCTGGGCCGAGGAGTAGCCGGTGAAATAGTTCCAGAAATAGACGTTGCCGGCCACAAGCCCCACGAGGACACCCGCAAGAACGAACAGCAGCCAGCCCCGCAGGCGGAGCTTCCGGGAGCATCCTTCGTTGTCCTTGAATATCACGACGTGGTATTTTCGGAAAAGCATACGCCTCCCTTCGGGCCGGGCCGGTGTTTCACGCGGGCATGGAACCCCGCCGAGACAACTCCCTGTGACCTATTGTTTCCCGACGGTTCTGTCAAGTTGCCAGCGCTGCAAGCCCTGGAGGACATTGGGCCGGATGTGCTTGGCGCGGCGGTAGTGTTCGTCCAGCCACGCCTCCCAGTCGGAGCGGCGGGTGCCCCCGGCGCTGGGGCAGGGGTTGGACCACACGGGCAGCCCGAAGGCCGTGGCGGCCTTGATGACGGTTTTTTTCTCCAGGTAGAGCAGGGGGCGGATCACCTTGAGCCGGCCGCCGAAGAAGTCCTCGGCCATGTCCAGGCCGTGGACCTTGCCCGTCTCGAAGAGGTTCATGAAGAAGGTCGTGGCCAGGTCGTCGGCGGTGTGGGCCAGGGCCAGGTGGGTCAGGCCGTAGGTCCGGCACAGGGCGAACAGCGCCTTGCGCCGCAGCCGGGCGCAGTAGAAGCAGGCCGACGCCTTGCGGTTCTCCTCGGAATGGGCGCGCGGGCCGTGGTCGGTCAGCTCGATGTGCGCGGCCACGCCGCGCTCGCGGCACCAGCGCGCCAGGGGCTCGTGGTTGCCCGGGTCGAACCCCGGGTTCACATGCAGCACCATGAGCTCGAAGGGAAAGGGCACGATGCGTTGGCGCATGGTCAGCACCTGGAGCATGAGCCAGCTGTCCACCCCCCCCGAGGCGGCCACGCCGATGCGCGCGCCCGGGTGGAGCATCCCGGCCTGCTGCATGAGCTTGCCCGCGGCTCCCAGGCACTGTTTCTGGGCATAGTTCAGCTTTCCCCAGCGGGACATGGTCTTCGCGCGGCCTCTTTGTTCGGGTGGGGGTGGGGGTTCCGGGGCCTGCCGCGCCGGGGGCGGGGCGGGCCGTCGGGCCCCTGTGTACGGCAAAGCCGCCCCGGGCGCAACCGGCCCGCGACGCCCCGGCGGGCGCGCCTTGACAGCCCCGGGCCCCGCTTATTAGTCATGGTTGCCCCCGGGGCTTCCCGGCCCGGAATCCCAAGGCTTTTCCCGAGGCGATGATGCGCGGACGTGTTCTTGCGGCCCTGGCCGCCGTGTTGGCCGTGGGGGCCGCCCTGGCCCTGCCGCTGCTG
>NZ_JALNWM010000281.1 GCF_023230885.1 Desulfocurvus sp. | reverse complement strand
TTTCACAAACCGCCGCGCACCCCGGGCCCGAGGCCGGGACCGCCCGTCTTTCTCCGTCGCCCCGGAGCGGCGTCCGCCCCCCGCAGCCCGGACGACCACGCGCGCGACCTGAAACACATCCCCATATATTACAGCATCATAAATACCGAGAAAACCGTGCACCCCCTGGTATGTCCCGGCCCCGGGAACGGCCCCGCGCCCTGCCTCGCCGCCCCGAGTCCCAGCGCCCAGGCATCGAAGCGGGGCATCCAGATGCCCCGCTCCCGCCCGCAGCCCGTTTTTCTTTCGAAAAAACAGGCACGCCAATTTCAAGCGCAATATGCTGTATATATTGATTATAAAATGGAAAGCCCCCCTTCCGGGCCCGGCAGCCCCTGCGGCGGGCCCGGGCGGGCCGACCATGCCGCATCCTAACGAAATATAATTGATTTTGAATGCAACACCGCCCATCGCCCGTGTTGCGTGAAATCAGTAACGAACATTGCGCTCCGCCGCAGAGTCCCCTAAGACGGTAAGGCTGGTTGAATATTCCTACCCTGGAGGACTGCACCAATGGAAAAGATGCGCAAAGTGTTGGCTGTCTGCTTCGCCGTGGCCTTCATGACCGTCCTGTCCGGCCCAGCCCAGGCCGGGCCCATCGTCATCAAGTATTCCCATGTCGTCGCGGAGAACACGCCCAAGGGCCAGATGGCCACCAGGCTCAAGGAGCTTGTGGAGCAGCGGCTGGCCGGGAAGGTCGTCGTGGAGGTCTTCCCCAACTCCCAGCTTTTCGATGACGACAAGGTGCTCTCGGCGATGCTGCTCGGCGACGTGCAGCTCGCGGCCCCGGCGCTGTCCAAGTTCGAGAAGTTCACCAAGCGCCTACAGATCTACGACCTGCCCTTCCTGTTCCGCGACATGGCGGCCATCGACCGCTTCCAGCAGGGCCCCCAGGGCCAGGAGCTGCTCCAGGCCATGACCGGCAAGGGCCTGATCGGCCTGGGCTACCTGCACAACGGCCTCAAGCAGATGACCTCCAACGTGCCCCTGCGCGTGCCGGCCGACGCCAAGGGCCGCAAGTTCCGCATCATGCAGTCCGACGTGCTGGCCGCGCAGTTCGAGGCCCTGGACGCGGTGCCCCTCAAGGCGCCCTTCTCCGAGGTCTTCACCCTGTTGCAGACCAAGGCCATCGACGGCCAGGAGAACTCCTGGTCGAACATCTACTCCAAGAAGTTCTTCGAGGTTCAGCCCTACATCACCGAAACCAACCACGGCGTGCTGGACTACATGCTGGTGACCTCCGTGGAGTTCTGGAACGGCCTGCCCGACGACGTGCGCACCGTGCTCAAGGAGTGCATCGACGAGGCCATCGTCCACAACAACAAGGTTTCCGAAGCGAAGGCCGCCGAGGACCGGGCCAAGATCGCCGAGTCGGGCCGCACCGAGATCATCGAGCTGACCGACGCCGAGCGCGAGCAGTGGGTCGAGGCCATGAAGCCGGTGTGGAAGAGGTTCGAGGGCGACATCGGCGCCGAGATGCTGGACGCCGCCGTGGCTTCCAACAAGAACTAACCGGACCGGCCCATGCCAAGCATCCGGACGATTCTCAACCGTTTCGAGGAGACGGTCATCTCCCTGCTCCTGGCGGCCATGACCCTGGAGGTCTTCGTCGAGGTCATCCTGCGCTATGTGTTCAACAAGGGCCTGCTCTGGGGCACGGAGCTGACCCTGCACCTGGGCGCGTGGATGGTGCTTTTCGGCGCCTCCTACGGCATCAAGGTCGGCTCGCACATCGGGGTGGACGCGTTCTTGCGCGTCCAGCCCCCGATGGCGCGCCGGGTCATCAGCACCGTGGCCGTGCTCGGGGCGCTGTGCTACTGCGCCCTGGTGATGATCGGCGCCTGGGCCTACCTGTCCAAGATGTACGCCATCGGCATCGAATTGCAGGACATTCCCGTCCCGCGCTGGGTGGCCCACAGCATCTTGTTCATCGGCTACGCCATGCTCGCCGCGCGGCTGCTCGAGCTTTTGGCCCGCGTGATCACCGGCAAGGCCGACGGCTTCAAGCTGCCCGACGAGGCCAAGGAGGGGATCAAAATGTACGTCAAACGTGACGCCGGGCGCGCAGGCGCGCCCGGCGCCGCGCCCCAGGGCGGGGAGGTGCCCCGGCCATGACCACCCTCGCCCTGTTCCTGCTTCTCTTCCTGTGCCTGCTGTCGGGGATGCCCATCGCCATGGGCCTGGGCCTGGCGAGCATCACGACCATCCTGTTCTTCTCCAGCGACTCCCTGGCCTCCATCTCGCTGAAACTCATGGCCAACCTGGGCGGGCACTACACCCTGCTGGCCATCCCGTTCTTCATCCTGTCCTCGGCCTTCCTGTCCACGGGCGGGGTTGCCAACAGGCTGATCCGCTTCGCCGTGGACTGCGTGGGCTCGATCCGGGGCGGGCTGGCCATGGCCTCGGTGCTGGCCTGCATGCTGTTCGCCGCCGTTTCGGGCTCCTCGCCCGCCACGGTGGCGGCCATCGGCAGCATCGTCATCGCGGGCATGGTCCGCTCCGGCTACCCGGAGTCCATGGCCGCCGGCGTGATCTGCAACGCGGGCACCCTGGGCATCCTGATCCCGCCGTCCATCGTCATGCTCGTCTACGCGGCGGCCACCGAGGAATCCGCGGCCCGGCTGTTCATGGCCGGGGTGGTGCCCGGGCTGATGATGGGCCTCATGCTCATGCTGGTCATTTATGTGGTGGCGCGGGTCAAGGGCCTGCCCGCCCAGCCCTGGCCGGGCCTGCGGGCGCTGCTGCTCTCGTTCATCTCGGCCTCGGGCGGGCTGTTCCTGATCTTCATCGTCCTCGGGTCCATCTACCTCGGCGTGGCCAGCCCCACCGAGGCGGCGGCCCTGTCGGCGGTGTACGCCTACCTGGTGGCGGTCTACTTCTACCGCGACATGGGTCCGCTCAAGGGGGTGCCCTGGCGGCTCCCCGGCGAGGGACTGGGGCGCGCCGCCCTGCGCAACGCGAGCGGCATGCTCCTGGCCTTCCCCCGCAGCCTCTACCACCCCGAGGTGCGCAAGGTCGTGCTGGACGCCTCCAAGGTGTCCATCATGCTGCTGTTCATCATCGGCAACGCCATGCTCTTCG
>NZ_JALNWM010000280.1 GCF_023230885.1 Desulfocurvus sp. | reverse complement strand
CGGGCCCGGGGCATCTGGCCGGGGCGGGGCTGGTGCTGGCGGGCATCTGGTGCATCTGCCGCCGGGGTTGAGGGAGGCGGGCAGCGCCGCGCGAGCCGCACCCCCGGCGCCGCGCCCGCGAAATACGGCCGCGGCATCGCGGGCCAAGGCACGCCGCGCCAAGGATTTCCGGATGGAAGGCTCTGAGTTGACTAAAAAACGCCCTGGTCGACCCGCGCCAGGAGCACCACCAGCAGATCGTCGAACAGCGTCAGGGGCGCCTCGCCACCCTTGGCGCCCAGCGCCGAGAGCACCAGGTGTTCCAGGTCGGGGTCGCGGCAGTCTTCCTCGTCCTGTTCGTCGTCGGCGCCCTGCCCGTCGCCTCCGGGGCCGCCGGGGGCCGGGCCGCCCGGGAAATCCAGGTCCCACTCCGCGTCGGCGCCCTGCCCGGCGCACCAGTCGAACAGGAAATCCAGGCACTCCCCGGAGTCTTCGAACTCCAGGGTGGTGCGGAACAGCTCGCGCCGCACCACGGGCATGGGCCCATCGGCAATGGCCTGCTGGACCAGGGCATGATCCGCCTCGTCGTCGCGCAGCACGGCCCGCGCCCGCCCGGCCTCGCTGAAGGGCACCGGCTCCAGCACCACCACCCGCCCGCCCGGGCGCAGCACGCGCCTGGCCTCGGCCAGGGCCGCGTCGGCGTCCATGCGGTGCAGGCACAAGGTGAAAAGCACCACGTCGAAGCTCTCGTCGGCGAAGTCCAGCTCCTCGCCCCGCCCCTCCACGAAGGTCGCGTCCGGCACGCGCGCCCGGGCCTCGGCCAGGGCCCGGGGGTCCGCGTCCAGCCCCACATAGGACGCCGCCCAGCCCGCCAGCCCGGCGGCCACGCGCCCGTCGGCGCAGCCCACCTCCAGGATATCCGCGCCGTCCGGTTCGGCGAACTCCACCAGGAACCTCTGGATCACCGCGTCGCGGTCGCTGCGCATGACGCCCCTCCCTGCCTAGGCCCGGCGGATGTTGTAGACGCTGCGCCCCTCGGCCACGATGGCCCCGGGGTCCGTGTCGCAATAGACCACGGTCACCGCGTTGCCCACGCGGTTGCCGTGCAGGCGCACCTGCGATTCGGCCACCAGGTCGCCCTCCACGGCGGGCTTCAGGTAGTCCACGCGCAGGTCGATGGTGGCGATGCGGTCCGAGGGCTTGCCCAGGGTCCACACGGCGAACCCGCCGCAGGTGTCCACAAGCATGGAAATGACCCCGCCGTGCAGCGCGCCGCGCCGGGTGTCGCCCACCAGCTCCGGGCGGCGCGGCACAACCAGCGAGCAGCGCCCCGGCTCCAGGCGGCGCACCCGCAGGCCAAGGAAATTGTTGAAGGGGATGCCGCTTTCGATCAGCTCGCGAAAGGCCGCGTCCAGCTCGCTCATGGGGTTCCTTCCTGTTTTGCCGTTCATCCGGGCGGGCGGCGGGCCGGGGGGCCGGGGGCCGACCGCCACGGGCGGGCCCGGGCAACGCCGCCCGGCGCCATCTGCCTACCCCGGGGCCGCGCGCGGCGCAAGCCCGCCGGGCGCTTTACTCGCGCCCGGGGCTGCTGTAAGCATCGGCCATCCTTCCCCCGCCGCCCCCGGAGTGCGCATGGACTGGCTGACCATCGCGGTTTTCGTCTTCGTCTACGCGGGCATGGTCCTGGGCGGCGCGCCCGGGCTGGCCCTGGACCGCACCGGCGTCGCGCTCACCGGCGCCATCGCCCTGCTGGCCGCCGGGCGCCTGGGCCCCCACGAGGCGTGGGCCGCCGTGGACGTGTCCACCATCGCCCTGCTTTTCGCGCTGATGATCGTCTCGGCGCAGTTGCGCCTGGGCGGCTTCTACACCGCCGTGACCCGGCGGCTGGCGGCGGCGCGCGTGGGGCCAGTGGCGCTGCTGGGGCTGGTGGTGGCCGTGGCCGGGGGGCTCTCGGCGGTGCTGGCCAACGACATCGTCTGCCTGGCCATGGCGCCCATCCTGGCCCAGGGCGGCATCCGCCGCGGGCTGAACCCCGTGCCCCTGCTCCTGGGGCTGGCCTGCGCGGCCAACGTCGGCAGCGCCGCCACCCTCATCGGCAACCCGCAGAACATGCTCATCGGCCAGGTCATGGGCCTGGACTTCGGGGCCTACCTGCTGGCCGCCGGGTTGCCCGCGCTGCTTGGCCTGGGGGCCACCTGGGGCATCGTCGCCCTGCTCTACCGGGGCCGCTGGGCCACGGCCCTGCCCGAGCCCGAGGTGGACGCACCGGACTTCGGCGTCTGGCAGAGCGCCAAGGGGCTGGCGGTACTCGCGGCCCTGGTGGGGGTGTTCCTGTGGGGCGGGCTGGGGCGCGAGGTGGCGGCACTGCTCGCCGCCGGGGTGCTGCTGCTCTCGCGGCGCATGGCCTCGCGCAGCACCCTGGCCCTGGTGGACTGGCAGCTGCTGGTGCTCTTCATCGGCCTGTTCGTGGTCAACCACGCCGTGGCGGCCAGCGGGCTCATGGACACCGCCCTGGCCGCCCTGCGCGCCCTGGGGCTGGACCCCGCCGTCCCGGCCCGGCTCTTCGCCGCCACGGCCCTGCTCTCCAACCTCGTCTCCAACGTGCCCGCCGTGATGCTGCTGCTGCCGCTGGCCCAGGCCCTGCCCGACCCGGCCCAGGCCGGCACCCTCCTGGCCCTGTCCAGCACCCTGGCCGGCAACCTCATCGTGGTCGGCTCCATCGCCAACATCATCGTCATCGATCAGGCCGCCCGCCTGGGCATCCGCATCTCCTGGACCGAACACGCCCGCACCGGCCTCCCCGTCACCCTCACCACCCTGGCCATCGCCTGGGCCCTGGCGGGGTGAGGCCCAAAGGGGCCAAAGCGGCTGCAATGCCTCCGGCAGCCAGGCGCTGCCGCATGTCCAGGCGCGCCAAAAGAGGCGAAAGCCCTGCTCAACACACGGTCAATATGATCGGCTGTCCAGTTGCCCCCCACTCTGCCTCGGCCCGGTGCGCCAAGGACCTGAAGACAGAAGCGCCGGAGGCGGAGGCACTGTCGCACCTCCGCCTCCGGCTTCGATTCTTCTGCCTCGCCCTTTCCCCCTACTCCAACCCCGCCGCCTTCCTGTCCGGCACGGCGTAGAGTTCGCCGCCGACGCTG
>NZ_JALNWM010000279.1 GCF_023230885.1 Desulfocurvus sp. | reverse complement strand
GCCCCCGGCCCCGCTCGCCGGGGGCCACCGGTTCCCGGGCCGGGCGGCCGGGCGGCAGGTCGCGCAGGGAATCGCGGCGCGGGCGATATAGGGGCGGCCAGGACCGGAACGGGCAGGCGGGCCGCAACGGGCGGTGCGGGGTCGGAACAAGCGAAGCAGGCCGGAACAGGCAAAGCGGGACGGGCAGAGTCGCCCGGGCGAGGGCCCGGGCCGGGGCGGCTGGGCCGGGTGTCCTCGCCGGGTACCCGGAGCACCCGGGCACCGCAAAGAGGGCGGGTCGGGGCGGTTGGGTCGGGCGGGCCGCAGCGGGCGGCGCGGGGTCGGAACAAGCGAAGCAGGCCGGAACAGGCAAAGCGGGACGGGCAGAGTCGCCCGGGCGAGGTCCGGGCCGAACAGTCGGGCCGGGATTCTTCGCCTTCGCAGCATCCACGAGCCCTTCGCACTCCCCTCCCGACACCTTGCGCTTCCCGCGCAGTCTTGCAGCTCCACGCGGCCCGCCAGCCCTGCCCCGGGCTCAGGGGAGCGCTGGCCCTTCCTCTGCCCGTCCAGCCCCGGGGCGGCGAATGCCTCCGCCTGGTCTGGCCCGCCTGAGCCGGGGGGCGCTGCCCAGGGCGCCGCGCAGCGGTTGCGGCAAACGCGCCTGCCTGCCCGGTCTGGCCGTGTGCGGTCAAGGCGCGGGGAAGGGCTGGCCGCCCGGCGGCAGGGCGTTGACTGGCGTCCGGGCGGGCAGCGTCCCTGATCGGCATGCCGGAATGTCCGCATGCCCGGGAAGCCCTTCCTTTTTCTCCCCAGGGTCCCCAGGGCGCCGGATGACGGCATTCCAGTCTGGGCGCTTCCCTGTCTGCCTGGGCCTGGGGCCGGGGGCCCCGGGGAGGGACCGCGGGCACGCTCTGCGTCTTCCTTGGCGGCCGGGGCCCGAAGGCGGGTGTCGGCAGGATGTGGCCCACTTCTGACACCCAGGCCGCCAGACGCGCCGGAGTGCGGCGCGCGGCGGCGGTTACTCCTTCGTCCTCCCCGCGGTCGGCGGACCCGGCGGGTGGCTCCGGGCTTCGCCCGGGCACGGCCCCCGCCTGTGTAGACAGGGCCGCGCGGGGGGGGGGGGCGGCAGTGGATGCCCGGGGTGCGCGGTCGCCCTCGGCGCGGCCTGGCCCCTGTCTGCCTGTCTGCGGTTCCGGCGGAATCCGCTTGGTGGGCCGGGTTTCCCCTCGGCATGCCCGCCGGGCTCCGGGGCGGAGCTCCGCCCGGGCGGACCGCCACTTCGGAACGGGCGCGCTGTGCGCCGCGCGGTCCCTCCCGCCCCGGCCGGGCGCGGCAAAAAAAGCGCCGCCGCCCCAAAGGGCGGCGGCGCTGTGCTGCGCAAAAGGGCGGCGGCGGACTAGTAATAGCTGCGCGTCGCGTTGTACCAGCCTTCGACATCGGTGCTGTTCAGGGCGTAGCCGTAGATGACGATCTCGTCGATGTAGCCGTTGAAGTACCGGTTGTACTGGGGGTCCTGGCCGACATACATGGTGTAGAGGCCGGGTCCCGTCGTGGCGCCAGTGGACGGGGCCGACGAGCGGATGCTGTCGCTTTGCCCGGCGGGGGTGCTTTGCAGGGTGCTGGTGGCGAAGTCGCTGGCGTAGACGATGGATGTGTGGCGGTTCGTCTCGCCGGTCACCGGCGTGTGGTCCATGGTCACGGCGAAGAAGGTCCAGTTGCCGTCGTGGTGGTAGGGCGTGGCCCTGTAGGTCTGCGCGTCGCTGTCGGTGTTGAAGTGGTTGCCCGGGGTGGCGCTGGGGCTGGCCTTGAAGGCGACCTCGCCGGGGACGTGCCCCTGGGCGCCGGAGCCCCCGCCCCACAGGCTGATCCAGAAGTTGCGCTGGTTCGCCGCGGCGGCCACGTTGTTGTTCTGGCGGCTGATGATGGGCTCGAAGTCGGCGGTGGAGGTGTCGGCGGTCTTGATCCAGCCCATGATGGTGAACTCCTCCAGGCGGTAGGCCACGGAGTTGAGGACCTCCACCGCGCCGCTGGCCGTGCCGTCCAGGAACAGCACGTTGCCCATGCCGCCCCCGGCGGTGGCGCTGGAGACGATGGACGCGCCGCTGCCGAAGCCGAGGTTGGTGTCGGACATGTTGTCCATAGGCAGGGTGGCCAGCGGGCTGCCCGGGGGCGCGGGCGTGTAGTTCTCGCAGTCGAGCTTGTCGCGCAGGTACTTGAGGGTCACGAACTCCACGATGTCGTCGAACTGCTGGCCGGGGGTGGGCGTGGCCGCGCCGAAGGAGTCCAGGGTCACGGTCCTTGCTGCGCCCTGCACGCCCGGGAGCATGGGCGGAGCCACGGTCAGGTCCAGGGCGTGGTTCTGCCCGGGGCTGGCGACCACGAAGGCCACGTCGCTGGTGGTGCCGCCCGGCCCGACGACGGACAGCCCGGTGCTGTCGAACTGGCAGATGTCGTGCTCCCAGAGGGACTGGCCCGTGGCGTTGACGTTGGGCAGGATGTAGACGATGGGCTGGCCGGTGGCGTCGATGCGGGCCTTGATGTCCGAGGGGACGAGGGTTCTCGTCCCGTCGTCGTCTGCGGCGGGGAGCTTGCCTTTGACCAGCGCGTAGCCGGTGAGCTCCTCGCGGGCCTCGGCCACCGACGCCTTGCCCTTGCGCGCGCCGTCGGTTTTGATGTTCGACAGCAGGCGGGGCAGGGTGGTCGCCAGCAGAACGCCGAAAAGGATGAGCACGAGGGCCATTTCCACGAGGGTGAAGGCCCGGGGCCGCTGGGATGCCTGGATGCGAAAGATCATGATCTGCTCCGGTCGGCCGCGCCGGGGGCGGATGAGGCTCCGGGGCCGGGCTTGGAGGCTGTGGCTGGCTGCGTGGCGGCGTACATCGGCTTGCGGGCGCCCCGGCCTACAGGAACTTGAGTCCGAAGTCGGACACGATGATGTTCTGCCCCGTGGCGGTGCCGTCGGAGCTCATGGTCCAGCCGAAACGGATGGTGGGCCAGGTGTTGGGGGTGGCGTACAGCACATGGTGCATCTTCTTGCCGTTGGTGTCGCGCGAGGCGTTGCCCTCCCACTGCTCGGTGAGGTCCGCGCAGTTGGAGCAGCCCATCCAGACGGTGGCGTTGTACCAGCCGGGGGTGGCGCTGGCGTAGACCTCCATGCGCACATGCTTTTCCAGGCCGTCTTCCAGCCAGTTGCGGTTGTTGGCCCCG
>NZ_JALNWM010000278.1 GCF_023230885.1 Desulfocurvus sp. | reverse complement strand
TCCACCCCGACGGCAGCAAATACATTTCCTGCTACGGCACCGCCGTGCGCGTGGTCGACGCCCAGTAGCCCCCTCCCGCAACGAAAAACGGGGTGCGGCCTTGCGGCCGCGCCCCGTTTTCGTATGCTTCCCGCACAGGACGCCCGAACAGCTAGAGCCCAAGGGCACGATTCAATAGCAATTCATACACCTTAAGCCCTGCGTTGTCAGTCAGATCGCGTCCATCAAGGACTAATTGGTCGAGGCTAGCCCCCTTAATGGTTCGCCCTGCAGTGACAAAATCAACCAACCGAAACACGAAGTTTGCCTCCCCGAAAGCCACTCCATCCATGCTCAAGTTCAAAGCGTCTACCCGGAGCTTACCGCCACCCAAATAAGCCACGCGGTGGGCCTGGGCTGACTCGTTCAGCCAGCCTCGGAAATCAGCAAAACTCAACTTCTGCGCAGCCTTGTAAGCCTCCTCTTCATTCACACCGCGATTCACGGCACGAACCACGATAAAACGCATGTCCAGGCTGGTCCGCCTGTCCGAGGCGGCAGACAATAAAAACATCCGTTCTTCCAAATCAACCACGGGGTCGGCCTGGGCGCCCGGGGCCGCGGGTGCGGCCGGGGCCGCCGCCGGAGCCTTGGCGGCGCCGGTGCCCGAGCCGGTGGTCTGGCAGCCGGACAGGGCCAGCCCCGCCGCGAGCAGCAGGGTCGCCGCCAGGGCCATTTTCAGAAAAACTCGTGCCATGATCCGCCTCCGGTTTTCAGCGTGCGTCGCCCCCGGGGCGCGGCCCCGGGGTCCGGCATTGGATACACCGGGCCGCGACGTTTGCCAAGCCCGGCGCCCCCGCCGGGGGGCGCGACGGCTCAGGCGCCCACGGCCAGGGGCTGGCTCGCGGCGGGCGACGGGCCACGCCCCGGCGACAGGCGCCTGCCGAGCATGGCCCCGGCGCGGGCGGCGTCCACGGCGCGGGCGTAAAGCCAGCCCTGGGCACGGTCGCAGCCCAGGCCGCGCAGGGCCTCGGCCTGCCCGGGGGTCTCCACGCCCTCGGCCACCACGTCCATGCCGAAGGTCCGCCCCAGGCCGACGATGGCCCGCACGGTGCCGCCGTGAACCTGGCTGTCGACCATGCGCGCGATGAATGAACGGTCGATCTTGATGGTGTCGAAGGGAAAGCGGTGCAGGTTGGACAGGGACGAGTAGCCCGTGCCGAAGTCGTCCATGACCAGGGACACGCCCATGGACCGCACGGTGGCGATGGCCCGCTCCACATCGCTGGAGGGGTCCAGCAGCAGGGATTCGGTGATCTCGACCTTCAGCCGGTGGGCGGGGGCGCCGCTGCCGCGCACGATGCCCTCGAAGTCGTCGGCGGCCCCGGCGCGCATGAAAAAACGCGGGGAAAGGTTGACGTTCACGCTGCCGCGCCCGGAAAGCCCGGCATCCTCCCAGGCCCGCAACTGACGGCAGGCCTCGGCCAGCACCCAGCGGTCGATGTCCAGGATCAGCCCGGCCTCCTCGGCCAGGGGCACGAACTCGCCCGGAGGCAGCAGGCCGCGCGCAGGATGCTGCCAGCGCACCAGAGCTTCCACCCCGTCCACCGTCGAGGTCGCCAGGTCCACGATGGGCTGGTAATGCAGGACCAGCTCGTCGCGGGCCAGGGCCCGGCGCAGTTCCGTCTCGCACTCCAGCAGCCGCAGGGCCTGGCGGTGCATCCCGTCGTCGAACAGGGCGTACCCCGCCTTACCCGCGGCCTTGGAGCGGTACATGGCGGTCTCGGCGTCGCGCATGATGTCCTCGGCGCGGTGGTAGCGCCCCGAGCCGAGGACCACGCCGATGCTCACGCTGCTGAAGAACTCGCGCCCGTCAAAGCACACCGGCTCGGCCAGGGCCTCGCGGATGCGGTCGATGACGCCCTTGACCTCGCGCAGCTCCCAGGCGTCGGGCAGCAGCACGGAGAACTCGTCGCCCCCGAAACGGGCCAGGGTGTCCACGTCGCGCAGGCAGGTACGGATGCGCCCGGCGGCTGTCCGCAGGAATTCGTCGCCCGCGCGGTGACCCAGGCTGTCGTTGACCAGCTTGAAGCGGTCGAAATCCAGGAACAGCACGGAAAAATCGTAGTCGTCGTGCCGCCTGGCCAGGCGGTGGGCGCTTTGCAGCCGCTCCATGAACAGGGTCCGGTTGGGCAGGCCGGTGAGGTTGTCGTGCAGCGCCGCGTGGCGCAGACGCACCTCCACCCGCCGCACGGCCGAGCGGTCCTCCAGGGACGCCACCACGCACAGGGGCCGCCCCCGCCCGTCGCGCAGTACGGCCCCGCAGCGGCGCAGGCTCAGGGGCAGGCCCCCGGGCCCGGTCAGCTCCTCCTCCTGGATGAACTCGTCGCGCAGCCCCTGGACGCATTCGCGCAGGATGTCCGGCAGATGGACGGCGCCGTCGGTCCCCTCGGGGCAGGGGCAGCGGCCGCGCCACCGCCCGTCGTCCTCCAGCCCGAGCAGCGCCCGGGCCGGGGCGTTGCACTCCACCATCCGCCCCTGCATGTCCAGCACCTGCAAGGGCGTCCCCAGGCGCTCCATGAGGGGCCACAGCTCCCGAACCACGTCGCGAGTACGATCCTTGTCCGTATCCATTGCCGCTCCTTTGGCCGACGTTCATGAGCCGCGCCCAGATATATTGAAAATGAAAATCAGTGTCAACTTTGGGCGACAAAATCCCGTTGGCGGAGAAGGGATTGCAGCGAGGGACGCGTCTGCCGGAAGGGGTTCGGGGGAGGCCGGGTGGCGTCCGGGGGAGGCCCGGGGGAGGCCCGGGGACGGGAAAAGGGCTCTCCCGCCCTTCTCGGTGAAGACGGAAAAGCCCTTGTCGTTCCAGTGGTGCCGGGGCGGGAGTCGAACCCGCACATTGTCGCCAATACCAAGCCTTGGCTTGGCAAAGCCCCGGAGCGGCAACTCCGGGACTTCCGGGATGGTGGCGGGCGCGCAGCCGGGCGCGCGCTGCAACTGCAAAACCCTCAACTCAGGCGGGCAACAAAATCATAACCACCTGAAATATAACTGGTACCGGGGGCGGGAATCGAACCCGCACATTGTCGCCAATGCCAGATTTTGAGTCTGTTCATCTAGGTGGTACCGGGGGCGGGACTCGAACCCGCATGTCCTTGCGGACAAAGGCTTTTGAGGCCTCCGTGTCTACCATTCCACCACCCCGGC
>NZ_JALNWM010000277.1 GCF_023230885.1 Desulfocurvus sp. | reverse complement strand
GGGGCGGCGCGGCGGGAAGGGGACGGCCCGCGCCGCACGGGGCTTCGGTGAACCACAGCGGCCGCGCGCGGGCTCCGGCGGCCCGGGCTTGCGCGCGAGGCCCCGGGGGAGCGCCGCGCCCGGAGCCGGGCCGCCGGGGGCGGCGGAATCCTCGCGCGGCTTCCGGGCCGGGGCGCGCATGGCGGCCCCGGCGCCCCGGTCAGGCCGCCGGGGGCGCCGGGCGGCGCGCGGGCCTCAGCCCAGGTCGCGCAGGTAGCGGAACAGCGCCCGGCTGGCCTTGGGCGGCTTGGCCTTGGCGGCCTCGCGGGCGGCGTTGCGGGCCAGGGTCAGCACATGCTGGCGGTCCAGGTCCGGGTGCAGGGCGGCGATGTCCTCCACCAGGTCGAGGTTGCCGGCCACGAGCTGGTCGCGCCAGGCCTCGGCCTGGTGGAAGGCGCCGTCCTCGGCGCGTTTGCGGTGGTCCATGTCGTCCAGGGCCCGGCGCAGGGCGGCGACCTCCTCGCCGTCGGGGTCGCCCATGTGCTCGCGCACCAGCCGCCCCATGTACTGCATGTGCCGCCGCCGGGCCTCGTGGGCCGTCAGGGTCTTGGAGAACAGCGCGGCCTCGGCCAGGGCGGGCGGGAGGTCCAGGCTCCTGATCCGTTCGGCCCCGAGGGCACACAGGGTCTCGCCCAGGGCCTGGAGGGCGTGCATCTCGCGCTTGCGTTGCGACTTGCTCTTGCGCTCGTCGCCGTAATCTTCTTCTTCCCAGGTCATCGATCCTCCCGCGCGCGGGACATGAGAAAGGTGCAGCCGCCCGGGGCGGCCTCGAAGCCGCCGCCGTAGGCGGCCATGGACAGCCGCAGGTATTCGGCCAGGGGGCCGGGCAGCTCCGGGGCCGGTGGGGCGGGCCGCACGGTCACGGTCACGGCGTCGCCCCGGGCCAGGACGGCTACCCGCGCGCCCGGGGCGCCCGCGTCCTTGTAGGCTTCCAGCGCCGTTTCCACAAGGTCGGCCAGGGCCTCGGCGTCCATGCGCGCCTCGGGCCCCGGGCAGGCGGGGGCGAAATCCAGGGCGAACCCCGCGAAACGCCCGTCACCGCCCAGCCCGGCCAGCAGCCCGCCCACGGTCTGGTTGGTCTCGGCCACGCCGGCGTGGTCCGCGAAGCGGAAGCCGTGCAGCGCGCAGAGCAGGTCGCCCAGCCTGCGCCGGGCGCGGCGGGCGGCGTGGGCGGCGTGGTCGTCCTGCGCGCCGGGGGCGGCGTCCAGGGCCTCGGCCAGGCGGGCCAGGCGCAGGTGCAGCCCGGGCAGGGCCTCGGGGGTCGGCATGGCCGAGGGCAGCTCCGGGGTCGCGGCCTTTCCGGCCTCGGCCAGCAGCCCCGCGCAGGCCCCGAGCAGGGCCTGGGGGAAGGCCGGGCCCGGCGCCGGGGCGCGCAGCTCGGCGCGCCCGTGCAGGTCGGCGAGCATGGCGGACATCACGCGCCGGGCCTCGCCCCGGTCCAGCGCCCGCCCGTGGCCGGGCAGCACGGTGGTCACGTTGCAATGGTCCAGCAGCCAGATGATTTTTTCCAGCGAGGCCGCGAGCTGCACACCGTCCCAACCGGGCAGGCGCAGCAGCCCCGGGCCGGCGGCGAAGGGCAGGTCGCCGGCGAAAAGCGCCCCGCCCACGCGGTAGCACACGCTGTCGGGGCTGTGGCCCGGGGTGTGGTAGACCTGGAGCGCGTCGCGGGGGCTGATGGGGATGGACAGGGAGCGCAGCCCGCCGCCGGGGGTGTTCATGGCCCGCGACACCCCCGCCGGGCCCGGCCCCTGGAACAGGGGCAGCACGTCGGCCAGCACGGGGACGCGCAGGGCCGTGAGCCCGGCCAGGGTCAGGTCGGGGTCGGCCCGCAGCAGGGCCTCGGCCCCCTGGCAGTGGCAGACCACCGTGGCCTCGGGCAGGGCGGCGAGCACCTCGCCCGCTGCCGCGCAGTGGTCCAGGTGGCAGTGGGTCAGGCACAGGGCCGCCTGGAGCGGCGCCTCGCGGAGCAGCCCGGCGGCCAGGGCCCCCGCCGCCCGGGCCTGGACGGCGTCGGCCCCCGGGTCCATGACCAGCACATACTGCGGGGTCCGCAGCACATAGGTGTTGCAGCGCAGCACGCCCGGGCGCCGCGCGAAGGTCAGCATGGCCGTGTCCAGCGCGCCGGGGACCATGTCCCACTGCGGTGGCTGCGGGGTGTCGAGCACAAGTCCTCCCGGGGGGGAGCCCCCTTGGACCCCGGATAGCCGAGAAGGGCGCCCGCGTCCAGCGGCGGGGCCCGCCTTTGCCCCGCGGGCGCGGTCAGTCCAGGGCCACGTCGGCGGCCAGCACGCCCAGGACGGCGTCGTCGGCGTCGCGCAGGGGCATGGACACGGTGATGCAGCGCCGTCCCGACGCCTGGGACACATAGACCCCGGAGATGGCCAGCGCGCCCAGCTCCACGGCGGCGGTGAACCAGGGCCGCGATGACCAGTCGCGGCCCCGGGCCCGCGCGTCGGCGGGGCTCTCGCGCCCGGGGCGGGCGACGTTGGGCACGGGCTGGATGCCCCGGGCGTCGGTCAGGTAGAGCAGCTCCACGAAGGGCGCGTCGCGCGCGGCGCGCCGCAGGGCGTCCTCCTGGCGGCGGGGTTCGAGGCAGAGCACGTCCGGCGAGGCGCCCAGGGCCGCGATCAGTTCCTGGACCTTGCCGCCGCCCATGAGCTCGAAGGCGCCGTTGAGCCCGCCCAGGTCGTGGACCCGCTCCAGCAGGCGGCCCTGGGCCAGGGCCGAGCGCTCCATGTCCCCGACGGTGCGCCGCGAGATGTCCTCCACGCGGGCCACGGCCCGGGCCACCTGCCCGCTGGCGGCGGACTGCTGGGTGGCGGCGGCGGCGATGGACTGGACCTGGGCGGCGTTCTCCCCGGCCAGCTCGACGATTTCCGCCAGCAGGCTCCCCGAGCTGCGGGCCACCTCCGTGGCCTCGTCCACCATGCGCGCGGCCTGGTCCATGCCCTCGCGGGTGCCGCCGACGCCCCGCTGGATGGCCTCGATCTGGGCGCCGACCTCGCTGGTGGCGTTCATGGTCTTCTCGGCCAGCTTGCGCACCTCGTCGGCCACAACGGCGAAGCCCCGGCCCGCGTCGCCCGCTCGGGCGGCCTCGATGGCCGCGTTCAGCGCCAGCAGGTTGGTCTGGTCGGCGATGTCGTTGATGACCCCGATGATCTGCCCGATGTTCTCGGCCT
>NZ_JALNWM010000276.1 GCF_023230885.1 Desulfocurvus sp. | reverse complement strand
GCCATGGTCTTTTCGGCCAGCTTGCGCACCTCGTCGGCGACCACGGCGAAGCCCCGGCCCGCGTCGCCCGCCCGCGCGGCCTCGATGGCGGCGTTCAGCGCCAGCAGGTTCGTCTGGTCGGCGATGTCGCTGATGACGTTCAGGATCTGGCCGATGGCTTCGGCGCGGGTGCCCAGGCGGCCCATGTCGGCCTTGATGTCCTGGGACTGGGTGGCCACGGCCTCGATGCCCGCGACGGCCTGGGCGACCACGCGCTGGCCGTCCACGGCCTTGGCCCGGGCCTTGTCGGCCGAGGCCGAGGCGTTGGCGGCGCTCCTGGCAACCTCAAGGACCGTGGCGTTCATCTCTTCCATGGCCGTGGCGGTCTCGGCCACGCGCTCGGCCTGGACGCGCGCCCCGGCGCTGGCCTGGTCGACCTGGACGGCCAGCTCCTGCGAGGCGCGGCTGACGCCGCCGGCGATTTCTCCCAGGCGCTCGGCGGCCTGGGCCATTTCGCCGGACTTGGCCCGCGAGGCGGCCTCGGCCTGCCTGGCCTCGCGCATGGCCTCCCCGGCCTCCTCGGCCTTGCGCCGGGCCTCGGTTTCCTTCCCGGTCAGGTTTTCCAGGGTTTCGCGCAGGGCGCGGGACATGGTCTCCAGGGAGCGTTGCAGCTGGCTGGCCTCGTCGGTGCCGCGGGGCTCCAGGCGCACGTCCAGGTCGCCCTGGGCGATGCGCCGGGCGGCCTCGGTGGTGGCGCGGATGGGGCCGACGATGCTCCGGGCGATCACCAGGCCCAGGGGCAGCAGCACCAGCAGGAACAGGCCGAGGAAAATACCGCCCTCCATGAGCCGGGTCTCGTCGCTCATGTCGTGCATGCTGGCGTCGATGCGCGCGGCTTCCTCGTTGACCAGGTCGACGTAGACGCCGGTGCCGATCCAGTACCGGGTGCCGGGGATGCCCGTGGCGTAGCCGAGCTTGGGCATGGGGCCCTTGCCGGGCTTGTCCCATTGGAAGGTCACATAGCCGCCGCCCGAGGCGGCGGCGCGGGCCAGCTCGCGCACGGAGTACACCCCGTCCGAGCCCTTGAGATCCTTCAGGTCCTTGCCGGGCAGGGCGGGGTTCACGGGGTGGGCGACGCTTACGGTGCCGGTGTAGATGTAGAAGTAGCCGGAGCGGTCCTGCTCGAAGAACACGTCGGCGATGGCGCGGCGCATGATGTCCACGCGCCGGGCCTCGTCGGGCTCGTCCCTGAGGAGGGTGCCCAGGGCCTGGGCCATATTGTCCGTGGCGACCTTGATCTTCTGGCGTTCGCCGTTCAACATGATCTGCTGGGCCAGCTGGCCGCCCACGTCGGCGATGCGGGTGTTGGAGTAGATGCTCACGGCGAAGACCAGGGCCGTGGCGCAGGCCGAAACGGCCAACAGGAGCATGAGTTTGGCGCGGATGGAGAGCTTGGACATGCGTTTTTACCTTGTCGTTTGAGGGGGAGGCGGAGGGACGGGGCCCCGGGGGGCGTTTTTCGGTTCCGGCAGTACTGGCGCGGGGCGTGCGGCCCCGGGGCTCAAGGTTCGGATTTTCGGCGGGCGGGGTCCAGCTTTTTTCGCGGCGCGCGGGGGCGCGCGAACGGGGCGGCGCCACGGCAAAAAAGGCGGCCCTCCCGGGGGGGGAGGCCGCCCTTGGCGTCGCTTGAGCGTATGGAATGCCTAGCGGGGGCGGTAGGTGATGCGCCCGCGGGTCAGGTCATAGGGCGAGAGTTCCACGGTGACCTTGTCGCCGGGCAGCACGCGGATGCGGAACTTGCGCATCTTGCCCGAGATGTGGGCCAGAACCTCGTGGCCGTTGTCCAGCAGCACGCGGAACGTGGCGTTGGGCAGGGCTTCCTCGACGGTGCCCTGTACTTCGATGGCGTCTTCCTTCGGCATGAGGCCTCCAATTGCGGTGTGCGAAACACCCGCGCCGGGCCGTCCGGCCGGACGCGGGTGCATGTCTTTATAATCTGAACGCACGATCCGTCAAGCCCGGCGATGCCGTCCTGCCCCCGCCGCGCGGCGCCGCTATTTCCCGAAGGGGCACTTGGGGAAAGTGCAGTTGTTGCACTGCAGGCAGAAGCCGCCCTCGCCCAGGCGCGCCAGGTCGCCGCGCGTCAGGCGCTTGCCCGCGAGCAGGCGCGGCAGGAGCAGGTCGAAGCCCGTGGTCTTGAAGAACAGCGCGCACGCCGGAACGCCCAGCACCTGCGCCTTGCCGATGGTGCCGACCAGGGTCATGGTTCCGGGCAGCACGGGCATGCCGTACAGGGCGTCTTGCAGGCCGCAGTCCTCCAGGGCGGGGCGGGTCACGTCGTCGGGGTCCACGCTCATTCCGGCGGTGGTCACGACGAGGTCGGCGCCCAGCTCCAGCAGTTCGCGCACGTTGGCGGCGATGGCCTCCCGGTCGTCGGGGGCGATGCGGCTGGCGATGATCTCGCTGCCCAGGGCCTCGACCTTGTTGGTCACGATGGGCACGAAGCGGTCTTCGATGAGGCCCTTGAAGACCTCGGTGCCCGTGACCAGCACGCCCACGCGCGCCTTGCGCAGGGGCAGCACGGAGAAGAGCGGCCCGTTGCCCAGGGCGGCCAGGGCGCGGCTGTAGCTCTCGCGCGAGATGTACAGCGGCACGGCGCGGGTGCCCGCCAGGGCCTTGCCGCCCTCCACGAGCATGCCCGACTTGCGCGTGGCGCACATCACGTCCGGGGCCATGTTGAAGCGCAGCAGGGTGTCGAGGTCGATGTCCAGCAGGCCGGTGGCCTCGGCGTGGAAGGTGATCTTGCCCTCGCGCGGGGGCAGGGCGTAGGTCACGCCCGGTCCGGCCATGCGCCTGGCGAAGGCCTCCACGGCCTCGTTCTCGTGGACCCACTCCTCGCCCGGGTGCTCGCCCTGCACATAGACATGGAAGCGGCCCATCTGTTGCAGGCGGCACACGTCGCCAGCCGAAAGCTCCTGCCCGGCGTGGAAGGCCGCGTCCTTGGTCTGGCCGGGGACGATCTGGGTCATGTCGTGCAGGGCGCGGCCGCCGACGGCCTGCTCGGTGGACACGGCGGTCAGCGCCGGGCCCGCGGCGGGCCGGGGGGCGCCCTGGCCCTCGGCGGGACCCAGGCTGGCGTAGGGCGACTCGCCCTGGCAGGCGCGGCAGATGGCGCCGTCTGTGCCGGGGTATGCCTCGCGGCACACGGGGCAGACCAGGATGGCGCTCATGTGCCCGTGG
>NZ_JALNWM010000275.1 GCF_023230885.1 Desulfocurvus sp. | reverse complement strand
GGGGCGGGAGGGGGGGGGGGGGGGGGGGGGGGGGCGGGGGGGGGGGGGGGGGGGTGCGCGCGGGGGGGGGGGGGGGGGGGGGGGGGCGGGGGGGGGGGGGGAGGGGGGAGCGCGGCGCGGCGGGGCGAGGAGGGGGGATACGCTGCATGATGGCCATTTTCAAAATAATCCGCAGGTCGGAGGAGCCAGGCCGGGGCTTCCCCGTCGTCCCACCGTCCCGGGATCCTCCGCCGCAGCCCCCACAGGGCCCCGCTGCTCCCCGGAGCTGCAATCAATCCTTGACAACGCCCCGGCCCCGTCATAGGTACTCATCCCTCAAGCGGGCAATTAGCTCAGGTGGATAGAGCGTTGGCCTCCGGAGCCAAAGGCCACAGGTTCGAGTCCTGTATTGCCCGCCAAGTATTTCAGCGGTTTACGGCATAACCAGCCGTAGACCGCTGTTTCTTTTGCTAGCCTATTGCGAGCCAAAGTCGCAGGTTGGCATCCCTTCACCCTCGCGCTTTTCCTCCTGCCCTCTTCTCCCTGCGACCCGTTCCCGGCGCCGCTCCCCCCGCTCCCCCCTGACTGGTGGGCTGGCCAGATGGTCCTGTTTGCGGCCTCGGGGCGTGGCGGGGGCGCGGGTCCTTCCCGGGCGCCGCCCTGTGCGGGTGCGCGACCTCTCACGGTTTTCGCGTGGGGGGTGGAAAAGATTGTGCGGAAAAATGGAAAATGTCGTGGCGCTGCACCTGTTTGGTGCTTGTATTCCGGGATTCGTGACACGCCCGGAGGTGGCGCATGGGCGCTGACCGCGAGCACGGCACCGGGCCGCAGGCCGTGGCCAACGCCGCCGGAATGCAGGGCGCGGGCGACCTCGGGCCCAAGGGCGTGAGCGACCTCGGATTCCAGGGCGTGGATGGGGGCAGGGTGCAGGCCGCGGACACGACCTGGCCCCAGGGCGCCGGCGAGGCCAGGGCGCAGGGCGCGGATGGCGCCGGGGCGCCTGGCGCTGCCGGGGCGGAGCTGGAGGAGATGCGCCGCCGGGTGCGGGCCCGCAGGGACGAGGAGGAGGCCGCAGCCGGAGGGCCCGGGGACGCCGGGGCCGGGGCGCGGGAGATTCCCCCGGACTTCGTCATGCAGTGCGTGCGCGCCGAGGACCTGGGCCTGGGGATGCTCTACGCCGAGATCCACCGCGGGCGCTTCCTGTTCGTGAAGCAGAGCCGGGAGTGGTTGCAGTGGAGCGGGCACCACTGGGCCCTGGACGGGCTGGACGTGCCCCAGGCCGAGGTCGAGGCCGTGGCCGACCGGCTGCTGGAGGAGCATTCGCGCCTGGGCAGGCGGGCCACCGAGGCGGCCCAGGCCGGGGACAAGGACCTGGCCAAGCTCTGCGCCGCGCAGCAGCAGATGATCCTGGCGCGGGTCAAGCGGCTGCGCAAGGAGGGCGGGCCCGACGCCTGCCTGCGCTTCGCGCACACCAACCGCGCGCCCCTGGCCATCACCGGCGACGAGCTGGACGCCCAGGAGTGGCTGCTCGCCTGCGCCAACGGAGTGTTGGACCTGCGCACTGGCCGGTTCAGGGGGGGGAGGCCCGAGGACTACCTGCTCAAGGCCTCGCCCGTGGAGTGGCGCGGCATCGACGCCCCGGCCCCGCGTTGGGAACGCTTCCTGTCCGAGATCATGTCCGGCGACGGGGAGATGGTCGCCTACCTCGGGCGGGTGTTCGGCGCGGCCATGCGCGGCGGCAGCAAGGAGCACGTCCTGCCCGTGCTGCACGGCAAAGGGCGCAACGGCAAGTCGCTGCTGGTGGATACCGTCTCCGAGGTGCTCGGCCCGCTGGCCGGGCCCATCCCGGCGGAGATGCTGCTGGACCAGAACAACGTGCGCAACGCCGACGCGCCGTCGCCGTCCATCATGGCCCTGCGCGGGATGCGTGCGGCCTTCGCCTCGGAGACGGACGAGGGCCGCCGGTTCAGCGCCGCGCGCTGCAAGTGGCTCTCGGGCGGCGACAGGCTCACCGGGCGCTGGCCCAACGACAAGCGGCCTGTGACCTTCGCGCCGACGCATATCCTCTTCCTGCTGACCAACCACAAGCCCCACGCCCCGGCGGACGACTTCGCCTTCTGGGAGCGCCTGCACCTCATCCCCTTCGAGCGGTCCTTCGTGGACCGCGAGCCCCAGGACGCGGGCGAGATGCGCCGCGACGACGGCCTGGGCGCGGCCCTGCGCGCGGAGGCCTCCGGCATCCTCGCCTGGCTGGTGCGCGGCTGCCTGGACTGGCAGGCCCAGGGCCTGGCCCCGCCGCCCAAGGTGCTGGCCGCCACCCAGGACTACCGGCGCGACGAGGATCTGCTGGCGCTGTTCGTGGAGGACTGCTGCGAGGTGGTGCCCTGCGACCTGGCCGACCCGGCGGCGCGCACCAACGCCACGGAGCTCTACGACGCCTTCGTGCGCTGGTTCGCGCGCAACATCAGCCGCAAGAAGCAGTTTCCCCAGCGCAAGTTCGGGGCCCTGGCCCAGAAGAAGTTCGAGAAGGCCAAGGTCGGCGGCAAGAACTGGTACTACGGCGTGCGCCTGAACGCCGAAACCCGGGAGGAGCTGGGCGACGACCGGCTCTTCTAGGACCATGGACCATCGGCAGGACCGCAAGCGGCGTCACGCTCCTGCCCGCAACGCCCCGGAAGGCGGGCGGATTTCGTGACGCCAGGAGCATAGGACGAACCATGTGCAAAGTGGCTTCCACGGCGCTTCGGCAGTGTCGGGCCGTTTTCGGCCCTGCTTCCTCCAATCATCCTCTTGATCTTCAAAAAGTCTTTGGAAAGAGGATGTTGAAGCAAGGAGCAAAGGCAGGAGCAGGGCAGGAGCATGGGAGCTGGCCGCCTTTTCTCCCTGGGGGGAGGGGGGCGGCGCCCGTGAACGTGCTGGACCTGCTGCGCGAGGACGGCATCACGGCCCGCAAGGCGGCGGGCACCAAGGGCGGGGAATGGCACGGCCCCTGCCCGGGCTGCGGCGGCACGGACCGCTTCCATTGCTGGCCGGAGCAGAACGGCGGCGAGGGAAGCTGGTGGTGCCGGGGCTGCGGGGCGGGCGGCGACGCCATCCGCTACCTGATGGACTTCCGAGGCCTGGATTTCCGCGCCGCCGCCGCGCACCTGGGGCGGACCCTCGAGGCGCGCCCGCCGCGCCCGCTGCTGCCGCCCCGGCGCAGGGCCGCCCCGGCCAGCCGGGCGCCCGGGCAGGCCCGCGAGCCCGGGGACCG
>NZ_JALNWM010000274.1 GCF_023230885.1 Desulfocurvus sp. | reverse complement strand
CTGTCCCGGATTGTGACCGCTGGTCAAAAAGTGACCGACGGCCACAACGATGGAATCGATTATACCCCCGGGCTGGAGCTGTCAAGGACAAACTGGGCGCGGGCCGCGGCCCCGCGCGCGCAGGGAGGCCAGGCGGCGAACGCGGGGGCGACCACACGGCGCAGCGCGGCCCCACGCGCGCAGGGAGGCCAGCTGAACTTCGCTCACAACTGGGACGGTGGTCAGCGCGGCCCCGCGCGCGCAGGGAGGCCAGGCCCAGGCCGCAATGACATGATCGGCAACCGGGGGCGGCGCCCCCCGCCGGGGTTCCCTCCGGCCCTGCCGCCCGCGCACCCCGGCCTTGCGCCCCTGGTGCGGGGATTGCATACTCCCACCCGCGCGCCGGATTCCCGGCGCCGCGCCAGCCAGCGCCAACAGGGGAGGCCCATGCGCCATATCAAAAAACGCGTTCTGGTCACCGGCGGGTCCGGGTTCCTGGGGTCGTTCCTGTGCGAGCGGCTGCTCGCAGACGGCTGCGACGTGCTCTGCGTGGACAACTTCTTCACCGGCACCAAGCGCAACATCAAGCACCTGCTGGACAACCCCTACTTCGAGCTCAAGCGCCACGACGTGACCTTCCCGCTCTATGTCGAGGTGGACGAGATCTACAACCTCGCCTGCCCGGCGTCGCCCGTACACTACCGGCACGACCCCGTGCAGACCACCAAGACCTCCATCCACGGCGCCATCAACATGCTCGGGCTGGCCAAACGCCTGCGGGCCAGGATTTTCCAGGCATCCACCAGCGAGGTCTACGGCGACCCCGAAATCCACCCCCAGCCCGAGGCATACTGGGGCCGCGTGAACCCCATCGGCGAACGCTCCTGCTACGACGAGGGCAAGCGCTGCGCCGAGACCCTGTTCTTCGACTACCGCCGCCAGCACGGCCTGCGCATCAAGGTCGCGCGCATCTTCAATACCTACGGCCCGCGCATGCACCCCAACGACGGCCGCGTGGTCTCCAACTTCGTGGTCCAGGCCCTGCGCGGCGCGCCGCTGACCGTCTACGGCGACGGCTCCCAGACCCGCTCCTTCTGCTACGTCGACGACATGATCGAAGGCTTCCTGCGGCTCATGAACCACACCCCCGACGACTTTCCCGGGCCCATGAACCTCGGCAACCCCGGCGAATTCACCATCCTCCAGCTGGCCGAACTGGTGCGCGAGATCGTCGGCGGCCCCGCAGAGATCCAGTTCCGGCCCCTGCCCGGAGACGACCCCCGCCAGCGCAGGCCCGACATCGCCCTGGCCCGCGAGGTGGCGGGCTGGCAGCCCGTCGTGCCCCTGCGCGAAGGCCTCGCGAAAACCGTGGACTACTTCGACGGCCTGCTGCGCGACATGGACGCGCACCCCTAGCCGCCGCCCCTCCGCCCCCCCCCCGCGCCCCCCAGCGCCGGGGCGCGCCCCGCGGGTATGGTTGGACACCGCCCCCGGGTGTGGTACAACCGCAGCTGACGCGGCAGAACCGCCGTTCGCCGCGGCGGAACCATTACCCCGGGAGGGCTCCATGCGCACCAAGATCATCGCCACACTGGGTCCGGCCTCCATGGACAAGGAGATCATGCGTGGCATGGTCAGCCACGGCGTCCGCATCCTGCGCCTCAACTTCTCCCACGCCGACGCCGCCTACTTCCGGCCCGTGGTCGCCGCCATCCGCGAACTCGAAACAGAAATGAACCTGCCCCTCACCGTCATGGCCGACCTGTGCGGACCCAAAACCCGCATCGGACAGGTCGAAGGCTCGCCGCTCACGGTGGACAAGGGCCAGTTCGCCTACCTCGGCCTGCCCGACGAACGACAGGCCGCCGACCACGACAAGGTCTTCATCAGTCTCGATGTGCCCGCCCTCTTGCACGACATCGCCGTGGGCGACCCCGTCTACCTCTCCGACGGCATGCTCCAGTTCCGCGTCACCCGCGTGCTCAAGGCCGACCGCCTCTGCGAGATGCAGGCCCAAAACGGCGGCATCCTGACCTCCAACAAGGGCATCGCCTTCCCCGACAAGATCCACCCCATGCCCGCCCTCACCGACAAGGACCGCAAGGACCTGCGCGAGGCCCTGGACATCGGCGTGGACGCCGTCGCGCTCTCCTTCGTCCAAACCCCCGAGGACGTGCAGCAGGCCAAGGACCTCATCCGCGAACAGGGCCGCTGGGTGCCCGTGGTCGCCAAGCTCGAACGCAAACGCGCCCTGGACAACATCGAAGCCATCGTCGACGCCGCAGACGTGGTCATGGTCGCGCGCGGCGACCTGGGCGTGGAATGCTCCCTCATGACCCTGCCCGTCATCCAGAAACGCATCATCCGCGCATGCAGGCACGCCCAGAAGGCCGTCATCGTCGCCACGCAGATGATGCTCTCCATGGTCAAAAACCCCGTGCCCACCCGCGCCGAGGCCGCCGACGTGGCCAACGCCGTCCTCGACGGCGCCGACTGCGTCATGCTCTCCGAGGAAACCGCCATCGGCTCCTACCCGGTCGAAACCTGCCGCTTCATCGAAGGCATCGCCGCCAGCTCCGAGGAATACTACCTCGAACGCCTGGGCGAACCCTACCGGCCCAGCAAGAAGCAGGATATCGTCAAATACATGGCCTACTCCGCCTGCCTCATCGCCGGACACGACGGCAGCCGCGCACTGGTGGCCCACTCCTCCAGCGGCACCACCGCCCGCCAGCTCTCCAGCCGCAGGCCCGCCCAGACCATCTACGGCCTGACCACCGACCCCCGCGTCATCCGCTGGCTCAACTTCTTCTGGAGCGTCAAGCCCCGACTCGTCGCCGCCGATATCGAGGACCATACGCGCCGCGCCATCGAATTCGTCAAGAACTCCAAGGAATTCGACTCCGGCGATAGCGTGGTCATCACCTCCGGACGCCCCGAACCCCCAGGACAGACCAGCACCCAGACCAACACCATCCGCCTCTTCCGTAAATAACCGCCCGCCAGCAACACCCCGAAACCGCCGGACCCGCCCCAGGGCCCGGCGGTTTTCTGTCGCCCCGGGACCGCGCCGGAACCGCCGGGGCGCCGGAACCGCCGGGGCGCCGCCCCGGACCCCGCCAGGGGGCGCCGCCCCCTGGACCCCCGCGAGGGGGCAACGCCCCCTCGACCCCGCATTGCGCCCCGCGGTCGCGCGGCGAAGCGCCGCGCGACCGCGGGGCGTGAGGCCGGGGCGTGAGGCCGGGGCGTGAGGCCGGGGCGTGAGGCCGGGGCGTGAGGCCGGGGCG
>NZ_JALNWM010000273.1 GCF_023230885.1 Desulfocurvus sp. | reverse complement strand
GCGAGGAAGAGCGCGCGGGGGAGCGGATGCCAGTGTCCACCATTACGCCCGCGCCCCGCCCAGGTCAAGCGGCGCCCCCGCCGGGTGCCGCCCGGGCGCGCGCCTTGCCACTCCCGGCCCGCAGGGGTATCATGCCCCGTCGAACCCACCACGCCATACACTTTCGGGAGCACCCATCCATGCGTCGATCCATCCTGGCCCTGGCCGCCCTGGCCCTGGCCGGAACCCTGCTGGCGGCCCCCGCCGCCCCCGCCGCCGCGCGCACCATACGCCTGGGCATCGTCACCACCCCCGGCAGCGCGCAGCACGTCTGCGCCACCCGTTTCCAGGAGCTGGCGGCCCAGCGCTCGGACGACGCCCTGCGCGTCAAGATATTCCACAGCGGCTCCCTGGGCAGCGAAACGGACATCCTGCGCCAGGTACAGATGGGCGCCGTGGACATGGCCATCGTGACCCTCGGCCCGCTGGACACCTTCGTGCCCGAGGCCGCCGTGGTCGGCTTCCCCTTCCTGTTCGCCAGCCACGAGCAGGCCGACGCCGTGCTCGACGGCCCCCTGGGCACGGAGGTCCTGGCGGCCATGGAGCGCGCCGGGTTCAAGGGCCTGGCCTTCTCGGAGAACGGCTTCCGCAACCTGACCAACGCCGTGCGCCCGGTGCACGCGGTGGACGACGTGCGCGGGCTGAAGGTCCGGGTCATGGAGTCGGCCCTGGACCGCGAGCTGTGGCAGGCCCTGGGCGCCAACCCCACGCCGATGGCCTGGCCCGTCTACACCGAGCTGCAACAGGGCACCATCGACGGCCAGGAAAACCCGCTGTCGGTGATCTGGCTTTACCGCCTGCATGAGGTGCAGCCCTACCTGTCCCTCACCGGGCACGTCTATTCGGCCCATGTCGGGCTGGCGGGCCTGGACTGGTGGAACGCCCTGCCCGCCGCCGAGCGGACCCTGCTGGCCGCCGCCCTGCGCGACGCCGCCCGGGCCCAGCGCGCCTGGAACCGCGAGGCCGAGGCCGGCTTCCTGGCCCGGCTGCGCCAGGCGGGCATGACCGTGGACGAACACCCCGACCTGGAGTCCTTCAAGGCCCGCACGCGCGGCCTGCGCGAGCTGCCGGCATACGCCGACCCGCGCGTGCGCGCGCTGCTGGAGCGCTTCCTGGACGCCACCCGCCCCACCCAAGGAGAGACGCGATGAAAACCTCCCTCGGAGCCAAGACCCTGGCCCTGCCCACCCCCGTCTGGTGCGTGGGCGCCTACGACAAGGACGGACGGCCCAACGCCATGACCATCGCCTGGGGCGGCATCTGCTGCTCCAAGCCGCCCATGCTGGCCGTGGCCCTGCGCGCGGCCACCCACACCCACGGCTGCATCGTCGCCCGGGGCGCCTTCACCGTGTCGGTGCCCTCGGCGCGCCACGCCGCCGAGGCCGATTTCCTGGGGCTGGCCTCGGGCCGCGACATGGATAAGTTCGCCGCCGCCGGGCTGACTCCGGTGCGCGCCGAGTTCGTCGACGCGCCCTATGTGGCCGAGTTCCCCCTGGCCATCGAATGCCGCCTGGCCCACACCGTGGAGCTCGGCCTGCACACCCAGTTCATCGGTGAGATCGTGGACGTGAAGATCGATCCCGCCCTGGTGGACGAGGCCGGGCACCCGTCCCTGCCCGGGGTGGACCCGCTGGTCTTCGCCCCCGGCTCGCGCGGCTATTTCCGCGTGGGCGGGCCCGTGGGCGACGCCTTCTCCTGCGGGCGCGCGCTGCTGCCCAAATAGCCCGTGCGCAGCGCCGCCCCGCTTCTCGACGCCGCCAGCGCCGCCCTGGACGCCGTGTGCCGCCCGCTCACGGCGCTTCTGGGCGCGGGCATGGCCGGGGTCATCGCCGCCCAGGTCTTCTGGCGCTACGCGCTCAACGATTCGCTGTTCTGGTCCGAGGAGCTGGGGCGCATCCTGCTGGTCTGGCTGACCTTCACAGGGGCCACGGTGGCCTACCGCCGGGGCGCGCACCTGGGGGTGGACTCCCTGGCGCGCCGCCTGCCGCGCCGGGCCCGGGCCCTGGCCGACGCAGGCGCGAACCTGGCCTGCCTGGGCCTGTTCGCGGCCATGACGGCCTATGGCTGGGGCTATGTGCGCCTGCTGGCCGGACAATCCACCCCGGCCCTGGGCTGGCCCGCCGGGCTGGGCGCCGGGGCCGTGCCCCTGGCCGGGGCCGTGCTGTGCGTGCACGCCCTGGCCCGGCTTGCCGCCGGACGGCGCGCCCCGGGGGCCGGGCCGTGAGCACCGCCCTGCTGCTGGCGGCCCTGGCCGCGCTGTTCCTGCTGGGCGTGCCTATGGCCGTGGCCCTGGGCGCGGCGGGGCTGGGGGCGCTGCTGCTCTCGGGCGACGCGCCGCCCATGCTCGCCGTGCAGCGCATGGTCGCCGGGGCGGACTCCTTCCCGCTCATGGCCGTGCCCCTGTTCATGATCGCCGGGCGGCTCATGGAGGCCGGGGGCCTGTCGCGGCGCATGGTCGACCTGGCCGACGCCCTGGTGGGCTGGCTGCCGGGAGGGCTGGCGGCCGTGGCCGTGGTCGCGGCCATGCTCTTCGGCGGCATCTCCGGCTCGGCGGCGGCGGACACGGCCGCCGTGGGCGCCCTGCTCGTCCCGGCCATGATCCGCAAAGGCTACGACCCGGCCCTGGCCGGAGCCGTGCAGGCCGCCGGGGGCTCCATCGGCGTGGTCATCCCCCCGAGCATCCCGATGATCCTCTTCGGCGTGCTCACCGGGGCCAGCATCGGCCAGCTCTTCGCCGCCGGGCTGCTGCCCGGGCTGCTCATGGGCCTGTCCCTGGTGGCGGCGACCACCGTGCTGGCCCTGCGCGGCGGCGCGCCGGACGTGCGCGGGCGGCGCTTCTCCCCGGCGGCGGCGCGCGCGGCCCTGCGCCGCGCCGGGTGGGCCCTGGGCGCCCCGGCCATCGTGCTGGGCGGCATCCTGGGCGGGGTGTTCAACGCCACGGAAAGCGCGGCCGCCGCCGTGGCCTACGCCCTGGGCACGGGCCTGTTCGTCTACCGGGGGCTGTCCTGGCGCGCCCTGCCCGGGCTGTTCCTGGAGGCTGGCGTCACCGCGGCGGTGGTCATGTTCCTCATCGCCCAGGCCCAGGTGCTGGCCTGGGTGCTCACCGTGCAGGAGGCCCCGGCCACCCTGGCCGGATGGCTGCTGGGCCTGACCACGGACCCCGTGGCCCTGCTGCTTTTGGTCAACGCCGTGCTGCTGGTTGCGGGCACGTTCATCGAAACCTCGGCGGCCCTGGTGCTGCTGGTGCCGGTGCTGGTGCCGCTGC
>NZ_JALNWM010000272.1 GCF_023230885.1 Desulfocurvus sp. | reverse complement strand
TGGTGCTGGCCACCCTGCGGCTGCTGCACGGCAGCGCCCTGGCCCTGGGCGAGGTCGCCCCGGAGCCCTTCCTGCTGGGCGTGGCCGCGGCCTACTTCCACGACACCGGCCTCATCCAGCACCATGAGGAAACCCAGGGCACCGGCGCCCGGCACACCGTGGGCCACGAGGTCCGCTCGGCGGCGGTCATGCGCGCCTTCCTGGAGCCCCTGGGCATCGGCGCGCAGGACCTGGACGAGGCCGAGGCCATGATCCGCTGCACCGAGCTGGCGGGCGACCCCTCGCAGGTGCCCTTCCGCACGCCCCAGGCCGCCCGGGCCGGGCTCATCCTCGGCACGGCGGACCTGGCCGCGCAGATCGCCGACCGCCACTACCTGGAAAAGCTGCCCCATCTGTTCAGGGAATTCGAGGAGGCCGGCCTGCCCGGGTTCAGCTCCGAGCTGGACCTCATGCTCAAGACCCGCTCCTTCTACGAGCAGGTGGCCAGGCCGCGCATGGACGGCCCCCTGGGAGGGCAGATGCGCTACATGGTCCACCACTTCCGCGAGCGCTGGGGCATCGGCCAGGACCTCTACGCCCTGGCCATATCCCGCAACCTGGCCCACCTGGAGCACGCGCTGACGACCTGCGGCGGCTCCTACGACTGCCTGATGGCCCTGCTCAAGCGCCGCCCGGGGCTGCGCGCAGGCGGCTGAGGCTGCCCGCTACAGCGGCAGGCGGATGACGAAGCTGGCGCCCTGCCCGGGCTCGGAATCCACGGCAAAGGTGCCGCCGTGGTTGCGGGTGACGATGAAGTAGGACACCGACAGCCCAAGCCCCGTCCCCTCGCCCACATCCTTGGTGGTGAAGAACGGCTCGAAGATGCGCTTGCGCGTGGCCTCGGTCATGCCGGGCCCGTTGTCGGCCACCTCCACGCGCACCCAGCCGTCCTCGCGGCGCACGCTCAGGCGCAGGGCGGGCGCAACGCCGTCGCGCAGGGCGCCGCCCATGGCCTGGGCCGCGTTGCGCAGCAGGTTCAGGAACACCTGCTCGATCTCCGTGGCCGCGCAGTTCACGGACGGCAGGTCGGGCTCGTAGTCGCGCACGATCGATATTTTCCTGAAATCGTAGCGCTTCTTGAGGTCGTAATCGCTCTCGGCCAGCTCCACGGCCTTGTCCAGCAGGCTGACCACGTCGCAGGGCATGCGGCTGGACTCGCTGCGGCGGCTGAACTCCAGCATGTTGGCCACGATACGCGCGGCGCGCAGCCCGCTCTGGCGGATGCCCTCCAGGGTGGCGGGGATGCCCCGGCGCTGCATGTAGCCGCGCAGGGCGTCCAGGGTCGTCCCGGCCTCCTCGGCGGCCTGGCGGTTGGCGGGCAGGTCCTCGCCCAGGCGCCGTTGCGCGTTCTGCACGCCCTGGAGGATCCCGCCCAGGGGATTGTTGATCTCGTGGGCCATGCCCGCCGCCAGGCCGCCCACGCTCATCATCTTCTCGGTCTGGACCATCATCTCTTCCATGTGCACGCGCTCGGTGATGTCGACGATGCGCAGCACGACCCCCACGCCGCCCCCCGCCCGCAGGGGGGTGGCCTCGACCTTGCTGTAGACCGTGCGCCCGGCCCGGCGGCCGGGCAGCTTGTCGCGCACCACCGGGCGGTTCTCGCGCAGGGCGGCGGCCACGGCGTCGCGGCACAGGCCCCAGACCGGGCAGACCTCCCCGGCGGGCCGCCCCAGGGCCTCGCCCGGCTCCACGGCAAATTCCTCGGCCGCCCGGCGGTTCCACAGGGTCACCCGGCCATCGCCGTCAAGGCCGATGACCACCGAGGCCATGGAATCCACCACATCCTGCAAATGCGCCCGCGCCCGGGCCTCGCGCTCCTCGGCCTGCTGGCGCTCGGCGACCTCGCGGCGCAACGAGGCGCTGAACTCGCCCATGCGCTCCATGAAGCCGTTGAAATAGCCCGCAAGGTGGGCCATCTCCTCGGTTCCCCCGGGGGCCACGCGCTGGCCGAGGTCGCCCTCGGCGGCCCTGGCGAAACTGCGCCGCAGGACCTCCAGGGGCCGCGACACCGACAAGCCGACCCACAGCGAAAACGGCAGCCCCAGCAGCAGCACCAGGGGCACGGCCACCGCCGCGGCCAGGCGCAGGCTGCGCAGCGGCGCGAAAAATTCGTCGGCGTAGCCCGTGGTCCCGGCGATCCAGCCCAGCTCCGGCAGATAGTTGAAGGTGACGATCTTCTCGCGGGGTTCGTCCTCCCCGGGGTCGCGCCACCAGTAGTAGATCAGGCCCGATTTGCGGGCGACCATCTCCTGGATCAGGGCCATTCCGAGGGCGTCGCGCACATGCATGGCGTTGCCGTGCAGATGCGGGTGGACCATGGCGTTGCCCTCCAGGTCGAAGACCACGGCGTAGCCGTCGCGCCCGAAACGCAGGGAAAGCAGGCCCTCGCGGAAGTCGGCCACGTTGACCAGGGCGCTGAACTCCTCGCGGTAGGAGCTGGCGGAGATGATCCAGTCCCACGGCTCGAAGTAGGTCATGTACAGGGCCTTGGGGCGCAGGTCCGCTTCGCCGGGGTTCTTCCACTGGTATTCGAGGTAGCCCTCGCGGGCGCGGGTCTGCTGGCGGACGAAGGCGAATTCGGACACGTCGCGGCCCAGGTTGCCGGGCCGGGGATGGAAGGTCACCACGCCCTTGCTGTTCAGGCAGTACAGGTAGCCGGTGCGGCCGATGCGCTGGGAGGCCAGGATCTCCGAGGCCCGGGCCTGGGCCTGGTCCCGGGTCAGCTCCCCGGCCTGCTGCCGGGCGTGGAGCCCGGCGATGATCTCGCGGTTCTTTTCGGCCACGGCGCGCAGGTGGTTGCGGATGGACACATCCACCGCCGTGCGCACCGTGGCGGCGATGCTCGACGCGCTGTTGGCCAGCTCGTGTTCGATGCTGTCCTGGAGGGATGCCTTGATCTGAATGTACAGCAGCCCGGTGCCCAGCAGGATGGTCACCGTGAAGATGAGGAAATACCCGGCAAGTATCTTGGTCCGTATTTTCATCCGCCCAACCCGGTCTCGGAGCCTGTTCCGCATCCCCCCCTGCCGCGCCCCGTTCCCGGAAGGCGCGCTGCGCGTCCAGGATAGGCCAATCCGCAGGACAAAGAAAGGAAAGAGTGGCGACAAGACGGCACCGGCGCCAAAAAACCGGCCTGCGAGGGGGCGGTGCCCGGTGCGCCGGGCCGGGCGGGCGGCCCGGCCCTCAGGGCACGGGCCGCCCCAGCAGGCCGCCAACCGTGCCGATCAGCATGCGACGGTCGAGAACGCCCACATGATCCCCGGCCTTTTTCCCG
>NZ_JALNWM010000271.1 GCF_023230885.1 Desulfocurvus sp. | reverse complement strand
CTGGCCCCGTGCGACCCCGCCAACGTCCTCGGCTACCGGCCCTGCGTGGGCATGGTCGGCGGGCGCATCTACTTCCGCGGGCCGCACCAAGGCTTCTCCGAAGCCGACGCAAAGCTGGTGGAGATCGACGACGCGGCCTGGGGCTGGCTCCAGGCGGGCCTTGCGGACTTCCTGGAGCGCATCGGCCGCCCCGAGGCCCTGCCCGGGCTGGCCGTGCGCGGGCAGTGGCAGTGCATCGCCGCCCGCTCGCCCCACGAGAAGCTGGGCAAACGGCGCCGGAGCATGGGAGAATTCCGGGCCCAGGTCTGGGACGCGGAACTGGGACGCGGCGGACTCATCGGCGACCTGACCAGCCTGGACCGCTCGCCCATCCCGGTGATCACCACCGGCGACCTGCGCCGCCACGTCCCGGTCTGGGAAAACCGCAAGTACGCCCCGCCCTGCCAGTCGGCCTGCCCCAGCGGCATCCCCGTGCGCGAGCGCTGGGGGCTCATCCGCGCGGGCCGCCTGGACGAGGCCGTGGACCTCGCCCTGCGCTACACGCCCTTCCCGGCCACGGTCTGCGGGCACCTGTGCCCGAACCTGTGCATGTCGGGCTGCACGCGCCAGTCGCAGCTGATGGCCCCGGTGGACGCCAAGGCCCTGGGCCGCGCGGGCCTGCGCGCCCGCGACCCCGAGCTGCCGCCCCTGTCGGGCGCGCGGGTGGCGGTGGTCGGCGGCGGCCCGGCGGGCATTTCCGTGGCCTGGCAGCTGCGCCTGCTCGGCCACGCGGCCACCGTCCACGACCGCGCCGGGGAGCTGGGCGGCAAGATCAGCGCCCAGATCCCCTCGGGACGCATCCCCAAGGACGTGCTGGACGCCGAACTGGCCCGCGCCCGGCGCGTGCTGGAACACGCCAGCCTGGGCCGCGACCTGACCCGGGAGGATTTCGAGACCCTCCTGGCCGAAAACGATTTCGTGGTCCTGGCCACGGGCTCCCAGAAACCGCGCCTCCTGCCCGTGCCGGGCAGGGAGCGGCTGGTGCCCGCGGGCGATTTCCTGCGCGCGGCCAAGGCCGGGACGGCCGAGGTCGGGCGGCGGCTGGTGGTCATCGGCGCGGGCAACGTGGGCTGCGACGTGGCCAGCGAGGCCGGGCGCCTGGGCGCGCGCGAGATCACCCTCATCGACGTGCAGCAGCCCGCGAGCTTCGGCAGGGAGCGCGAGGAGGCCGAAAAATACGGCGCCACCTTCCGCTGGCCCTGCTTCACCAGGGAGATCACCGCCGAGGGCGTGGTGCTCTCCACCGGCGAGCTCATCCCCGCCGACACGGTGGTCATCTCCATCGGCGACATGCCCGACCTGGACTTCCTGCCCGACTCCATCGCCACCGAGCGCGGATACGTCACGGTGAACGACGCTTTCCAGACCACCAACCCCCGCGTGTTCGCCATTGGCGACGTGGTGCGCCTGGGCCTCCTGACCCAGGCCATCGGCGACGGGCGGCGCGCGGCCGTGGCCATCGATTCCATCCTCGCGGGGGCCCGGCCCCTGGGCGAAACGGCGACAATGAACGAAAGCCTGCGCGCGCGCCTGGAGTATGTGGACGCCGAGGGCCGCCTGTCGGAAACCATCGACACCACGCGGGTGACCCTGGCCTACTTCGACCCGCGCAAGACGAGCTTCGACGGGGTGGACGACTGCGCGGCGCAGTGTTCGAGCTGCGGCTCGTGCCGCGACTGCGGGCTGTGCGTGACCATCTGCCCCCAGGGGGCCATCTCGCGCCGCGAGGCCGGGGAGGAGTTCGAGATGGTCTGCGACGCCGCGCGCTGCATCGGCTGCGGCTTCTGCGCCGACGCCTGCCCCTGCGGCATCTGGAACCTGGTGGCGAACACGCCGCTGGAATAGCCCCGTGCCCCCCGGCGCCGGAACGGCGGCAGGCCCGGGCGCCGGGGGGCCTTCGTCCGCGCCCCGGCGGACCGCGCCCGGGCAAAACACAAGGCCCGCCGTCTTCGAACGGCGGGCCAGTCCTTTCCCCGGAGGCGATTTGCTGCGAGCCTAGGCGTATTCGACCGTCAGGCTGTCCTCGAACAGGGCCGTCAGGCGGATGGACTTGCCGTCGGCCTGGAACTCGTGGCTGTTGGCCGGGAAAAGCTGCACCGAGGCCGTCCACTCGTCTCCGAAGAAGATGTCCTTGGCTTCGCCGTTGCTCTCGAACCTGAGCCTGGTACCATCCTGGAACGACATGATCTCCCCGTGATGCAGGGCGCACGGGATGTTGGCGGATGTGTAGTCGCTCATCGCTCCCCTCCTTGTTGGCGCTCCGGGTTGCCCGTTGCATAACACCTTGCCCAAAAAAGAACAAGCGGCAATGGATTTATTGACGAAAGGCAAGGCGGGACGCCTTGCCCGGCGTCGTCCCGCATGCGCAGGGCCGGTGGCCGCGGCGGCGGCGCGCCCCGCCGCCGGGGCACGGCAAGCCCGGCGCGGGAACACTCCTGCCCGGGGCCCCGCCCCGGCGATGCGCGCGGGGGCGGGACCGGGCGGCGCGGCGCGGGACCGCGTGAGCCGGGGGGCAGAACGGAAGGCGGGGCGCAAGCAGGCGCGAGGCGCGCGCCGGACGAGACGCCGGACAGGGCGCGGGGCGGCGAGAGGCAACGAGCCCCGCGCGGCGCACGCCGCTGCGGGCAGTCGGGCGCGGGGCGGGGTAACATGGGGCAAGCCGGTGCAACGACGAAGCGCAAAGGGGACGTGATCCGTACGCCGGACGAGGCGCCAGACAAGGCGCGGGGCGGCGCGGCGTAAGGCAACGAGCCACACAGGGCACGGCGCAGGCCGCTGCGGGCAACCGGGTGCGGGGCGCAGACGCTCCCGGCCCGGGGCCCACGCGCCGGGCCCGCGCAGGCGGGAGTTTCCGGACTACAGCGGCCCGGCCCGGTCGCCCCGCCGCCGCGCCCGGCCCGCAAAAACGGAACGCTCCGGGCGCCGGGCCCGAAGCGTTCCCCTGGCGGCTTTTCCCCGGGCGGGCGGGATTCGCGGCCATGCGCCCCCCCCAAAGCCCCGCCTCCGGCGTTCTCCCGGGCCGGGCGGGCGCGCCCCGGCCCGGCACAGGGGCCGGGAAGCGTCCCCGGGGCGGCGCCTCGCCGCCGGGCCGGGCGGCGCCGGGCGGCCAGGGATTTCCGCGCCCCTCCCTGTGTTCTGCGCCCTTCCTCCCGCGCCCGGGCCGTTTCCGCGCTCTGCGCCCGGGCCACCTCGCGCTCTGCGCCTTCTCCCCTTGCCCGGCTCGCCCCGCGCTCTGCGCCCTTCTCCCCGCGCCCGGCCCGCTCCCGCCGCGCGGGCCG
>NZ_JALNWM010000270.1 GCF_023230885.1 Desulfocurvus sp. | reverse complement strand
TCCCCATCACCGCCCGCGAACGGGCCAGCCTGCGGCCCCTGGTGGCGGCCATCGTGGCCCGGGCCTTCCCGGGCTGGAGCGATGTGACCTACGACCCCGACGGCCTGCCCGAGTAGCCCGGCCGTCGGATTGGTTATCAGCCCTCGCCACTGCTTGCTTCCCGGGGTTTAACCCCCGCTTGCGCCCCGGGGGCCAGCTGCCTGCCGGGCCTTGCCCCGCCTGGATCCAGGCGCCAGGGCGCAAAAACCGGGCCGCCGGTGCCACACGCGATGAGCGTGCGGCACCGGCGGCCTTGTTTTCCGGGCGGCGATCCTTGCCTGGCGCGGGCTGCTAGTCCTTGGCGAAAGCCTTGGCCAGCCGGGCCAGCTCGGCCAGGCGGTCGTCCACCCGGCGGTAGAGGCTGCCCTCGGGGAAGGCCCCGCCCCGCAGGCGGCGACCGGCGGGCAGGCCGGTAAGCAGCTCCATGGCCTGTTCGATGCGCGTCACGGGATGGACGTGGAACAGCCCCTGCTCCACGGCCTGGACCACCTCGTCGCCGAGCATGAGGTGGGTCGCGTTGTCGCCGGGCAGGATCACGCCCTGGCGGCCCGTGAGCCCGCGCCGGGAGCAGACCTTGAAGAAGCCCTCGATCTTGGGCGTCACCCCGCCCACGGCCATGATCTCGCCCGACTGGCTCACCGCGCCGGTGAACGCCAGGGACAGGTCGATGGGCGCCCCGCCCAGGGCCGAGAGCAGGGCGGCCAGCTCCGCCCCCGAGGCCGAGTCGCCCTCGATGCCCGCGTAGGACTGCTCGAAGCACAGGCTGCCCGTGAACACCAGGGGCTTGTCCTGGGCGAAGAGTCCCAGCAGGTAGCTCTTGAGGATCATCATCGCCTTGGTGTGGATGGGCCCGCTCAGTTCGGCCTCGCGCTCCAGGTCGACGACCCCGCCGTGGCCCACGCCCACGGTGCAGGCGATCTGGTGCGGCAGGCCGAACTCGTGGTCGCCGTACATGGTCACGGACAGGCCGTTGACCCGGCCCACGGCCGCTCCCGAGGTGGCGACCTTGATCAGCTCCCGGTCGTAGTCGGCCAGGAACTCCTCCTCGTAGAGGTTGGCGCGGAACTTGCGGTTGGCCAGGGCGGCGGCGATGTCCGCGCCCTCCACCCGCTTGCGCCGCGCCCGGCGGGCCAGGGCCGCGGCCTCGATCATCACCTCGCGCGCGGCGGGCAGTTGCAGGGACAGCTTCTGCTGGTCCTCGGCCATGTGCGAGGCGTGGTCGATCATGGCCGCCAGGGCCGTGCGGTCGAAGGGCGGCAGGCGCGCCTCGCCGATGATCCGCCCCAGGCTGTGCAGGTAGTGGCGCACGGAGGACGTGTCGCGCGGCACGGTGTCCTGCATGTGGGCCTTGAGCTTGAAGAGCTTGGGGAAGCGGTCGTCCATGGCCAGGAGGGCCTCGTAGGCCTCGTCGGTGCCGACCAGGATCACGCGCACCTCCAGGGGCACGGGCTCGGGCTGGATGGTCCGCGCCCTGGCGTGGTCCTCGGCGGCGCCGTGGTCCTCCATGCGCGACTTGCCCGAGCGCAGGGCGCGCAGCAGCCCCTCCCAGGCGTCGGGGTTCTGGGAGAGGTCCTCGATGCGCAGCACCAGGAAGCCGCCGTTGGCGCGGTGCAGCGCCCCGGCCTTGATCAGCGTGAAGTCGGTGTACAGGGCGCCCATCTCGGCCTCGCGCTCGATGGCGCCCAGCAGGTTGGCCGGGGTCGGGTGGTCCTCGAAGACGATGGGCGCGCCCTTGGCGCAGCAGTTGTCCACGAAGCGGTTCACGTCGTAGCGGTTGAAGAAGTCCTCGGCGGCGGCGGCCTCCAGGCCCGCCAGGGGCCCGACGACGGGCTGGGGCGCGGCGTCCTGGGGCAGGAACTGGTCCATGCTTTCCAGGATGTCGTCCCAGGCGGCCTTGAGGTACGCGGCCAGGCCCTTGTTGCGCGCGTATTTCCTGCGCAGGGGCCGCAGGTGGCGCTCCAGGGCGTCCTTGACCACGGCGCGCTCCAGGGTCCGCTGGTCCTCGCGGAAATCGCTCTCCTCCTTGCCGATGCGCCGCAGGGAGCGGCCCATCTCGCTCATGATGGCGTCGCCGCGCTTCTTGAGGGCCTTGCGCAGGTCGGGGTCCAGGCGGTCGTAGTCCTGCTCGGAGACGACCTTGCCCTCCACCAGGGGATACAGGGTCATGCCGCCCTGATCGTCCATGTCGAGGTCGAAGCCCTCGCGGCTGGCCGCGGACTCCATTTCGCGCAGCAGGCTTTCGCGCCGGTCCTGAAAGGTGCGCACCAGGGACTCGCGCTTCTTGATGAAGGCGTCCTTCTCCAGGGCCTCGGGGATTTCCTTGCGCAGGGCGGCCAGGGCCTTGGACAGCTCCTTCTTCAGGGTCTTGCCGCCGCCCGAGGGCAGGCGCAGCAGCCGGGGCCGGTCGGGGTCCAGGAAGTTGTGCACATAGACCATGTCCCCGGGCTCGGCCATCCTGGCCGCCCGCGGGCGCAGGAAGTCCATGGCCAGGTAGGTCCGGCCCAGGTTGGGCTCGCCGGCCACAAAGACGTTGAAGCCCGGATCGTCCACGGCCAGGCCCATCTCCAGGGCCTGCAGGGCCCGGGGCTGGGGCGGACGCACGCGGCTGGCGGCGGGTATCGCGGTGCTGTCGGCGTAGGGAATGCGCTCGGGGGCGAACCGGGCGCGCAGCCGGGACGCGGGCAGGGGCTTGCTCTTGGGCATGGATGGTCCTTGTTGGGGGTGTCGAGCCCCCTTGTACTGCCTTGGGCGGCGCTTGTCACCACCGCCCGGGCGCCCGGCGCGGCGCCAACTCGGCACACGACCGTCACGCCACGGCAACGGGCCGGGCGTATCTCCTGGCCAACGCGCCCGCACGGGCGGGCGCCAACGCCCCCGGAGGTTGTCCGCCATGGACAGGCCGTTTCTGCGCGCCGACCTGCACGTCCACTCCAAGCACTCCAGGCGCCCCTCGGAATGGGTGCTGCGCAAGATCGGCGCCGCCGAAAGCTACACCGAGCCCCTGCGCCTCTACGAGACCGCCCGCCGCCGGGGCATGGACCTGGTGACCATCACCGACCACAACACCCTGGGCGGCAGCCTGGACATCGCCCACCTGCCCAACACCTTCCTGAGCGAGGAAATCACCACCTACCTGCCCGACAACGGCTGCAAGCTGCATGTGCTGGCCTGGAACCTCACCGAGGCCCAGCACGACGACATCACCCGCGCGCGCGACAACGTCTGCGAGCTGGTGGACTACCTGCTGGCCCAGGGCATCCCCCACGCCCTGGCCCACCCCATGTTCGACATGAACCTGCGC
>NZ_JALNWM010000269.1 GCF_023230885.1 Desulfocurvus sp. | reverse complement strand
CTCCGGTGACCAGGCAGGGCGGCCGTCCTGTGGGGCCGTTGGTCGGCATGTCGGTTCTCCACGGTTCCGGTTCCAGGGATCACGCGGATGAAGCAAAACCCGTTCCAGCCCGCCCGAACGACGTGCGGCGGACCGGCACCGCCGATCCGCCGCACAGGAAAAAGGCCCGGACAAAGGCGCCTCAGCGCGCCAGCGTCTGCCTGCGGTCGGGCCCCACGGAAACCAACGAGCAGCGCACGCCGAGCACCGCCTCGATGCGCTCCACATAGCGGCGGCAGTTTTCCGGCAGTTCGGCGAAGCTCCGGCAGCCGCTGATGTCCTCGCTCCAGCCGGGCACGGTCTCGTACACCGGCTCCACCAGGGCCAGGGAGTTCTCCTCCAGCGGCGGATATCCGCGCAGCTCGCCCTTGTAGCGGTAGGCCGTGCAGAGCTTCAGCTCCGCCAGCCCGCCCAGCACGTCGAGCTTGGTCAGGGCGATGTCCGTGGGGCCGTTCAGGCGCACGGACTCGCGCAACAGGGCCAGATCCAGCCAGCCGCAGCGGCGCTTGCGCCCGGTGGTGGCGCCGAATTCGGCGCCGACGCGCTGCATGTGCTCCCCGGCGGCGTCGTCCAGCTCGGTGGGGAAGGGCCCGGAGCCCACCCGCGTGGTGTAGGCCTTGACCACGGCCACAACGCGCTCCAGGGCGCCCGGCCCGCAGCCGCTGCCGCCCGCCGCGTTGCCCGAAACCGTGTTGGACGAGGTCACGAAGGGATAGGTGCCGTGGTCGATGTCCAGGTGCGTGCCCTGGGCGCCCTCGAACAGGACGCTGCGCCCGGCGGCCATAGCCTCGCCGACGATCCCGGCCACGTCGCCCACATACGGCGTCATGCGCTCGGCCACGGGCAGCATCTCGCGGAACACGGCCTCGGCGTCCAGGGCGGGCTGGCCGTACAGCCCCGACAGCAGGGCGTTCTTCTCCACCAGCGCCCGGACGATCTTGGCCCGCAGCAGCTCGGGGGCGGCCAGGTCCGCGGCGCGGATGCCGATGCGGGCCATCTTGTCCTCGTAGCAGGGGCCGATGCCGCGCCCGGTGGTGCCGATCTTGTCGCCGCTGGACTTGTGGGCCTCGCGGGCCGCGTCCAGCAGGCGGTGGTACGGCATGATGACATGCGTCTTGGCGCTGACCAGCAGCCGCCCCGGGCTCACGTCCACGCCCCGGGCGGCCAGCTTGTCCACCTCCTGGAGGAAGACCACCGGGTCCAGGACCACGCCGTTGCCCACCAGGCAGCGCTTGGAACCGTGCAGGATTCCCGAAGGGATCAGGTGCAGGATGACCTGCTCACCGTCCACGACGAGGGTATGCCCGGCGTTGTTGCCGCCTTGAAAACGGACAATGATCTCGGCATCCTCGGTGAGGATGTCCACGATCTTGCCCTTGCCCTCATCGCCCCATTGGGCACCCATGACGACGGTGTTTGACATTTCGCTCTCCTTCTGTCAGAATCGCTTTCCCCGTTTGCCCGCCCATGTGCAGAGCGCGGCAAAAGGCATCCTTGTCTAAATAACGCTTCCGGCAAAGTCAACAGTCTTTCATCACTGCAAAAGACAGCGCCGGAACCGTGTGGCAGGCTTCTTGCTTCGCCTGCCGTTCAAAACGATCATGCAAGTCAATATACCGACACGCCCCCGGGCCGGAGAACTGGTGCTCCTGGCCATGGCGCTGCTGCTGCTGGTGGAGATGGCCTACGCCATGCACTGGCGCGAGTCCGGCTACCGGGCCCGCGCGGTGTTGCGCGTGGCCGTCCCCGGCCACGAATGGATGCAGGGCGCGCCCGCCCACCTGGGCCGGGGCTTCGAACAGGAACTGCTCGACGCCTACTGCCGCGAAAACGGCCTGGCCTGGAAGCGCCTGACCCCCAGGACCTGGGGCGAGGCGTGGGGCATGCTCGAAAGCGGCCAGGCCGACGTGGTCATCGGCCTGGGCTCCACCCCCCCGGCCAACCTCGGGGGCTGCGTGGTTCCGGGCCCGGCCTACGCCAGCTTCAACCCCGTCATCATCCACAACGACCGGCGCTTCGGCGTACGGACCGACTGCGAGCTGTGCGAACAGCCCATCCTGGTCAACGCCAACGCCGGGCTGCGCGCCGCCCTCAAGGACCAGGGCCGCGAGCTGGACTGCTCGCCCAGCGCCGTGGTGGGCAACGGGCTGGACATCGTGCCCCTGCTGAACATCCTGGACGACAACCAGGCGCGCTTCGCCCTGGTGGACGAGGGCCGCTTCCGGCTGTGGCAGCCCTTCTACCACCGCATCCGTACCTCGCGGACCCTGCCCGCGTCCATCCATTACCGCTGGTACTGGCGGGCCGAGGACCGGCCCCTGGCCGAATCCCTGACCGCCTTCTGGGCGCGCATGGACAAGAGCCCCGCCCTGGCCGACCTTTACGACCGCTATTTCGGCTTCCTGCCCGAGGAGGCCGACACCTTCGAGCTGGCGCACCTGCTGCGCACCGTGGGCACCCGCCTGCCGCACTACGGCGCGACCATCGCCCGGGCCGCCCAGTCCAGCGGCATCGACCCCCTGCTGCTGGTGGCCGTGCTCTACCAGGAGTCGCGCTTCGACCCCGGGGCGGTATCCAAGACCGGCGTGCGCGGGCTGATGCAGATCACCGCCGACACCGCGCGGCTGCTGGGCGTGGACCGCAACGACCCGCACCAGAGCATCCTGGGCGGCGCGCGCTACCTGCGCATGCTCCACGACGCCCAGGACCCGGCCCTGGACGACGACACCCGCTGGCTCTTCGCCCTGGCGGCCTACAACCAGGGCCCCGGGCACCTGAACGACGCCGTGGCCCTGGCCCGGCGCCTGGGCGGCTCGGGAATGTCCTGGCGCGAGCTCAAGGACGTTTTCCCAAAGCTGGCCTGGGAACGCTGGTACAAGGACACCAGGCACGGCTACACCCGCGGCTTCGAGGCCGTGGCCTATGTGGAGAACATCCGCTACTACCACTATGTCCTGCGCGGGCTGCGCGAGCTGCGGCGCCCCGAGGCCCAGATGCTGGCCACGGCGTACGTCGGCCCCGAGGGCGAGGCCGCCCGGGCGCGGCTGGCCGCGGCGCCCCCCGCCGCGCCCGGCCCAGCGGGGGCCGACGTGGCCGACGCCCAGTAGCCCCCTCCCGTCCCGCCGGACGCCGACGGCCCCCTTCCCGTGCGGGAAGGGGGCCGTCGGCGTCCGGCGGGACGGGAGGGGGCTACTGGGCGTCGGCCACGTCGGCCCCCGCGGGGCCGGGCGCGGCGGGGGGCGCCGCGGCCAGCCGCGCCCGGGCGGCCTCGCCCTCGGGGCCGGCGTACGCCGTGGCCAGCATCTGGGCCT
>NZ_JALNWM010000268.1 GCF_023230885.1 Desulfocurvus sp. | reverse complement strand
GCAGGCGGAGTAGCCGATGGAGATGAACAGGGGCCTGTCATCCCGGCGGGCCTCGGCCAGGGTGGCCTCGCCCCAGGGGCGCCAGTGTACGGGGTTTTCCGCGTGTTGCAGCAGGTAGGGGCTTTTTTCGGCGGCCAGCAGGTTGGCGGCGGGTCGGGTCACGGGGGGGGCCTCCTTGGCGCGAAGTGGGCGGCGGGGCGCCGCTCGTCAGACAATACAGGCTCCCGGGGGGCGCTGTCATCCCCGGTGTCGGGGGTCGCGCCGGGGGACGGCGGGATCGCGCCCCGCGTTGGCGCGGGCATAGCGCCCCGGGGGCACGCCCACCAGGCGCTTGAAGCAGCGGGTGAAGTGGCTCTGGTCCGCAAAGCCGCAGGCCAGGGCCGCCTCGGCCGGGGGCACGCCCCGGTCCAGCAGGGCGCGGGCCTTGCGCACGCGCGCGGCCAGCTGCCACTGGCGCGGCGAGACCCCGGTCTGCGCGGTGAAGGCCCGCTGGAAATGGAAGGGGCTCAGGCAGGCCGTGGCCGCCAGGGTGCCCAGGCTCAGGGGCGCGGCGGGGTCGGCCTCGATGCGCGCCAGGGCGCGGCGCACGGCCTCGCGCTCGGCGCGCACGGGTTCGCCCCGGCGGGCGTGGATTCCCAGCCGCCGGGCCACGGCGTCGGCCAGCTCCTCGCGCCGGGCCAGGGTGTGCGGCGCGGCGGGCAGCAGGGCGAAGAAGGCGTCCAGAGCCCCGGCGGCCCCGGGGTCGTCCAGCAGCGGGCAGGGGAAGGCCGGAGGTGCGCCGTCCAGCCCGTCCAGATACGGGGCCAGGCGCTCCGGGGCCAGGCACAGGACGCGGTAGGAATGGGGGGCGCCGCCGCCCGCGCGGCAGCGGTGCCCCTGGCCTGCGGCCACGGCGAAGAGCCGCCCGGCGGCGATTTCCGTTTCCACGCCCCCCGCCTCCAGCACGCGCACACCCGCATCCACCAGGCCGACGACGTGCGCGCCGTGGACATGCCGCGCGAAGGCGGCCGACAGGCCGCGCCCGGCCACCGCCGTCAGGCCCGGCATGTCGGGCGGATCGTGGAACAGGACCTCCTCGCGCACGGGCCGTCCGCCTATTTCAGCGCCGGGCAGAACTGCGCCAGCAGGAGCAGCCCCGGCTCGCCCGCCGCCACGCTGTGCCGCCGCCCCGGGGGGATGACGGCCAGGTCGCCGGGTGCGTAGGCGATGTCCGCCCCGGCGCAGCGGCAGAGGCCCGCGCCGCCCAGGACCTTGTGCACCTCGGTCTGCCCGGGGTGGTCGTGCTCGCCCAGGGCCGCCCCGGGCGCCACGCGCACCAGGTGGCAGGACAGGGCGCCCCCGGTGTCGGCGCCAAGCACCAGGTGCTTCATGTGTACGCCGGGGAAGGCGGGGTGCGGCTGCCAGGGCAGGGCGGCGGCCTCCAGCCGGGCCGAGGGCAGGGTGATGCGTTCCGGGGCCGTGGGGGCGAACAGGGACAGGTCGTCCAGGGTCATGGTCCTCTCCTTGGGATGAAGGTTTCCCTGGAGGATGCCCCCGGGGGCGGGGCGGCGTCTTGTCCGCTCTTGCGCAACGGGGCGCGGCCGCGAAGGATGCTTTTGACGCGGCGGTGGGTTGCGCGTAGGGTGCTTGACTGGCGCATGGCGCGCTCCCGCGCGCGGCCCTTCGCGCGGCGGGGACCAACCAAAGAAGAGGACTCGCATGACCGAGGACACCGTTATCGACCTGGGCTCCCTGGACGCGGAGGAATTGCTGGGGCGCATGGAGGGCGGGCTTTACGCGCTGCTTTCCTCGTCCGAGGACTACGCCGACCTGTTCAAGGTCGCCGCGGCCCTGGGCATCAAGGATTTCGTGACCGCCAGACTCGGGCACCTGGACAAGGGGCGGCTGCTGGCCCTGTTCGAGGACGGCGAGCAGGCCCTGTCGCTGTTCATCCGCCATGCGGTGGAGAAGGGCCTGCTGGAGCCCGACGACGAGGAGGGGCAGGAGTAGCCCCGCGCGGGTGCCGGGGCGCTAGTCGTCCACCTCGCCCCAGGTGTAGCCCAGGTTTCGCATGCACTGCTCCACCCTGGCCTGCGTGTCCTCGTCGGAGCGCTCCACGGGCGTGTAGGTTCCGTCGGGGGCCTGCTCGTGGGCGGCTTCCCAGAGGCAGTTCTTCTCGTCGATGGCCCAGGCCGAGGGGTGGGTGTCCTTCTTGGACCAGCCCTGGCTCGGGCCGCAGGCGGTCAGCATGAGGGCGGCTGCCAGCAGGGCGGCCGCGGCCAGGGGGCGGGTGCTGTTCATGGCTTCTCCCTTCGGGGTTGGCTGTGCCGCGCGGCGGGGCCGCGCCACGCCTTGGGGTGTGACACAACCGCGCCGCGAGGTCAAAGCCGCCGCCGCGCGGCCGCCGGAAGGCCCCGCCACCGCACAGGAGCGGTGGCGGGGCTTCGTTGTACAAGGCGCCCGGCCCGGCGCTGCGACGGCGTTAGATCATCATCTCGACCATCGTCCCCTTGCCGCTGTAGGCGGCGCCGAGCACGCTGGTCTGGAAGTCGTAGTCGGCGTTGAAGCCGGAAGACGAGTTAGAGTTCATGTAGTCCAGTGTCTTGGATACAACCTGGGCGCCGAATTCCTGCCTGCTCATGCCCGTGCTCACGGTGGTCACGGACATGTCCGAGCCGATGCTGAAATCCATGGGCCTCCCCTCCTTGCCGCTGGCCGAACAAAACGCCTTGTCCCCTTCTTTTCGGCAGGTCTTGAGGGAACTTTAGGCCCGGCGGCGAAAAAAACCGCCCGGGCCGTCCGGGCGTCCGGAAATTCCGGCCCGGCGCGTCCGCGCGTCCGGAGGGGGCCCGAGAATTCTCCCACGCGCGGGCAGTTCGTGCCCGGCGCGTCCGCGCGTCCGGAGGGGGCCCTTGGCCTGGGTGGTCCGCCTGTCCGGCGGGCCCGCGCGCCCGCATGCCCGGGGGCGTCCCGGGGGTGGCGTGTCCCCGTCCTCCCCGCCGCCGTGCGCCTGCGCGCCCGGAGGTGCGCAGGACAATGGAAGGCAGCGCATCAAGGCCTTCCCGCTCCCGCGCGCCCGCGCGTCCTGAGGTGGGACGACAGCGACGCCGGGCAGGGGTCGAGCTTCCCGCTCCCGCGCACCCGCATGCCCGGAGGGCCCGGGCTGCTGGCGCCCGGAGACGGGAACGGCTTCGCACCCCGCGCGCCCGCGCGTCGGGGGAGAAGCACGTCTATGTCTTGCGGACCTGTGACAAGTTCGCGCCCCGCGTGGGGAGTCCGCCCCGGGCCGCCCCTGCCCGGAGCGCCGCCGCCAACATTGAAAAACCCCTGGAAAAAACGCGCCGGATGGCCTATGCAGTATGGCAAGCCTTTCAACCCAATACGGAGGTCCG
>NZ_JALNWM010000267.1 GCF_023230885.1 Desulfocurvus sp. | reverse complement strand
GCGCAGGGCCACGTCGGCGGCGACCACCGCCACCAGCAGCAGCGACAGCGCGCGCGCCGCCGCCCCCACGGTGTCGGTGATCCTGTCTATGGTCCGGGTCAGGGCGTCCGGCATGGGGCGGGTCCTTGTCTGGCGATGCGCGCCGGGGCGCGCGGCTGGGGAAAGCCCAATCGATTACCAGCACGACGGACCGGCCGCAACGGAAAAAAAACGCCCGCCCCGGCCGACGGGACACGCCGGCCAGGACGGGCGCAACGGCCCGGGCGCGCCGCGCCGCGCTACCGGCCCAGGGGCGGCGCGTTCCAGATGCGCTCGGCGTACTCGCGCACCGAGCGGTCGCTGGAGAACTTGCCCATGTTGGCCGCGTTGAGGATGGACACGCGCGTCCAGGCGTCGGGGTCGTCGAAGAGCCTGTCCACCCGGCGCTGGGTGTCCACATAATCACGGAAATCCGCCAGCAGCATGTACCAGTCGCCGTGCTCCAGCAGCGAATCCACCAGCGGGCGGAACAGGTGCGGGCTGGAGGGCAGGAAGGCCCCGGTGCCGATCATGTCCAGCACGCGGCGCAGCTCGGGGTCGCGGTCGTAGTACTCGCGGGGGTTGTAGCCGCCCCGGCGCATGGCCTCCACCTCGTGGGCCGTCAGGCCGAAGATGAAGATGTTCTGCGCGCCCACCTCCTCCATGATCTCCACGTTGGCGCCGTCCAGGGTGCCGATGGTCAGGGCGCCGTTCATGGCGAACTTCATGTTGCCCGTGCCCGACGCCTCCATGCCCGCCGTGGATATCTGCTCCGACAGGTCGGCGGCGGGGATGATCTTCTCGGCCTGGGAGATGCAGTAGTTGGGCAGGAAGGCCACGCGCAGCAGCCCCTGGACGGCGGGGTCGGAGTTCACGGTGTCGGCCACGGCGTTGATCAGCCGGATGATGAGCTTGGCCTGCTGGTAGCCGGGGGCGGCCTTGCCGCCGAAGAACACCGTGCGCGGGGTATGGCGCGCCCCGGGGTCCTCGCGGATGCGGTTGTACAGCGCCACGACGTGCATGACGTTCAGCAGCTGGCGCTTGTATTCATGCATCCGCTTGACCTGCACGTCGAACATGGTCTTGGGGTTCACGCCCATGTTGACCTTGCGCAGCACATAGCGCGCAAAACGCTTCTTGTTGTCCAGCTTGGCCTTGGCCCAGCGTTCGCGGAACCCGGCGTCCTCGGCCAGGGGCACCAGCTCGCGCAGGCGGTCCAGGTCCGCGACCCAGCCGGGGCCGATGGCATCGGTGATGAGCGCCGACAGGGGCGGGTTGGCCTGGAGCAGCCAGCGCCGGGGCGTGACGCCGTTGGTCACGTTGGTCAGCTTGTCCGGCCAGTGGGCGTGGAAGTCCGCGAACAGGCCGTTCTTCAGGATTTCCGAGTGCAGGGCGGCCACGCCGTTGACCGTGTGGCTGCCGACGATGGCCAGGTTGGCCATGCGCACGGTGCGCGTGTGGCCCTCGCCGATGAGCGACATGCGCGCCAGGCGCTCGCCCTCGCCGGGGAAACGCGCCGCCACGTCGTCGAGGAAGCGGCGGTTGATCTCGTAGATGATTTCCAGGTGCCGGGGCAGCAGGCGGCCCAGCAGGTCCACCGGCCAGGTCTCCAGGGCCTCGGGCAGCACGGTGTGGTTGGTGTAGGCGAAGGTGCGGGTGCAGATGGTCCAGGCGTCGTCCCAGCCCAGGGCGTGCTCGTCGAGCAGCAGGCGCATCAGCTCGGGGATGGCGATGGCCGGGTGGGTGTCGTTGAGCTGGACGGCCACATAGTCCGGGAAGCTGGACATGGAGCCGTGCAGCTTCATGTGCCGGCGCATGATGTCCTGGAAGGTGGCGGCGACCATGAAGTACTGCTGCTTGAGGCGCAGCTCGCGGCCCTGCTCCACCTTGTCGTTGGGATACAGGACCTTGGTGATGTTCTCGCTGACGACCTTGCTTTCCATGGCGCCCATGTAGTCGCCGCGGTTGAAGTCCGTGAGGTCGAAGTCCTCGCTGGACTGGGCGGCCCAAAGGCGCATGTTGGTCACATGCTCGCAGCCGTAGCCGGGGATGAGGATGTCGCAGGGCATGGCCCGGACCTTCTGGGTGTCCACCCAGCGGCGGCGCGCCAGGCCGCGCGCGTCCTCGTAGGTTTCCGTGCGCCCGTAGAAGTGGACATCGTACAGGTTCTCGCGGCGCACGATCTCCCAGGGGCTGCCGTGGCGGCGCCAGTTGTCGCAGTGCTCCTCCTGCCAGCCGCCGACGATGGTCTGGTGGAAGATGCCGTAGTCGTACATGATGCCGTAGCCGTAGCCGGGGATGCGCAGGGTGGCCATGGAGTCCATGTAGCACGAGGCCAGCCGCCCCAGGCCGCCGTTGCCCAGCCCGGCGTCCCACTCCTGCTCCTCCAGGTCCTCCAGGGAGAAGCCCAGCCCCTCGACCACCGGGCGGGTGGCCTCATCCATGCGCATGTTGACCAGGTAGTTCATCAGGAACCGCCCGGGCAGGAACTCCATGGACAGGTAGTACACGCGCTTGACCATGGCGTCGTAGTAGGAGCGCTGGGTCTCGATCCACAGGGAGATGAGCCGGTCGCGCACGCTGTGGGCCAGGCCCTGGAAATAGCGGTAGCGGTTCTTGGCCACGGGGTCGTTGCCCAGGCTGGAGACGATGTGGCGCTCGATATCCCGGGCCAGGGTGTCCATGTTCTGGAAGCGTTCGAGCCGGGGGCGGGAATTCCTTTTCTCGGGCATGGCGGTCCTCATGCGCGTCGCGCGGCTGTTTTCGGGGGACTACTGGATCAAACGTCCCAGGTCGGGGGGCTTTCGTCAAGCCCGATTGTCCCGGCGGGGCCCGGCGCCCGGCCCCGGGGTCATTGTGCCAAACTGGACGCAATCCATATTGCCCTTCCCCCCGGGCCTTTTTTTAGGCATCATCCGGCAATTTTCCGCAAGCAGGCCACCCCGCCAAACACCCCGCACGGAGGGCGCATGAACATCGGCCAGTACACCTTCGAGGAATTCAAGGAAATCGCGCGCAAGTTCCACGGCTATCCGGCCCCGGGCCTGCTCATCGGCGGGTTCATGGTCGAGGAGGCCAAGAGCCGCCTGCCCGAGGGCACCCTGTTCGAGGCGCTGGTGGAAAGCGGCAAATGCCTGCCCGACGCCGTGCAGCTCCTGACCCTGTGCTCCACGGGCAACAACTGGATGAAGGTGGAGAACCTGGGCCGCTACGCCGTGTCGCTCTACGACAAGCACACCGGCCAGGGCTGGCGCGTGGCCGTGGACCCGGCCCGGCTCGAGGCCTGGCCGGAAATCCGGTCCTGGTTCATGAAGCTCAAGCCCAAGCGCGAGCAGGACACCGAGCGCCTGTTCGCCGAGATCGAG
>NZ_JALNWM010000266.1 GCF_023230885.1 Desulfocurvus sp. | reverse complement strand
GTGCCGTTCCACAGCCGCACCTGCCACAGGTGATTGGATATCTCGGCGGTGTTCAGGAACACGTCCTTGCCCGGCGATGGAGTCTCCAGGTAACCCCGGGGCGCCACGCGCATCAGCTCCTCGCAGGCCCGGGCCGGGTCGGCGCTGTGCTCCAGCACATGGCAGCAGGTGACGAAATCGAACTCCCGGTCCGCGAAGGGCAGGCTTTCCACGGCACAGCGGTGCACCCGGCGGCCCTCCAGGGCCTTGAAGGGCTGCCCGGCGCGGCCCACGCCGTCGTCGTCGGGGTCCAGGTCGGCCAGGTCCGTGGCCAGGGGAAAGGGCACATTGCCGCTGCCCACGTCCAGGACGCGGTCGCCCTCGGCCACGGGGAAGCGGAAGTGTCGCCGCTGGTAGAGGGTGTAGCGGTCGCGCCCGGGCAGGGCCATGTAGCAGTCGTGGCACAGGGCCAGGATTTCCACATGGGCCTGGGGCCAGGTTTCCAGAAGCTGCTCGAAGAGGTCGAAGGCCTGGACCTCGCGCCCGTGTCGGAAAAGCGTCACCGCCCGGGCCAGCCCGTCGGTGAGGCTCTCCAGGGGGATGCGCAGGGGCCTTCTCAGGAAATTTTCATTCATTGCACGTCCTTGTGCCCGGCGTGAAAAAAAGGGAGCGCCGCGGAGGGGACCGGCACGATCCTCCCCGCGGCGCAATGTAGCAATAAGCGTACCGCTTGCCGGGTCAGTCCAGCAGGCGCGCGGCCAGCCCCAGGGCCGCGCGCAGGCTGCCCGTGTCGGCCACGTCGCGGCCCGTGATGTCGTAGCCCGTGCCGTGGTCCACGCTGGTGCGCACCACGGGCAGCCCCAGGGTCACGTTCACCGCCTCGCTGAAATGCAGCAGCTTGAGGGGCGCCAGGCCCTGGTCGTGATACATGGCCAGCACCGCCGAATAGCGCCCGGCGGCGGCGAAATGGAAGGCCGTGTCCCCGGGCAGGGGGCCCAGCGCGTCGATGCCGCGCGCCCGGGCCTCCTCCACCGCCGGGGCGATGATGTCGCGGTCCTCGGTGCCGATGCGCCCCGACTCCCCGGCGTGGGGGTTCAGGCCGCACACGGCCACCGGCGCGCCCGAGAGCCCCTGGCGGACCATCAGCTCCCAGGTCAGCTCCAGGCAGCGCAGGATGCGCTCCCGGGTCACCAGCCGCGGCACGTCGGCCAGGGGCGGGTGGGTGGTCACCAGGCTGACGCGCAGCCGGGGGCCGCACAGGTGCATGCAGACCCCGTCGCGGCCCACGCCCAGCCGCTCGGCCAGGAACTCGGTGTGCCCCGGGAAGTCGAAGCCCGCCTCCTGGAGCATGGCCTTGTGCAACGGGCAGGTGACCAGCCCCGGCGCGGCCCCGGCGCGCAGCAGGTCGCAGGCGGCGTCCAGTGCCAGCCCGGCGGCGCGCCCGCCCTCGGGGTGGGCCTGGCCGGGGCGGGGGGTGAAGCGCTCAAGCCCCGGGGGCACGCGCAGCCAGATTCCCGGCCCGGGCGCCAGGGGGCCGGCGGCGTCGGCCTCGACCCAGAAGCGCGGCAGGCCCAGGCGCGCGCGGTGCAGCTCCAGGGCCTCGCGCGGGCCAAGGAGCACCAGGGGCCGCGCGGGGGGCGCGGCGGCGCCCAGGAGGCGGCAGACAAGTTCCGGCCCCAGGCCGTTGGGGTCGCCCAGGGTCACAAGCAGGGGGGAGGGGAATGCTGCGGTCATGGCGGGTCCGTCTTACGGCAAAGCGCCGCCCCGGTCCAGGGTGGACCCGGGCGGCGCAAGGCTTTCGGGGCTCCGGGCGCGCTGGCGGGCGGGCTACACGTCCACCACGGAGTTGTCGCAGTTGCCATAGGCGCTGCGGGCGTAGCGGTCGGCGTCCCAGTCGTTTTCCCAGCGCATCTCGTCGATGAGGTAGCGGTACTCGTAGGACCGCCCCGTCTCCAGCTCCAGGGTGACGGTGAACTCACCGTTCCTGAGCTTCTTCATCTGGGTGGCGTAGACGTTCCAGTCGTTGAACTCGCCAACCAGGGCCACGTTCCCGGCCTCGGGGGCGGCCTCCCGGGGCAGGCGGAAGGTCACCTTGGCCAGGGCTTTGGACTTCAGGTACTGCTTCTTCAGGCTCACGGTCGTTTCCTCCCGGACGCAGGCGGGCGGGCACGGCATGTGCCCCGGCCCCGCGCCCTCAAATTGCGGCCCCCGCCGAACGGTAAACGTCCAGGTAGGCGCGGGCCGAGTCGTCCCATGAAAACGCGGTGCGCATGCCGCGCTCCTGGATGGCCCTCCAGGCCGGGGCGTCCTCCCACACGGCCACGGCCCGGGCCACGGCGTCCACCAGCAGCCCCGGGTCGGGCGCGTCGAAGGTGAAGCCCGTGGCCCCGGGCCCGGGGTGGGGCACGATGGTGTCGCGCAGGCCGCCCACGGCGGTGGCCACCGGCGGCGTACCGAAGCGCAGGGCGTACATCTGGGTCAGGCCGCAGGGCTCGTAGCGCGAGGGCATGAGAAAGATGTCCGTCCCGGCCTGGATGTAGTGGGCCATATCCTCGGTATAGCCGATGTGCGCCCATACGCGGCCCGGGTAGCGCTCGGCCATGTCGGACAGGCGCGCCTCGAACTCCAGGTTGCCCTCGCCAAGGACCACCAGCCCCACGTCCAGGGCCATGAGCCGCTCCATGGCCGCCAGCACGAGGTCGATGCCCTTCTGGCGGCGCAGGCGGCCGATGAAGCCCAGGATGGGCCGCCCGGCCAGGGTCGGATCCAGCCCGTAGGTGGCGATGAGGTGCTCCTTGCAGACGCGCTTGCCGCGCAGATCGTCCGGGCCGTAGGCCCGGGGCAGGAAGCGGTCGGCGCCGGGGTCCCACACGTCGTAGTCCGCGCCGTTGAGGATGCCGTGCAGGCAGCCCTGGCGGTGGGCCAGGATGCCCTCCAGCCCGCAGCCGAACTCGGGGGTCACGATCTCGCGGGCGTAGCCGGGGCTGACGGTGGTGATGCAGTCGGCGTAGGCGATGCCCGCCTTGAGCAGATTGAAGTCGCCGTAGAACTCCGCGCCGTTCATGCCCCAGGCCTCCCAGGGCAGGCCGCTGGTTTCGAACAGCCGCGAGGCGAAGCGGCCCTGGAAGGCCAGGTTGTGGATGGTCAGAACGCAGCGCGTGTCGGCCAGGATGGGGTCGCGGGGGCGGGCGAAATGCAGGAAGGCGGCGGCCACGGCGGTCTGCCAGTCGTGCAGGTGGATGACCGCCGGGGGCGTCTCCAGGCGCCGGGCCCAGGCCAGGGCCGCCCGCGCCAGGAACACGAACCGCTCGCAGTTGTCGAAATAATCGCCGTGGTGGGTGCAGTAGTAGTAGCGGCGGTCGAAATACTCGGCGCGGTCGATGAAGTAGACCGACACGCCGTGGAAG
>NZ_JALNWM010000265.1 GCF_023230885.1 Desulfocurvus sp. | reverse complement strand
GCACCCCCGTTATGGGCATCCTCGGCGTCACGCAGAGGCAGGGCCTTGAATCCTTCGGCCAGAACGGCCTTGGCCTGTGACCTGGAGAACCCGGCCTCACGCAGGGCCCTCTCGGCGAACCGGATGTCCGGCACGCCCTTCACTTGATCCACCCGCGCCCTGGCGTTGGCCGGAAAGGTCACGGGGCTGATCTCGATGAGTTCGATACGCTTGAGCCTGCGGCGGGGTTCACCCGGCTTGCCGCCCGGCGTCCATTCCCGGGCCACGTAGCCGATGGACAAGCCGTCGATGGCCGGCCGGGGTTCCATGCGCATCAGGGAGTGAACCTCGCGCCCGCGCGGAGTCTCGGCCAGTCGGCCGGTTACGCGCAGGCCCACTTCGTCCTCGGCGATGTCCGTCCAGATGCCGATGGGCGTCAGGTCCTGCGCGCCGAGTCCGAGTCCGCCGTGCTGCAGGAGCATGACCGGCCAGGCGGCCTTGCCCGCTCCGGCGTCGGTCAGGCTTTGCGTGAACGCCCCGGGCAGGATCACGTCGCCGTAAGCGTCCACGTTGCCGAACACGGCTCCGTATCCGGAAAAGGTCATCTGCTCGGCGTCGGTTCCGCCGGAAGCGAACTTGAGTTCCTTCAGGCTACAGTTGAGGCGCTGCATCGGCGGTATCCTCAGCGTTGTCATCGTCTTCCGGCTCGGCCGGATCGGTCATATTGAGGGGCACGCGGTAGCGTTCGCCGCCGTCGTAGGGATTCATGTCCTCGTACTCGCGCACCTCATTGGGATTCATGGCCCCGATGCCGTACATCCGGGCGTAGAACTCGGCTCGGTCCTTGGCCGCGCCGCGCAGGAGGCCGTTGAGCATGAACTTGGCGTAGAGCCCCTGGCGGCGCTCCTCCTCGCTGAAGAGGTTCTTGGCGATGCTCGTTTCGATGCGGCGGCACCAGGGCGAGAGCGTGTGGACCACGTGGGCCAGGAACATCTGCTCGGCGCTGGCGTAGGTGGCGGTCTTGTCAGAATATCCCACCATGATGGGCAGCACGCGGAAGGCCCGACAGATTTCCTCGACCTGAAACTTGCGGGTCTCCAGGAACTGGGCCTGGTCGTTGGGCGCGGTCATGGAAGTGAACTTCATGCCGCCCCAGAGCACGGCGGTCTTGAAGGCGTTCCCGCCGCCGGCGTGCCTTGCCTCCCAGGACTTGCGCAGGGCCAGGCGCTGCTCCTCGTTCAGGACCTGATCCGTGGACAGGACGCCGCCGACCACGGCCCCGTTGGAGAACAGCCGCGCTCCATGTTCCTCGGTGGCCAGAGACAGCCCGATGGCCTCCCGGGCGAGGCGTACGCCTTCGAGTCCCATCCAGCCGTTCCAGGACGGCCCACGCAGATGCCACATCTCGGAAGCGGAAAGTCCAATGCGGCGGCCGTCGTCGGTGGTTACCTCATAGGAGATTACGTAGCCGTCGCGCTTCACGGTCACCTGCTGCGGCTCGTAGGGGAGTAGTTCCACAACGCGGCCCAGTCCGCGATTCACAAACACAAAGGCGTTGCCGCAGAACACCAGGTGCATGACCACCTGCTCGATGAACTCGAAGCTGGTCTGCCAGTCGTTGGGCGCGTCCCCGAGCAGGCCGTACAACGGGTGGTCGTCGGCCGGGGTGCGCACGCCGCCTTGTGAGCGAAAGACCTTGAGCGGCACCTGGGCCAGCCCCTCGGCGATGACCCGGGCGCAGGCCAGGGCCGTAGTGGCTTGCAAAGCCGTCTTCCAGGTCACGGCCACGCCGCTCTTGGCGGGCTGGGTGAAGAAGCCGTCGGCCAGGAGGTCCTCCAGGGCCATCCGCGATGCCGACTTGCGGCCCTTGAGCCAGGAGATGACGCCCATCAGTCCCAGACCTCCATGCCGACAAACGGTTCTTCCGCATGAAGCATGGCGCGGGAAAGGGCCATGATGGCGGCCACGATACCGTCGATTTTGTTTTCGGCGCGTTCCTTGCCCGGATAATAGGCCTTGGTCCTGGTGGAGCGCAGCACCACGTTGGCGGCCTGCCAGGCCAGCAGCGGATCGCCGTCGTGGCGCAGCTTGCCCGAAAGGTAGAGGGCCTCGAATTCCTTCATGGGCTCGGAGATGAACGCCGGAGACTGGTTGATCTCGATGCAGGAAAAGGACACCCGCTCGCGGATCTCCTGCATGAGCATCTCGGCCTCGCGCGGGTCGTAGGCCAACTCTCGGATGGAGAAGCGGTCGGCGTATGCCAGCAGGTCGTCCATGAGATAGTGGTAATCGGTGCGTGCGCCGGGCGTGGCCACCAGATGCCCCTCGGCCACCCAGCGCTGGTAGTGGACGTTTTCGGGAAGGGTGACCGTCTCCTCCGGCAGGTAGTGCCTGCCGAAGAGATAGAATTCGTCCCCGCGCCTGAAGAGCAGCACCATGGCGGTGAGGTCCACCTTGGAGGCCAGGTCCACACCGACCCAGCAGGGCTCGCCTGCGAAGTCGTCCAGGGAGACGTCCGCCCGGCAGGCGTTCCATTTGACCATGTTGATCCAGGCCGAGCCGGCGTTGGCCCAGACGTTCAGGTGCTTGCACTTGAGGATGTTCTGGCGGGAGGCGATCTGCAGGGCCTCCTTGCGCCGGGCCTGGAGGAAATCGGGGTAGACCGAGACGCCCAGGTTCGGATTGGCCTTTTCCCAGGACGGCCACTCGGTCCAGTCGTCGTCTTCGTCGATGGTGAACACGATGGCGAACAGCTGGTCGTTTTCCAGAGAACCTTCGAGGACCTTCACCGCCTCGTCGCGTTTGGCGTAGCAGGGGCCGGAGGTATCCACGCCGGCGGTGGTGATCACTGCCAGCATAGGCTGGGAGCGCGCACCCATGCCGGTGAGCATGGTGTCGTAGAGGTCGGGCGTCTGGTGCTCGTGGTATTCGTCCACAATGGCGCAGTGGGGCGAGGCTCCGTCGCCGGGCTTGCCGATGACCGGCTCGAACTTGCTGGCGTTGTCCAGAATGTGCAGGTTCTTGGCCCCGACATGGATGCCGAAGTGGCTGACGAAGGAGGGATTTTTCAGGCACATCTGACGGGCCGGACCGAAGACCTCCCAGGCCTGCTTCTCGCTGGTGGCCCCGGAATAGACCTCGGCCCCGGGCTCGTCGTCGGCCGCGAACATGTACAGGCCGATGCAGGCCCCGAGCACGGACTTGCCGGATTTTCTCGGGATCTCGGCGTAGATTTCACGGAAACGGCGCAGTGCGTCCGCCTTGCGCACCCAGCCGTAGGCTACGGCCAGGATGAAGCACTGCCAGGGTTCGAGGACGATCTTCTTGCCCGCCCATTCCCGGCCTTTCACATGCACCATGTTGGAGGCGAAGCGGCAGATGCGTTCAGCCGCCTCCCGATCCCAGCGGAAGGGGTAGTC
>NZ_JALNWM010000264.1 GCF_023230885.1 Desulfocurvus sp. | reverse complement strand
TGCTGATCATGCCGCCGCTGTTGCAGCTGACCCTGTTTTCCTTCGCCGCGACCCTGGACGTGAAGGCCGTGGACCTGGCCGTGCTGGACCAGGACGGCGGGGCGGCGGCGGTGGAGCTGGCCCAGCGCTTCGTCGGCGCGCCGTACTTCGCCCGGGTGCACCACCTCTCGGGCCTGGGCCAGGCGGCCCCGGAGCTGGAGAACGAGCGGGTCATGGCCGTCCTGGTCCTGCCCCAGGACTTCTCGCGCGACGTGGCCGCCGGGCGCCCGGCCACGGCCCAGGTCCTGCTCGACGGCAGGCGTTCCAACACCTCGCAGATCGTCCAGGGCTACATCCAGGCCGTCGTGGACGGCTACAACGCGGACCTCTGCGCGCGGCGCGGCCAGCCCGGGCCCCCGGCGCGGCTGGTGGTCCGCGCCTGGTTCAATCCCAGCCTGGACTACATGTGGTTCACCGTGCCCAACCTCATCGGCATGCTTTCCATGGTGGTCGGGCTGCTGGTGACCTCGCTGTCCGTGGCCCGCGAGCGCGAGCTCGGCACCTTCGACCAGATCCTGGTCACGCCGCTGTCCCCGCGCGAGATCCTGGCGGGCAAGACCATCCCGGCCATGCTTCTGGGCATGGCCGAGGGCCTGCTCATCGTGGCCGCGGCCATCGTCTTGTTCCGCATCCCCTTCCGGGGCTCGTTCCCCGTGCTCTTGCTGGCGCAGTTTCTGTTCCTGCTCTCGGTGGTGGGCGTGGGGCTGTTCATCTCCTCGCTGTGCAAGACGCAGCAGCAGGCCATCCTGGGCACCTTCACCTTCATGATCCCGTCCATGCTCCTGTCCGGCTTCGCGACGCCGATAGAAACCATGCCGGAGTTCCTGCAACTCGTCTCCCATGCCAACCCGCTGCGCTACTTCCTGGTGGCCGTGCGCGGGGTGCTGCTCAAGGGCATGCCCCCGGGCATGGTCCTGGAGGTGCTCTGGCCCCTGGTGCCCATCGCCGTGGTCACCCTGGCCCTGGCCTCGTGGCTCTTCCGGCGGCGGCTGGGCTAGCTGGCGGGCCGGGGGGCATGGCGGGCCGCCGCGTGCCCGGCCAGCCAGCGGCCGCGTGCGTGTCCGGGCGCATCCGGGGCCCGGGGCGTCGCGCCGCCCTCCGGGGCGTCCGCCCGCGCCCGTGCGGGCCCGGCCCCGGCCAAGCAGCTGCACATGGCCGCGCTCCATCTCCGCCGGCGCCCGCGCGGGCCCGGCCCAGGCTAAAAGAAAATCTGTTGCCTGCGCCCCCCGCATTGCCCTAAATGCCTTCCTGGGACACCGCCCCCTTGCGGCGGCCCCGCTTCTCCGGGCGTCCCGGAGTCATTCCTCATCCAGGCGGTGTGCCTATGGGTTCACGTTCCAGGCGGGTGCCGCGCGGCGGCGGGGCGGGTCGGCGCCCGGGGCGGGGGGGCGGCCTGGCGCAGGTTTGCGCCCCGCAGGGCGACGGGCTTACTCCGGCGCAGGAGTCCTTGTCGCGGCGCCTGCGCCAGGGCTGCTCCCGGGCCCTGGCCGGGGCCGTGGCCCGGGGCCCCGGCGTGCGCGGCCTGTGCGAGGCCGTGCAGGAGGCCTACGCCGCCCTGGACGACGTGCTGCGGGACCTGGATTTCGACCCGCCCGTGGCCTGCGCCCGCGGCTGCCTGCACTGCTGCTTCAACCAGGTTTCCCTGACCCCGCCCGAGGCCCTGTTCCTGGGCATCCACGTCCTGGAGCGCTTCTCCCCCGGCGAGGGCGACGCCCTGGCCGCGCGGGTGGAGGCCCTGGGCGGGCTCATCCGCGGGCGCAGCCGCCGCGAACTGGGCGACATCCGCCACCTGACGCCCTGCGCGTTCCTGCGCGACGGGGCCTGCTCGGTGCACGAGGCCCGGCCCCTGGCCTGCCGGGGCTGGAATTCCGTGGACGCCCGGGCCTGCCAGCTGAGCGTGGAACTGCGCGATCCCCTGGCGCCCATCCCCATCTACGCCCTGCAACGCGAGCTGGCCGGGGCCGTGCAGCAGGGGCTCCTGGAAGGGGCTGCCGCCCTGGGGCTGGAGGCGGGCTATCTGGTCATGACCCGCGCCGTGGCCCTGATGCGTCGGCGCGGGGTGCTGGCCTGCGCCGAGGACTGGCTGGCTGGGCGGCCCTTCCTGGCCGCCGCCCCGGCCTGAGCCCCGGCGCGCCGGGCGCCGCGGGCGTGTCCGGGCGCGGGGGACACGGCGGGGATGCCCGGGCTTCTCCGGGCTTGTCCGGGCATGTGGGGCATGTGCGGAAACGACAAGGGACGGCCCCCCCCGGGGGGGCCGTCCCTTTTTCGCGCTGGCGCCGGGGGCGCCGGAAATCAGGCCCGGGCCAGGATGCCCGGCCCGGCGTCGGCCACGCTGGCGCAGCCGGTGAGGACCATGGCCGAGACCAGCTCGGACTTGATCTGGCGGATGTACTGCGCGGCGCCGTCCTTGAGCCCGCCCATGACCGCCACGCTGAACGGGCGCCCGATCATCACCGCGTCGGCGCCCAGGGCGAGCATCTTGAGCACGTCGGCGCCCGAGCGGACGCCGCCGTCGGCCAGCACGGTCATGCGTCCGCCCACGGAGGCCGCGATTTCAGCCAGCACGCTGGCCGAGCCCTGGGCGTGGTCCAGCACGCGCCCGCCGTGGTTGGAGACCACGATGGCGTCGGCCCCGGCCTCCAGGGCCAGGCGGGCGTCCTCCACGGTCATCACGCCCTTGAGCACGAACCGTCCGGGCACCTTTTCCACGATCTCGGCCAGTTTTTGCGGGGTCTTGGGCGACACGGGGCGGCCCATCTTGGCCAGGGTCACCAGCCCGGCGGCGTCGATATCCATGCCGAAGACCGTGGCGCCGGTGGCGGCGGCCTTGTCCAGCTTGGCGTCGAATTCGGCGTCCTCCCAGGGCTTGATGAAGGGGATGCCCCGTCCGCCGACCTTTTCGATGGCCGCGAACCCGGCCTCGTGGATGAAGGCGGGCACGCCGTCGCCGGTGCAGCCGACGATGCCCTCCTGGGCGCAGGCTTCCAGTTTGGCCGTGATGTAGTCGATCTCCTCGATCTTGCCGCCCATGTTGAAGGACACGCCGCCGATGGGCGCGGCCAGCACGGGGATGTCCAGGTCCAGGCCAAGGACGGTGGTGCGGGTGTCCGGCTCCGAGGCGCCGTGGATCAGGCGCATGCGCAGCTTGTGGCCTGCCAGGGCGGCGATGTTCTCCTTGAAGGACGCGCCCGAGCCCAGGCCGCCCATGCCGGGCACCTCGCCCGCGCAGGCCCGCCCGTCGCACACGGAGCAGACCCTGCAGTAGCCTTTCATCAGTTCACGCGCCTTGTCGCGGACTTCCTTCATGATCGTCTCCTTTCTGTATGCAGAGGGTGTCAGCCCCATACCAGCGGGATTTGGCGGCGCGCCC
>NZ_JALNWM010000263.1 GCF_023230885.1 Desulfocurvus sp. | reverse complement strand
CGCAGTGAACACGCCGGAAAAAACGCGGATGGACGCTCCCGTGGCGGCGTCCGCCACGGCGCCCGGAGCCGGGGCCGCCGCTGCGCCGATCATCGCCCTGGACGGCGTGGCCAAGGCCGCCGGGGGGCGGCCGGTGGTCGCCCGGGCCGACCTCGCCGTGGCGGGCGGGCGCGGGCTGTGCCTGGCCGGGCCCTCGGGCTGCGGCAAAACCACCCTGCTGGAGGTGGCCGCGGGCCTGAGCAGGCCCGACGCGGGCAGCGTACGCCTGGGCGGCTCGCGCCCGGGCTGCATGTTCCAGGACGACGTGCTCCTGCCCTGGCTCGATTGCCGCGACAATGTGGCCTACGTCCTGCATGGGCCCCTGGCCGCGCGGCGGGAGCAGGCCCGGCCCTGGCTGGAGCGCCTGGGCCTGCCCCTGCGCGCCCTGCCCACGGCGCTTTCGGGCGGCATGCGCCGTCGGCTGAACCTGGCCCGGGCCCTGGCCGTGCGCCCCGACATTCTGTTCCTGGACGAACCCTTCGCCTTCCTCGACGCCGCCTGGACCGCCGCGGTGGGCACCCTGCTCGCCGCAGCACTGGACACGGGCGCGGCCATCCTTATGACCAGCCACCAGACCCCGGACACCCTGGACCCGCGCATCGCCGTCGTCCACGTCGGCGGCGCCCCGGGGCCGCTGGTGCTGGAGGCGCCGCCGCAAGCGCGACCCACGGCTTCCGGACCGGCCAAAGCCCCTGGCGGAGGCTCTGGCGAAGGCGCCTCCCGCTGCGCCGGACAAAGGCCTTGAGCCGTCTGCCCTAGCGCGAATACCGTTCTTCCCTCCACGGGTCGGCGGAGTTGCTGTAGCCGCGCGTTTCCCAGAAGCCCAGCTCGTCGCGCGAGGTCACCTTCAGCCCCTCCACCCACTTGGCGCTTTTATAGAAGTACAGGTCCGGAACCACCGCCCGTACGGGGCCTCCGTTGGGGCCGGGCAAAGGGGCGCCCGACAGGGCGTGCCCCAGGAACACGTTCTCCTTCCGGGCTTCGGCAAGCGGTATGCTTGTGGTGTACCCGTGGGCGGCCTGGATCACGAGAAACCCCGCTTCAGGCAGGGGGCGTGCCCGGTCCAGCAGGGCGGCAAGCAGCACCCCGCGCCAGACGGAATCGAGCAGGGTCCACCCGGTCACGCAATGAACGTCGCAGACGATGTCCGTCTGCTCGAATGCCATGAGCTCCTGGAAGCCGAGCTCATAAGGGTTCTCGACCTCCCCGTGAACCCGGAGCCGGAAGTCCCCGGGGTCGGGCGAGCCGGGCTCGCCGCCCATGTTCTCGAGTTCCTCGATGGCCCGCTGGCCCGGAGGGAGCCGGGGCCGCCCGTCCCTGCGCAACTCCCCGGCAAGGCTCCGCTGCCGGGCTTCCGAAACCGTGGCGAACAGGCCGGGCAATCCGATGGCGACCGCAGTTCCCGCCGCGGCAGTCAGAAAGGCGCGCCTGGAAAACCGGGGGACTTTTTGCATAGCGCATTCTCCATGAAATCGAGGCTATGGGGAGGGAAGGCATCGGCCCGGCACCCCACAAATGCACTATCGCAAAGGGCGGCTGAAAGCACAAGGGCGGGGCATCGGCCAATCCCCGCAACCGGGAGCCCCCTCCGGCATGCGCGCAAGGCCAAGGCACGCCGACGGTGCGCCCCCTGGAGGGCAACCGGGCTCCCCCGGTTGCGGAAGAACCGGCCAGGGGCCGCAGAGCGCCCAGGCCATCCGCCGGTCCGGGGCGGCCCGGGGAAACGGCCGCCCGGGGCTATATAAGCGCCGGGCCATCCGGGCCGCCCTGCCCCGTGGAAGCCCGGGCGCGGGGACATCCGGCGTGGCCAGCCACCAGGGTCAGCCCCCGCCCCCCCGGGCCAGCGCGTCGCCGTTGCCCATGTCGGCCCCGGGCCGGGGCCGCTGATGCCGGGCGGGAGCGGCCCCGGGAGCCCGCCGCCGACAGCCGTCCCCAAGCCGCGAGACGAATCTCCAGGGACCGGGGCAGGGTCAGGAGCGCCCGCCTCGCCCCCCAGGGGGCGGCATCCGCCAGGGCCGGGGGCAGGTTGCCGGGCCCCGGCCGGGCCTGCGCCCCCGGTTCGGCCTGGCTTCCTCGCCGCGGGCGCCTTCGGCTCCGGCTTTTCCCGCTCCCGCTGCTGGCCACGCCCTGGCCCACACTGGCGGAACGTGCTGCCGAGACTGTAGTTTTATCTCGCGGATGCATCGGATGCAAAAAATTATCAATTTTCGGTCTTGACATCCCGGTTCGAGCGTTGTAGTTACTGCCACTTCCAGTGACGCCCAAGGGGGCGCGGCCGGGTTTCCGGACGGTGCTGGTGAAAGTCGATTCCAGGTAACAAGGGGCTGTGTACGCATCTTGTGTACGCAGCTTTCTTTTACAAGGCGCATAGTGCGCCATATTCCACTGTTTTACGTTTCATGGAGAGTTTCATGGCCAAGAGCATCTACGTCGGCAATCTGCCCTGGTCCGCCACCGAAGAGGACGTCCGCGAGGCGTTCGCCTCCTACGGCGACGTCGTGTCCGTCAAGCTCGTCGAGGATCGCGAGACCGGCCGCCCCCGCGGCTTCGGTTTCGTCGAAATGGACGACCAGAGCGCGCTGGCTGCCATCGAGGCCCTTGACGGCGCCAACTTCGGCGGCCGCAACATCAAGGTCAACGAGGCCCGCCCCCGCGCCGAGCGCGCCCCCCGCTGGTAGGCGCCTCGCGCACCGAGCCATCGGCTTCCAAGCCCGTCCCCTCGCGGGGGCGGGCTTTTTCGTTGCGCCGAGGCGCTGGCCCCGCCCGGGCGACGGGCGCGCCCAGGGTGGAACGTCCGCCCTGCCCTCGCTCCTCCCCCGCCGCCCCGCGCCGCAGGTCCGCAGGAGGCGCACACGGAACGCGCAGGACGCCGGGCCGGCGCCAGTTCCGTCCCCCAGCCTCCCCTTGCCCAATCTTCCCTTGCCAAACTGGGGGAAGCCCTTATATGTGTACTGGCTCTTTGACAGGGGGCGACCAGGTTTCGACGGGGATGGTTGAAGCCAAGGTTGCAGGCCGAGGTTGCCGTTGGCCTCGTTAAACCGCGGCAAGGCATTAATTGCCAACAACACCGAATACGCTCTGGCTGCTTAATGCCAGCGTCCCTTCCGCCGATGTCCGGTAAGCGGAAACGGGCGACACCCCATCGGACTGGCCACCAAGCGCATGTTCATGGCGCGCGGGGCGAGAAAAGCAATGAACTGGCCGCGAACCAGCCTGTCCATCGGCAGGGGCGCGTCGAGAACTGAAGATGGAATAAGCCTGTAGACGCCTTGCGTGGAGCATTCTCGGACGGGGGTTCGATTCCCCCCGCCTCCACCATTTAGAAAAGACAAACCCGTCTCTCTGGGGTCATTCTCCGGGGTGACGGGTTTTCTTTTTCCCCTTGTTTCTAAAGGGTTTGCGCCCGTTTCACATCTTTCCAAAGCACCT
>NZ_JALNWM010000262.1 GCF_023230885.1 Desulfocurvus sp. | reverse complement strand
GATCGTCAACCACACCCCGTTGCTGGATTTCGTCATCGAATACCCCCGGAGCATGCAGGACGCGTACTTCTATCGCGACTACCTGAAGCTCGACACCAGGAAGCCGTAGGCCGCCGTGGAACAGTACGATGTGAATCTGCGCGAATACTGGCGCATCTTCCGCAAGCGCAAGGTCACCGTGCTGCTGGCCACGGCCCTGCTCGGCCTGGCCAGCGCGGGTTTTGCGGTGTTCCTCGGGCCCGCGCCGCTGTACGAGTCGATATGCAGCGTGCAGTTCTCGCGCGAGCAGCCGGTGGAGGGCGTCTACGAGCAGACTGTCTCCTGGGGCGCGGAAACCAGCCTCCAGGCCCAGATATCGCTCATGACCAGCTACCAGGTCATCCAGGAGGTGGCCGAGCGCCTGGGGCTCGTTCCCGCCGGGCTGACCGAGGCCGACCTCCAGAAGCACCCCGGCCACGCCCAGGTCATCGACGCCCTGCGCAAGCGGGTGATGGTCCGCCGCGAGCCCGGCACCAACATCATCAACATCTCCGCCACGGACGCCTCCCCGAGCATGGCCCAGCGCACGGCGGACACCGTGGCCCAGACCTACCAGGACTTCTACCTGCGCGACCAGGGCCAGCGCCAGCAGCGCGCCCTGGCCTACCTGTCCGGGGAGCTGGAGCGCACGCGCGCCGAGCTGCGCTCCGCCGAGGACGACTTCAACTCCTTCACCCGCGCCCACCAGCTGGTGTCCATCGACCTCCAGGGCGAGGCGCTGCTCACGCGCATGCGCGAGCTGCAAAACGCCACCCAGGAGGCCCAGACCGCCAGCGCGGAGCTGGGCGAGCTGCTGGTGCGCCTGGAGCGCTTCGTGGATTCGCCCACGGGCTACGGCGGCGACCTCTATTCGCCCTATGCCAACTCCGAATACGAGGCCGTGCGCGCCCGGCTCGTGGAGGAGCTGCTGCGCCGCGACAGCCTGCTCGAAGACTACACCCCGAGCCACCCCTCGGTGGTGGCCGTGAACCGGCACATCGTGGAGACCGCGCGCAAGATGGCCGTGGTCGCCCAGGCCCAGCGCGCCAGCCTGGGCAACCAGATCCTGCGCCAGGAGGATGCCCGCGCCGGGGTCGAGGCCAAGATCAACGCGCTCATGGAGCGCCGCCTGACCTATGAGCGCCACAAGCGCCGCGTGGAGTCCTACAACGCCAAGGTGGCCATGCTGGAGGAGAAGAACCGCGAGGCCGCCCTGCGCCAGGCCGAAAAGCCCGACGAGGTGCGCATCGTCAAGCCCGCGTTCCTGCCGTCCTCGCCCGTCAATCCGCCCAAGGTCGAGGCCATTGCCGCCATCGGCGTGTTCGTCGGGCTGATCCTGGGCATGATCGCCGCCCTGGTGCGCGAGGCCTTCGACACCTCCGTGGGCGCCACGGGCGAGGTGGAGGAGACCGTGGGCGCCAAGGTCGTGGGCGTGATCCCCGACGAGGGCATCCGCGAGATCCGCGAGCTGCTGCGCGAGGGCCGGGTGCGCGCCGAGGGCTCGCCCCTGCGCCAGACCATGCACCTTGTGTCCCATTTCGTGCCCAAGTCCATGGTCGCCGAGAGCTTCCGCGCCCTGCGCATCAACGTGCAGTTCCTGGGCAAGGAGCGCGGCATCAAGACCCTGGCCGTGACCAGCGCCACGCCCCAGGAGGGCAAGACCGTGGTCTCGGCCAACCTGGCCGTGAGCATGGCCCAGGCGGGCAAGCGTGTGCTCCTGGTGGGCGCGGACCTGCGCAAGCCCATGGTCTCCGAGGCGTTCGGGGTTGAGGCCAGCCCGGGGCTCACCGACATCCTGCTGGGCAACTATTTCTGGCGCGACGCCATCAAGACCATCACCGACCTCATGCTCGGCGAGATGGGCGTCGACGACGTTATGGCCAACCCGGGGCTGGACAACCTGCACCTGATCACCGCGGGCACGCCCTACGCCAATCCCTCGGAGCTCATCGAGTCCAAGCTGCTGGGCGAGTTCCTGGCCGAGGTGCGCCGCGAGTACGACGTGGTCGTGCTGGACACGGCGCCCATCCTGTCCACGGCGGACCTCTCGGTGCTGGGCACCCTGGTGGACGGGGTGCTGCTGGTCTACCGCGTGGGCGGCGTCTCGCGCGAGCTGCTGCGCCGCGCGGCGGGCGAGCTGGTGCGCGTGCATTCCAACCTGCTTGGCGTGGTGCTCAACGGCATGAAGGCCGGGGCCACGCCCGACTTCGAGGACTTCAAGGCCTTCAAGTACTACTAGGCGCGGGCCCGGACGCGGGCGCGCGCGGGCCGGAGGGCCGGGCATGGCGCGGGAGTTCAACGGACCCGGGGGCATGGGGCCCTCGCCGCTGCGGCTGGCCATGCCGCTGCTCATCCTGCTGCCGCTGGCTCTGGCCTTCGGCTGGCTGCTGCCGCACCTGTCGCCCGCCCGGGCCCTGGCCTTCGGCGGCGGGGTGGCCCTGTTCGCGATCTGCCTGTTCAGCACGCGCGCGGCCCTGCTGATCATCGTCTTCTCCATGCTCCTGGGCCCGGAGTTCAACGTGGGCGGCCTGTCGGGCCAGGGCACCCTGGGCCGGGGGGTGACCCTGCGGGTCAACGATTTCGTCCTCGTGGTGGTCGGTTTCGGCTGGCTGGCGCGCATGGCCATCGACAAGCGCCTGGGCCTGTTCCTCAAGACGCCGCTGAACATGCCCATCGCCCTGTACACCCTCATCTGCGTGCTGAGCTCCGCCCTGGGCACGGTCATGGACCGCGTGGCCATCAAGTCCACGTTTTTCTACGTTCTCAAGTACTTCGAGTACATGTTCGTCTACTTCATGGTCGTGAATCATCTGCGCACCCGGCGCGACATGGAGCTCTTCCTGTGGGCCATGCTGGCCACCTGCGTCATCGCCTCGCTGGCGGGCATCGCCCAGATCCCCGGCGGCGGGCGCATCACCGCGCCCTTCGAGGGCGACCAGGGCGAGCCCAACACCTTCGGCGGCTATCTGGTGTTCATGATCGCCCTGGTCTCGGGGCTCATGGTCCACACGCGGTCCTGGCGGCGGCGGCTGGGGCTGGGGCTGGTGGTGCTGCTGGCCCTGGCGCCCCTGCTGCACACGGGCTCGCGCGGGTCGTACCTGGGGCTTGTGGGCGTGCTGGGCATGCTCGTGCTGCTGACGCGGCGCAAGGCGCTGGCCCTGGGGGTCGCGGGGTTGGGGCTCGTGGCGGTGCTCGCGCTGGCGCCGGACATCGCCCGCCAGCGCGTGGAGTTCACCTTCGAGCAGGGCCGCACCCGTGCCGACGTGGAGGAGGTCATGGGCGTGAAGCTCGACACGTCCTCGTCGGAGCGCATCAAGAGCTGGAAGGACGTGGCCGTGGACATCCTGGAGCACCCCATCCTGGGCTACGGGGTCACGGGCTACAAGTTCATCGACGGCCAGTATTTCCGGATCGTCATCGAGACGGGGCTGGTGGGCTTGGCGCTGTTCGCGTTTTTGATGCTGCGGGCCTGGGCCGTGGCCCGGGGGGTCTTC
>NZ_JALNWM010000261.1 GCF_023230885.1 Desulfocurvus sp. | reverse complement strand
GGGGAGTCCGCCCCGGGCCGCCCCTGCCCGGAGCGCCGCCGCCAACATTGAAAAACCCCTGGAAAAAACGCGCCGGATGGCCTATGCAGTATGGCAAGCCTTTCAACCCAATACGGAGGTCCGAGAGATGGGTATTGTCATCAGCGACGAGTGCATGGGCTGCGAATCCTGCGTGGAGCTGTGCCCCGATGTCTTCGAGATGAGCGAGGCCGGGGACGTGGCGGTGTGCAAGGCTCCCGACAGCACCCTGGACTGCGTGCAGGAGGCCATCGACGCCTGCCCCGCCGAGGCCATTTCCAGGGAGTGATCCCGGCGGGCCGCCAGGCGGCACGCCACCGGGAGACCGGCCCATGCGCGGGCCGGTCTTTTTTTACGGCTTGTCGAGAACCCGGGGCAGATCCACCAGGAACACGGTGCCCTCGGCCTCGGTGGAGGTGAAGCGGACCGTGCCGCCCAGGTGGTTCTGGGCCAGCATCAGCATGCTGAAGGTGCCCAGGCCCCGGTCCTGGCCCTTGGAGGAGAAGGAACGGCGGAATATCTGGCGCTGGATGGGCCGGGGGATGCAGCCCTGGTTGTGCACGAAAAAGCGCACGCGCCCGTCCTCGGCCCGGCACCAGGCGCGCACGCTGCCCCCGGCGGGCGTGGCCTCCAGGGCGTTCTTGATCATGTTGCCCAGCACGCGGCCCAGCAGGGCCGGATCGGTGACCAGGGCCAGGGCCTCGCTGTCGTGGTTGACGACGATGGTCCGGCCCTCGGCCCGGGGCAGGTGGGCGTACTGTTCGGCCAGGGCCTCCAGCAGCTCGTCGGAGCGCACCCGGACCGGGCGGGCCACCAGCTCCTGGCTTTCGGCGGCCAGCAGGGTTTTCTGGCTTTGGATCTCGTCCACCAGGTGGGTCAGGGTGCGCAGCAGCAGGCCCAGCTCGTGGCGCTGCCCGCCCTCGGCCTGCTCGTGGAGCAGCTCCACCAGCCCGGTGGCGTTGCCCGCGCTGTTGATGATGTCGTGGAAGAATATCCGTTCGAGGTAGCGGCGGCGCTTGGCGTGGCTCACGTCGTGGATGGTGAAGATGGTCAGCGGGCGGCCCAGGGAGGCGAAGGGCTCCGCATGGACCAGCAGGTCCAGGGCCGTGACCTCGCCGCCTGCCTCGCGCAGCATGTTGCACTCGCGGGTGGCGGCCAGCCCCCGGATGCTGGACAGGATGGCGCCCACGGCGCCGCACTCGCGGCAGAACTCGGTGGTTCCGCAGCCGCCGGGCGTTTTGCGGGCGTGCACGCAGTCGAACAGCTCCCCGGGGCGCAGGCCCAGGGCCTGGTCGGCCCCGGAGCGGTCCAGGTACAGCCACAGCGAGCGGTTGGCATGCACGAGCTGGCGGCAGTCGTTGAGCACGAGCACCGGCGAGGGCATGGCGTCGAGCACCTCGGACGCGGCGGAGGTCTGGAACAGGCGGGCGTCGGCCAGGAGTTGGTTTTTTGTCGAGCGCTCCGCCGGGGCGAAGGCCGTGGGCAGGGGGCAGTCGGTCATGGCGTGCCTGCTGGGGTCCGTTCTTGCGGGGCGCCTGGCTGGGCAGGGCTCCGGGTTTCGGGGGCGCGGTGCGGTGCCTGGCCCGCCCGCCCGGTCATCGCCCCTGGGCCATGAGGCGCACGGCGAGGTCGTGGTCCTCGGGGTAGCGCAGGCCCTGGGCGCCGACGATGAAGCCGGGGCGCAGGGCGTCGGAGCGCGGGTCGTCCAGGGTCATGATGACCCAGGCGCCCGAGCCGTCGTCGCCGACGACCATCTCGCGCAGCTGTTCGAGGGCGAGGTTCTGGGCGCGGCGCAGGCTGGCCTTGAGGTCCATTGCGGCTCCGGGGCTTCTGGTGCTTGGGGGCTGGGCGGAAACTGCATACCCGCGCCCGGCGTACGGGTCAACCCGTGCGCCGGACGATCTCGCGGGCTTCGTCCAGCCCGGGGTCGGCGTCCAGGGCCTTGCGGGCGAATTCGTACGCCTTGTCGCGCTTGCGCCAGGCCAGGTAATGCCGCGCGAGGTTCAGGTAGGTCAGGGGGTGGCCGCCGAACTGGCGGATGGCCGCGAGATAGATGTCCTCGGCCTTGCCCATCTCGCTCAGCTCCTGGCAGGCGCGGATGCCCAGGGTGTAGGCCGTGTGGTCCCGGGGGGCCGCCGCGCGGGCCTGGGCCAGGATGTCGGCGGCCTCGGGCAGCAGGTTCTTGTCCAGCAGGCGCGAGCCGATGTCGGCCAGCACTCCCGGCTCGTGGCCGAACTCGTCGGCCACCCGGCGCAGCCAGGCCTTGCCGCGCGCAAGGTTGCCCCGGTCCAGGGCCTGCTGGCCCTTGTCCAGCCAGGCGGCCTTCTTTTCGGCCAGGGCGGCCAGGCGCCGCTGCTCGCGCTCGCGCTCCTTGGCGGCCATGCGTTCGCCGATGATGTCCAGCTTGGCGCGCACCATGTCCTCGCAGCCCGGGCTGTAGGCCAGGAACGGCCGGGCGCGGATCTTGATGCCGTGCATGAAGGCGATGACGCCGGGGTGGGAATTGAAGTTGTCGCAGAACTCGATGCACAGGAATTCCAGCTCGTGTTTGCATTTGCCCACGAGCTGGACGCATTGGGGCTTGAGGGTGAAGGCCACCACGGCGGCCTGGACGGCCTTGCGGTATTCCTTGCGGCGCAGGTAGCCGTTGGCCCGCGCCAGGTTGCGTTTTGTGCGGTGGTAGGGCGAGTCGATGCTGGGTCCGGGTCCCATGCGGGTGCGCTCCAGTCCGGTCCTTCGTGTGGCGGGCGGGTTTTTTCCTGGGGCACAATGGCACGCAACGGCGTTTGGATCAAGGCCGTTGCATGGCGGCGGCCTTGTTTCGCTCCGGGGGTGCGGCGGCGGGGAGGTCAGCGGGGCGGGATGACCGGCCGCGTCCTGGCCGCCGCGGGCGGCGGCGCCGCCAGGGGCGGCGCCGGGGTCCGGGGGCGCGGGGGCGCGGCGGCGCCCTGGGCCCATGCGGCGGTGAGGGCCTCGGCCATGCCCCGCAGCTCGGCGCGGTCCGGATACCAGAACAGCGGGTCGCGGCTGAATTTGTCGTAGACCGGCTCGGGCGCGGCGCCGGGGCCCAGGGGGCAGGCCGGGGCGATGGTCACGGCGGACAGGTGCCACGTCGTGGCCAGCCCGGCGTCGTCGAAATACACGCGCAGGCATTGCAGGGCGGCCAGGCGCGGGGCCCGCCCGGGGCTGGCCGCCAGGAACGCCCGGGCCGCCTGGGCCACGGTTCCGGCGCGCAGGGGCAGCGGGCCCCGGCGCAGCAGCATCTCGTCCCACACGGCGGAAGGCACGCACAGCGGGCAGCCCGTGGGGCCAAGGACGATGGTCTTGCATTGCAGGCTCATGGCGGCTCTCCTGGCGGTTGCCGGTTGTGCGCGAAAAACAGGGGCTGGCGGGACGGGGCGAGGAAGGAGGGTGCGCGAGTATCCACTGTTAGCAGCTTCCCCGCCCTGGTGCAACCTCGGGTGCACAAAACCCCGCAAGGCCCGGCGCGCGGGCTGGCGGCGGCGCTGGCAGGAGGCGCGGGACAGGGGGCATGGGCTGGGGATGCGGGGCAGGGGCGACCTCCATGAGCAGTGCGGGTGCGCGGGTGCGGCCGGGCACCGCCGG
>NZ_JALNWM010000260.1 GCF_023230885.1 Desulfocurvus sp. | reverse complement strand
GGCAGTGAAACAACGGCGGGGGGCAGAACGGGGCCGTTGAACCCGCAACGCGGCGCCCGCCGGGGGGATGCAACCGCCCCGACACCCGCGACATGAGGCCCCGGGGGGGCCAGGGCAGCCCCGGGACGCGGCGCACGCGGCACTAGGGCGCGGGTGTGTACGCAGTGGCGGGCGGGGGGGCCGGGACGCGGCGCCCGCGGCGCTAGGCGTCCGGGCAGCCCTCGGGAGACTGCGGCCGGGGCTCGTAGCCCTCGCCCGCGAAGGCCCGGCCCGCCGTGCGCTCCTCGTAGCGCGCGCCCCAGTCGCGCATGTCGCGCAGGATGGGGATCAGGCTGACCCCCAGGTCCGTCAGGGCATACTCCACCCGCGGCGGCACCTCGCGGTAGACCTCGCGGCGCACCAGCCCGTCGGCCTCGAGCTCGCGCAGGCAGCGGGTGAGCATGCGCTCTGTTATGCCGGGCAGGCCCCGGCGCAGCTCGCCGAAGCGCAGCACCCCGTCCTGGGCCAGATGATAGAGCACCACGGGCTTCCATTTGCCGCCGATGAGTTGCAGGGTCAGCTCGAAAAAGCAGCGGTACCGCCGCCCGTTGACTTCCTTCTCGCGACAGGCTGTCCGCACGCTTGCCCCCTTCACTATACTTTATGATAGTACCTATCATTTTTAACAGTACTTGCCATGAACGCATGAAAGCATAATGAAGGGGGCAAGGAAGTCAACACCCAACCCGGAAAGGAGAACGCCATGTATGCTTTGGCCATCAACGGCAGCCCTCGCAAGGACGGCAACACGCGGACCATGCTGACCCGCGCCCTGGCCCCCCTGGCCGGGGCAGGCTGGGAGACCGAGCTGGTCGATCTGGCGGGCAAGGCCCTGCGCGGCTGCATCGCCTGCTACAAATGCTTCGAGAACAAGGACATGCGCTGCGCCGTGAAGAACGACGACCTGAACGGCCTGCTGGAGAGGATCATGCGCGCCGACGCCCTGATCCTGGGCACGCCGACCTACTTCACCGATGTCACCGCCGAGATGAAGGCCCTGCTGGACCGCACGGGGATGGTGTCCATCGCCAACGGCGCGGCCCTGCGCGGCAAGATCGGCGCGGCGGTGGTGGTCGCGCGCCGGGGCGGGGCCACCCACGCCTACGACACCATCAACCACATGTTCCTCATGTCCCAGATGATCGTGCCCGGGTCCATATACTGGAACATCGGCTACGGCCGCGACAAGGGCGAGGTCGACGCCGACGCCGAGGCCCTGGCCAACATGGAGCACCTGGGCCGGGCCGTGGACTGGCTGGGCAGGGCCATCGCGCCGCATCGCGGGGCCTATCCCCTGGGCGTGCGCCCGTAGCCCGCGCCGCGCGCCGCGGGGGGCCGCCGCCACGGGATTTCCGTGTCCCGAGGCGGCCCGCGCCCGGGCGCCGGACCCTTCACCGTTGTGCCCGCGCGGGCTTTGGAGTATCCGGGGCTTTTCGCGCCCCTCAGCCCCGAGGCCTGCCGTGCTCAACGCCCTGGTACCCGTCTTCGCCGTCATCGTCCTGGGCCTGTTCCTGCGCCGCGCGGGGTTCCCCGGCGACGGCTTCTGGGCCCAGGCCGAGCGCATGACCTATGTGCTGCTGTTCCCGGCGCTGCTGGTCAACACCCTGTCCCGGGCCGACTTCGCCGACGCCGCCACCCTGCCCATGGCCCTGGGGCTCATGGCCGCCCCGGCGCTGACCGGGGCGGCCCTGCTGGCCCTGCGCGGACGCATGGGCCTGGACGGCCCCGCGTTCTCCTCGGTGTTCCAGGGCGGGGTGCGCATCAACACCTATGTCGGCCTGGCCCTGGCCGCGGCGCTGTATGGCCCCCGGGGCCTGGCCCTGGCCGCCGTGGCCATGGTGGCCATGATCCCGGTGCTGAACCTGATGTGCGTGCCGGTGGTGGCGCGGCTGGGCGGCGGGGCCAACGGCCGGGGGCGGCGGCTGCTCCTGGAGCTGGCCAAAAATCCGCTGATCCTGGGCTGCGCGGCGGGCTTCGCCCTGAACCTGTCGGGCCTGCGCCTGCCCGCCAGCCTGCACGAGACCCTGGCCGTGGTCGGCAGGGCGGCGCTGCCCATGGGCCTTCTCGCCGTGGGCGCGGGGCTGCGCCCGCGCGCCCTGGGCGGCGCCCTGGGCCCGGTGCTGTGGGCCTCGGGGGCCAAGCTGGTGCTCATGCCCCTGGCGGCGGCGGCGCTGTGCGCCCTGCTGGGGGCCCGGGGCCCGGCTCTGGGCGTCGCGGTGCTCTTCGCGGCCCTGCCCACGGCCAGTTCGTCCTACATCCTGGCCCGCCAGCTCGGCGGCGACGCCGAACTCATGGCCACCATCCTGACCGCCCAGACCGTGCTCGCGGCCCTGACCCTGCCCCTGGTCGCGGCCCTGGCGGCCTGACCCGGCGCGGGCTCAGGGCGCCGCAGGGAGGGCCAGGGCCGCCGGAGCAGCAGCCGGGGCCAGGCCCATGACCTCCTGTATCCTGCGGCCCAGCTCCCCGTTGTCGAAGCTGCCCGCGAAACGCTCCTGCCCGGCGCCCAGGGCCGAGGTGCTCACGGGTACGCCGGTATGCCCCCGCGAGGTCCACTCCAGCCCCGCCTTGCGCCCCAGCAGCCGCCCCAGGGCCACGGCCAGGGGATCGCCCTCGGCGCGGCCCGGCCCGGGCCCGGGCCGGGGCTTGGCCCAGGCCGCGCGCAGGGCCTCCAGCTCCTCCGGCTCCAGGCCCAGGGCGGCGGGCGTCTCCAGCCCGAAGAGCCCGGCCAGCCGGGGCGCGAGCTCCTCGAAGCGTCCGCCCTCCGGCCCGCGCGCCAGCCCGGCCACGAAACGCTGCAAGGACATGCCCTGGCGGCGCAGGATATCCAGGAACGCCGCGGACCGGGCGTCCGGCGGAACCAGGACCAGCCCGCCGCACTCGTGGTCGGCGGTGACCAGGACCAGCGCCTGGCCGGGGCGGGCGGCCGCGAAACGCGCGGCCACGGCCACGGCCGCGTCGAAGGCCACCACATCGGCCAGGGCCGCGGCCGCGTCGTTGCCGTGGCAGGCCCAGTCGATCCTGCCGCCCTCGACCATCATGAAGAAACCCCGGGGGTTGTCCAGCAGGGCGATGCCCCGGGCGGTGAACTCGGCCAGGGTCACATCCCGGGCGGTGGCGTCCAGGGCGTAGGGCAGGGCCTGGCCGTCGCACAGCCGGTCGCCCACGGCCAGGGCCCGCTGCCCGGGGCGCAGGGCCTCCAGGGCCTGGCGCCCGGCGGCCAGGGCCAGCCCCCCGGCCCGGGCCCGCTCCAGGGCGTCGCCCTGGGGCCGGGGCGACGCCTCGCCCCGGGGGTCGCGCAGGCCGCCGCCCGCAAAATAGTCGAAGCCGCTGGCGGCCAGGGCGTGGGCGACCTCGTGGTACATGCCGCGCTCGGGCACATGGGCGTAGAAGCCCGCCGGGGTCGCGTGGTCCACGGACACGCTGGTGACGATGCCCACGCGCATCCCCCGGTCGCGGGCCAGCTCGGCCACCGTGGGCCGGGGCCGCAGGTCCGGACCCAGGCCCAGCCGCCCCGGCAAGGTCCGCACGCCCGTGGCCAGGGCCGTGGCCGCCGCCGCAGAATCGGTGACCGAGCCGTCGGCGGCGGCGGTGGTGGTCAGGCCGTGGACCGGGAAGCCGT
>NZ_JALNWM010000259.1 GCF_023230885.1 Desulfocurvus sp. | reverse complement strand
TTTCCTCGGCATACTCGCCGTAGGTCGACTCCTGGAACGCACCGCCGATGATGATCGGCTCCTTGGCGATGTGCGCGGGGGGCACCACGTCGAAGGTGAAGTTGGTGAAGGGGCTCTGCCCGCCCCAGCGCGACGTGGCGTTCAGGTTGTGCAGCAGCTTCTGGATCTGCTGCTTGACATCACCATAGTCCAGGCCGTCGTGGCGGATGAAGGGCGCCAGATAGGTGTCCACGTTGTTGAACGCCTGGGCGCCGGCCCATTCGTTCTGCAACGTGCCGAGGAAGTTGACCATCTGCCCGCAGGCGGCGTCGAAGTGCCGCGCGGGCTTGGAGGAGCAGCGGTCGTCGAGGTTGAAGCCCTCCAGCAGCAGGTCGCGCAGGCTCCAGCCGGAGCAGTATCCGGCCAGCCCGAAAGAGAGGTCGTGGATGTGGAAGTAGCCGTGGTTGTGCGCCATGCGCACCTCCTCGGGGTACTTCTCCAGCACATATCGTGCCTGGACGGCTCCGGCCATGTGCAGGATCAGGCCCTGGAAGGAGTGGACCATGTTCGAGTTCTCGCTGACGCGCCAGTCGAGATTGTCGAGATAGCCCTCGGTGACGCCGACGATGTCCAGGAAGGCCTGGCCCTGGCTGCGCAGCTCGCGGCGCTTCTCGCGATAGAGGATGTAGCGTTCGGCGACCTTGTAGAGCCGGGCTTCCATGAGCACCTGCTGGACCATGTCCTGGACGTGCTCCTGCTCGGGGGCGTCGGTGTCCGCCAGCTTGGCCTCGACCTTGCGGGCCAGGCGCTCGGCCAGGAGCGGATCCTTGATGCCGCTGCTGTTGAGGGCCTTGAAGATGGCGTCGCCAATGCGCTTGGTAGACCAGGTCTCGACGCGGCCGTCACGTTTGATGATTTGCGAAGGCATGGATTTCTCGCCGCGCGCCGCCGGTGCGGAATGGGGGCGCGCGTGGTCGCCGTTGGCGGCTGGAGGCGGCGGAACCGCCACAGCCCGGCGCCGTTTGGGGCGGGGTTATGCAGCATTCCCGGGCGGAGTCCGCGCTCCGTACGGGAAAATCGGCTTCAGGCAGGTCTTCTGGCTCTCCCCGGGCCCCTGCCGCCTTCCCGCGTCTGGCAGTGGCGGTTGGCAAGGGTCGCACCTTGGCGGGGGATCACAGCGGCGGGACCGCTCCGGTCTTGCACCGGATTCCCTGTTCGGGCCTGGCGGCCACCTGAAGGGCATCTGACGGGATGCAGCATAGGGAAGAACCGGAAGGAAGGCAAGACAGGGAAACCACCCGCCGCCGCCAGCGGACCGGAAGGCCCGCCGGGCGCGGCCGGACGGGCAGAACGCCGCCGGAAGCGGCCCGCGGCGCGGACACGGCGCAAAACCGCACCGGCCTGGATGTCTCAGACTTTTGCGTCCTTACAGTTGTGTAACAGGGAAGGGGAACGGCGCGGGCGGCAAACCGCACCGCGAGTGCGCATGTGGGGACACTATCGGGACACAAAACGGTGCAACGGATAAAAAACAGGCGCTTACGGGAACAACGCGTGTTACCGTAAGCACCTTATTCTCATATGGTACCCGGGGCGGGACTTGAACCCGCACAGCCTTGCGGCCCAGGGATTTTAAGTCCCTTGTGTCTACCAGTTCCACCACCCGGGCGGGGTGGGGTTTATTAGCCCGGGGCGGGGCGGCGCGTCAATGCGGGCTTGCCTTGGGAGCCAAAGGGTGCCATGAGCACTGCGCCGCCCGGGCCGTGCGCGCCGCCCCGCCCCGGGCCTGCGGCCTCCGGCCGGGCGGCGCATGGAGACCCCGATGATCCCCCACCTCCCCGACGCCACGGCCGCCCACGTCCGCCACGGCATCAAGACCGGCCTGGCCTGCGTGGCCGCCTATGGCGCGGCCCAGGCTCTGGGCCTGCAATTCGGCTACTGGGCCGCCCTGTCCGCCGTCATCGTCATGCAGCTTTCCGTGGCCGACTCGGTGCGCATGTGCTGGTACCGCCTGTCGGGCACGGCCATCGGCGCGCTCATCGGCGTGGCGGCCATCCTGGCCTTCCCCCACACCCAGGCCATGACCTACCTGGCCCTGTTCCTGGCCGTGGCCTTTTGCGCCTACATGACGCGCTACGACCCGCGCTACCGCATGGCCGCCATCACCACCTGCATCGTCGTCCTGGCCAGCCTGGGCCAGCAGGACCGCCTGTTCTTCGGCCTGGAGCGCGTGCTGGAAATCGCCATCGGCGTCGGCTGCGCCTTCCTGGCCAGCGTGCTGCTGTGGCCCCAGCGCGCCGGGCAGGAGCTGCAACAGCGCCTGCGCGGCCAGTTCACCCGGGGCGCCGAGCTGTACGGGCTGATCCTCGACGCCTTCCTGAACCGCCAGTCCGGCCTGGCCCCGGACCTGCTGGACGCCTTCGACGCCTCGGTGGCATCCAACCGCGACATCCTGCACAAGGTGCTGCGCCACGAGCGCCTGCTCTACCGCCACGACACCCGCGCCCTGGGCCTCAAGGTGGACACCCTGGATTCCTGCGCCCGCCACCTGCGGGCCATGCTGCACTCCCTGAACGACTCCCAGGGCCAGGGTTACGACATCCTGATGGAACCCGAGCTGCGCGCCCTGGCCACGGCCACCCAGGAGGCCATGCGCGCCGTCGGCCAGGGCGCCGCCCTGCACCCCGAGGCCCTGGAAGCCGCCCTGGAAGGCGCCGAAGCCCGCCTGGGCGAACTGCGCGAGCTGGGCGCGACCCGCCGCTTCCATCTGCACAAGCTCATGCAGTTCTTCTCCTTCTTCCACTGCCTGCGCTTCCTGGGCCGCGACCTGCTGCGCCACGCGCGAAACGGCGAGACCCCGGGCACCACGGCGGCCTGAGCCGGACAGACGGCGCAGGCCGCGGGCCACACCGCCTGCGCGGAACGGACGGGCGCCCCCGGCGGGGCGGCCACCGCCCCTTCGGCCCGGACCGGGCGAACGGCGGACCCGAAGCCTCCCGCCTCCACCCGGCTTGACCGCGCCCGCCGCGCACTGTACCTCCCGGCCATGCGCACCGCCCCCCGCCCCCGCATGGCCGTGCTCGGCCTGGACGGGCTGCCCCTGGCCCTGGCCCGGCGTCTGGCCGCCCGGGGCACGACCCCGAACCTCGCCCGGCTGCTCCCCGGCGCCGGTGCCCTGCGCGCCGAACTGCCCGAGCTGTCCCCGGTGAACTGGACCAGCTTCTTCACCGCCGCCGGGCCCGAAGAGCACGGCGTCTTCGGCTTCACCCGCCTGGACCCCGCGACCTACGCCACGGCGCTGACCGACGCATCCTGCGTGGCCGCGCCGACCATCTTCCAACGCCTGGGCGCCCGGGGGCTGACCAGCCGCGTGCTGAACCTGCCCGGAACCTACCCCGCCCGGCCCCTCAAGGGCATGCTCGTGGCCGGTTTCGTGGCTCCGGAGCTGCGCGGGGCGGTGTATCCGCCCTTCCTGGCCGCTCCCCTGGCGGCCCGGGGCTACCGCCTGGAGGCCGACACCGTGCGCGGCGGCGCGGACCACGACTTCCTGCTGGCCGACCTGGCCGCAACCCTGGACTCGCGCCGCGCGGCCCTGGCCCTGCTCTGGCCCGACCTGGCCTGGGATCTCTTCGTCTTCGTGCTCACCGAGACCGACCGCCTGTTCCATTTCCTCTACGACGCCGTGGACGACCCGGGCCACCCGCGCCA
>NZ_JALNWM010000258.1 GCF_023230885.1 Desulfocurvus sp. | reverse complement strand
GGGCGGGCGACGCCGGGCGCGGCTTCGCCGTGGTGGCCGACGAGGTGCGCAAGCTGGCCGAGAAGACCATGACCGCCACCAAGGAGGTGGAACAGGCCGTGGGCGCCATCCAGGGCGGGGCCCGCGAGGCCATCGGCGCCACCGAGCAGGCCGTGGACGAAATCGCCCGCACCACCGAGAAGGCCAACCAATCCGGCGAACGCCTGCGCGAAATCCAAAGCATCGTGGAGTCCACCGCCGGGCAGGTGCAGTCCATCGCCGCTGCGGCCGAGGAGCAGTCGGCCTCCAGCGAGGAGATCACCCAGGCCGTGGACGACATGAACCGCATCTCCAACGAGACGGCCCAGGGCATGAGCGCCTCGGCCGAGGCCGTGGACGAGCTGGGGCGCCTGGCCGCGCGGCTCAAGGAGCTGGCCTCCTAGGCGGCGGACGCACAACGGCGGACGCAGGAGCGCAACGACAAAAAAAACGGCGGCCCGGAAGGGTCGCCGTTTTTTTCGCACCAGCCGCACCAGCCGCACCAGCCGCACCGGCCGCACCGGCTCCCGGCGGGTTCAGTCGGGCAGCAGGCCGGTGGCGGCCAGGGCCGTGTAGAGCAGCACCCCGGCGGCGGTGGACAGGTTCAGGCTGCGCACCACACCCCGGATGGGGATGCGCACATGGTCGGGATGGGCCGCGAACAGGTCCTCGGGCAGGCCGCGCGTTTCCGGGCCGAGCACCAGCAGGTCGTCCGCGCGGTAGACGAAGCGGTCGAAGCGCTCGCCGCGCCGGGCGCTGGACAGCACAAGGCGGCGCCCCGCCGCGTGGGCGGTCAGGGCCTCCCGGCCCGGCAGGACATGCACGTCCACATGCGGCCAGTAGTCCAGCCCGGCCCGGCGCAGGTGCTTCTCGTCCAGCGAAAAGCCCAGGGGCTCCACGAGGTTCAGGCGCACCCCGGCGGCGGCGCACAGCCGCGCCACGTTGCCCGTGTTGGGCGGAATCTCCGGCTCGAACAGCACCAGCTCCACGGCCCCTCCCCGCGTCCGGCGCCAAGCGCCGGCAAAGAAGAGAGGCAAGCCCCGCAAGGCTTGCCTCTCGTGCATTCGGTGGTGGGCGATCCAGGATTTGAACCAGGGACTTCCACCGTGTGAAGATGGCACTCTAACCGCTGAGTTAATCGCCCACTGTTCGGGTGCTTGTAGCACCCCGCGCCCCGGGATTCAAGCGGCCGGTCTGCCCGGCCCCGATGTCCCCTGCGCGGAGGCAAGCTATTAGCAATCCCCAAGTCCGGACGCAAGCACTTTTTTTCTGCGCGCCGCAAATTTTTGCGCGCCGCCCGCCGGGGTTTGCCCTGGCGGCGTTTTAGGCTACTGTGGCCGGGCCAGCGGTAGGCAGCCACAACGCAACCACTTGAGATACCAGGAAACGGAGACCCTGCATGCGCTTGCTCGTCACCGGGGGGTGCGGCTTCATCGGCACCAACTTCATCTACGAGATGCTCGCCAGGCACGCCGACCTGACGGTGGTCAACTGCGACAAGCTGACCTACGCGGGCAACCGGGCCAACCTCGCGCCCCTGGAGGCGCGCGGCGACGGGCGCTACCACTTCGTGCGCGCCGACATCGCCGACCCAGTGGCCATGGCCGCCGTGCTCAGGCAGTACCGCGTCGACGCCGTGGTCAACTTCGCGGCCGAGTCGCATGTGGACCGCTCCATCGCCGACCCCGAGCCGTTCATCGCCACCAACGTGCGCGGCGCCCAGAACCTCGTGCACTGCGCCATGCAGGCCGGGGTCGGACGCTACGTCCACGTCTCCACCGACGAGGTCTACGGCTCCCTGGGGCCGGACGATCCGGCCTTCACCGAGGCCACGCCCCTGGACCCCAGCAGCCCCTATTCCGCCTCCAAGGCCGCGGCGGACCTCATCGTCGGCGCCTACTGGAAGACCTACGGCTACCCCGCCGTGATCACCCGCTGCTCCAACAACTACGGGCCCTGGCAGTTCCCCGAGAAGCTCATCCCGCTGATGATCTCCCGGGCGCGGCGGGGCGAGTCGCTGCCCCTTTACGGCGACGGGACCAACGTGCGCGACTGGATCTACGTCACCGACCACTGCCGGGGCGTGGAGCTGGCCCTTTTCAAGGGCCGCCCGGGCGCGGTCTACAATTTCGGCGGCGGCGCCGAGCTGCCCAACATCGAAGTGGTGCGCACCATCCTGGCCGCCCTGGGCCGCCCCGAGTCGCTGATCTCCTTCGTCGCGGACCGCCCCGGCCACGACCGGCGCTACGCCATGGACCACTCCCTGGCCGCCCGCGAGCTGGGTTTCGCGCCGCAATACGACTTCGCGCGCGGCATCGAGCGCACCCTGGCGTGGTACGCCGACAACCAGGACTGGGTGGAGGCCATCCGCAGCGGCGAATACCGCCGCTTCATGGACTCCTGGTACAAGGACAGGTCATGAGCGCAAAAGGCGGACAGGACGGCCCGGCGGCGCTGGTGCTGGGCGGACGGACGGGCCTGCTGGGCATGGCCCTGTGCACGGCGCTGCAGGCCGCCGGGCGGCGCGCCGAGGCCACCGGGCGCCCCGGGGCCGAGGACTTCGACAAGGAACGCCTGGCCGGATTGATCCGCGATTGCGGAGCCGGAGTGGTCTTCAACACCTGGGCCCACACCCAGGTGGACAAGGCCGAGGACGAGCCCGACGAGGCCCGGCGCCTGAACACCGTGCTGCCCGAGATCGTGGGCCGCGCCTGCGCCCAGGCCGGGGTGCCCCTGGTCCACTACAGCACGGACTTCGTCTTCGGCGGCAAGGCCGACGCCCCGCGCCGCGAGGACGACCCCACCGACCCGCAAAGCGTCTACGGGCGCACCAAGCTCGAAGGCGAGCGCGCCCTGCTGGCCCTGGACCCGCCCGGGCTGCTCATCGTGCGCACGGCCTGGCTCTTCGGCCCGGGCAAGCGGAATTTCGTGCGCACCATGCTCGACCTGTGCCGCCGCAACAACTGCGTCAGCGTGGTCCACGACCAGGTGGGCTCGCCGACCTACACCCCGGACCTGGCCAGATACAGCCTGGCCCTGGCGGGCAAGGGCGCGCGGGGCGTCTTCCATGTGGTCAACTCCGGCGAGGCCAGCTGGTGCGAGCTGGCCTCCGAGGCCCTGCGCATGGCCGGGGTGCCCTGCGTGGTGACCCCCGTGACATCGGCGGACTACCCCCAGCGCGCCCGGCGCCCGGCCTATTCGGCCCTGTCCACCGAGCGCTTCACCCGCGCCACGGGCCTGACGCCCCGGCCCTGGGTCCAGGCCGTGCGCGACTATGTGCTGTGCGAGATGGCCGCCGGGGCCGCCCCGGTTGACACCCCCCGGGGCGGTGATTAGTCACAAGGCCGAACCCCGCACCAGCAACGCCCCGCAATTGCAAGGAGGGGGCCGGCCATGCAGCTCACGCCCAGACAGCACGCGGTCCTGACGACCATCGTCGATGCCTACATCGACACAGCCCGCCCCGTGGGCTCGCGCGCCGTGTCCAAGGCCAGCGGCCTGAGCCTGTCGCCCGCGAGCATGCGCAACACCATGGCCGAGCTGGCCACGGCCGCGCCTCGCAAAGTGGCCATCAATGTGCCCCTGCAAGAGCTGCGCGAAGATCACGTGCTTGATCGGGGCCAGGCCAATCTGGCGGTCGCTTTCGACCCGGAGGCAAGTTGTATTATGGCAGCGGCCGCATCGGTGATGATCGTATCCTCACCGTGCTGTCCGCCAAGGT
>NZ_JALNWM010000257.1 GCF_023230885.1 Desulfocurvus sp. | reverse complement strand
CGGCGTAGGTGTTGGCGTTGGGGTCGGCGTTGTCGAGGGCGATGGACGCGGCGTTCAGGGTCGGGTTGAAGGGCCTGGACGAGGCGAAGGTGATGGGCGTGACGCTCACCCCGGTGGCGGTGGCCGGGGGGATGTCCTCGCCGTGCCTGTTGCTGTCGGCGTTGCCGGTCCAGTAGACCAGGGCGGAGTGGTTGTAGCCGGGGTCGCACTTGCTGCCGTCGGCGAAGGTGTCGACCTCCACGGCCATCTTGGGCGGATTCACGCCGCCGTCGGCGCCCAGGTTGCCCTGCACCTCGCTGTAGCCCATCCAGCTGTCGCTGCCCGAGGCTGCGCCGCAGGACTGCGGGCCGTTGTTGCCGTCGGCCAGGGCGAAGGTGAAGCCGCCGCCGTGGCCGCGGTTCTGGTCGGCGGGGTCGGCGTCGAGCTGGAAGGTGAAATAGGCCCGCACGCCGCCGCCCCAGTCGCACACGCCGTTGCCGCGCCCGTCGCCGGCGTTGGCATCCGAGCAGTTGCCCGCCGCGCTGCTGCCCTGATACCAGACGCAGGCCGCGCTCGGCGAGTTGGCCGTGGTGCTCATCTCGACGGTGCCTTCGGTGATGTTGACGCTGACCTTGCCTCCGCCTGCGGAGTGGGGGTCCACGCTGGTGGCGGCCCCGCCCTGGCTGGCCCCGGCGAAGTCGGCGATGTTCTGGGCGAAGGACACGTCGGAGCCGGGCGGGTTGTAGGAGTTGTTGCTGCTGTTGGTGCAGACCTTGCTGCGCAGGAAGTTGTAGGAGACGTAGGCCACGATGTCGTCGTAGGATTCCTGGCCGGGGGCCGGGCTTCCGTGGTCGGCCCAGGCGCGCACGTCGTAGGTCGTGACGTCGGTTCCGGAGACGGTGTGCTCTTCTTGCAGGTTGCGCCCGGCGCTGGACAGCACGAAGGCGATGCTGCTGTAGTCGGCGAGGCTGCCGTCGGGCTGGGTTTCGTGGACGGTGTACAGGGTGCCCGCGCCAGGCACGGCGTCGCACAGCGGGGACGCCGTAAGGGCCGAGGGCGCGCGGTAGACCAGGGTGTTGCCGTAGGGGTCGACCCTGGTGCCCAGCTCGCTGTTCGTGGGCAGGCGCTTGTTGATGAGCGCGAAGCCGATGATCTCGTCCTTGACCTGGGCCAGGTAGGCCTGGGCCGACGAGGATTTCTCGCGTTTGATCATGTCGGTGACGATGGGCGCCACAAGGCCCACCAGAAGCCCGATGATGACCAGCACGATGGCCATTTCGATGAGCGTGAACGCTCTGGCGGCGGTGCGGGATTTCACGGTGTCCCCTCTTTGGGTTGTCTGCCTTGCCCCGCCAGCGCGCGGGGCGGCCCGCTACTGCGCCAACAGGGTGCGCAGTTCGGGGGCGGTCAGGTACAGGTAGATGTCGTCGTCGCCTTCGATGGTCCACGGGACGGAGTAGTCCGGGGGCGTCGCGCGGTCGAAGTCCGGCGGGTCGTTCGGGTCCAGGGTCGCGGCCAGGGAACCGCCGGAGAACAGGTCGCGGTAGGACGCGTCGTCCAGCAGCCCGTCGGCCCCGGGGCTGACGAGGGCGAAGACCACATAGTTCACGTCGTTGCCGTTCATGTCGATGAGCCGGGAGGCGTCCCGGTCGGGGGTGGTGCCGTTGACGCCCTGGTGGGCGACGCTGGCCACATGGCGGCCGCCCAGGGCCACATAGCCCCCCGTGCCGTCGTCGGTGACCCCTTCAATGTAATGGACGTTCCGGCCCCAGGGGTCGAGCACGCCGCACAGGCAGGCGTCCACGTCCATAGCGGGGGCGCTGAAGCTGCCGCCCACCTGGCAGTCGAGCCCGGCCGTGTAGGACGGGTAGGTGTTGTTGTGGTACATCCTGCGCACGAGGCAGTCGCGCACTTCGGCCAGGTTGGTCTTGGCCTCGGCCAGGCGGCGGCCCTGGGTCACGGCGTTCCAGCCCACGGTCCCGGCGGCCAGGATGATGCCGATGATGACGATGACCACGGACAGCTCGATGAGCGTGAATCCGCTGCGGCCCCGTCGGCGTTGTTCTCCGGCGCCCGTGCCCGGAGGGGGCGAGCCGGTCGTGCTGTGTTTCATTGTACGCACTGTCCTGCCTGTTTTTATGATGCTGCGATAATGACCGCTTTCAGGGAAAAAAGCAATACAGGGGGGAAAAGGGGCGCATCGATGAAAAAAGAGCAGTTGGTGGGCCTTTGGGGGAATCATCCCCCTGCGCGGCAACAGCTCTTGCCATTTGTTCGTTTTGCTCGTAGGTTGCTCCACAATACGAAACCACGGATACGCATCGAGGCGAGGCTCCCAGAAGTATGCAGACAGCGGTTGCGAGACATCCGGCGAGGCGCGGCGGAACAAGGGCCCGGGCCGCGGGTTTCTCCTTCATCGAGTTCAGCGTGGCCCTGAGCCTTTTGTCCATCATCTTGCTGGGCCTTGTGCTTCTCGTCTCCTCCACTGACGACGACTCCCCCTACCCGGACATCACCCCGTACAAATGGACCAACGCCCTGTACACCTGGAACCAGGTGGAGCGGCTGCGCACCGCCGTGCGGCTTTACCAGGACCAGACCGGCGCCCTGCCCGGGGACTTTCCCCACGGCAACGCCAACGGGCGCATCGAAAAGGAACTGGGCGAAGCGGGGCGCGTGTTCGACGACCTGCGTCAGTCCGGCACGCTGCCCGACCCGCCGGTCCTCGTCCGGGGGCGGAAGATCATTCTGTACTACGCCGAATTGCGTATCGAAGGCCAGCCGGTGTCCGCGGGGCACTTCTTCAAGCTGGAGCGCTTCGACCGCCTGGAGGCCGTGGCCCTGGACCGCAAGTTCGACGACGCCCGGGGCGACTCGGGCAGTGTGATCGTCTCTGCCCGGGCGGATGGCGACGGGGTGGACTGCTACATTGCCCTGGATCTCTTCTAGCCCGCGCGGGGGCGCCGCCCCCGGCAACATCCCTGGCCCATGACGTTTTCCCCCTTCCCGCATTTCGGGCGCCTGGCCCTGGCTCTGGCCCTGGGGCTGCTTGTGCTGTTCGCCGCGCCGTGGGGCCCGGTCGGGGTGGCGCGGGCCCAGGCCCCGCAGCCGCTGCTCACGATTTTGTTCACCGGGAACTCCGAAGGCCGCTACCTGCCCTGCGAGGTGTGCGGCGAAACGGCCCGGGGCGGCCTGGCCCGCCGGGCCACGGCCCTGGCCCGCGTCCGCGGGCTCATGGATGGCCGGGTGCTGGTCCTTGGCGGGGGGCACGAGTTCACGCCCCTGCGGGCCGCCCTGGCCGGAGATAACGTCGCCCAGGCCCTGGCCCAGGCCTACGCGGCCATGCGCTACGATCTCGGGCTGCTGTCCGCCCGGGACTTCGAGTGGCTGCGCGCGGCGGAGGCCCTCCCGGGCCCGGCGTGGCTGCCGCCCGCCCGGGAATGCCGCCTGCGGATCCTGGAGGCGGGGGGGCTGCGGGTCGGTGTGGTCCTTCTGCCGACCCTGGGCGACATGTACGCCCCGGCGCCCCGGGAGGCCGTGGACGCGGTGCTTCGCGCCGCCCGGGAGGCCCGCCCGCAGGTGGACCTGCTGCTGGGGTTGGGCGTCTGGGGCTGGGAGGCCGACGCCACGCTGCTGGCCGCCGAAGACGCGGGCTTCGACGCCCTGCTGTCCACCGGCCCGGGGTGGGGCACCGGGGTGCGCCCCGCCCGGGAAGGCCGCCTGCTTGTGGTGCGCCCGGAATACCAGGGCTGGTCCGTGAT
>NZ_JALNWM010000256.1 GCF_023230885.1 Desulfocurvus sp. | reverse complement strand
GCGGACCTGCCGCGCACAGCGGACCTGCCGCGCACAGCGGACCTGCCGCGCACAGCGGACCTGCCGCGCACAGCGGACCTGCCGCGCACAGCGGACCTGCCGCGCACAGCGGACCTGCCGCGCGACCGCAAGCGGTCGCGCGGGGGACGGCACGGCCAGGGAAAGCGCCCGGCCCGGCGGGCCTAGCCTTCCTGGATGTTCAGGGTCACGTTGAAAGCCACGGCGTAGAAATGGTGGAAGAAGTCCACATATTCCACGGTCACGTCCTCGGGGACGCTGATCCGCGCCGGGGCGAAGTTGATGATGCCCTTGATGCCCGCGTCGACAAGGTAGTTGGTCGCACGCTGGGCGCGCTCGGGCGGGGTGGTGATGATGCCGATCTCGATGTCCAGCTCCTCGGCCTTTTCCTTCAGGCGGCGCGAACAGATGACCTCCAGCCCGGAGACCACCTCGCCGATCTTGAAGGGATCGCAATCGAAGGCGCCCACGATGTGGAAGCCGCGCAGCTTGAACTCGCGGTGGTTGAGCAGGGCGCGGCCCAGGTTGCCGATGCCCACCACGCAGGTGCGCCACACGCGGTCCACGCCCAGGGCCTTCTTGATACTGCCGATGAGGTCCTGCACATAGTACCCGACGCCGCGCACGCCGAATTCACCGAAATAGGCGAGGTCCTTGCGAATCTGGGAGGGATTCACGTCGCAGGTGCGGGCCAGCAGCTCGGAGGAGATAACTTCCTTGCCGTCGCGTTGCAGCGTCTCCAGGACCTGGATGTACACCGCCATGCGCTGGATGGTCGCCCGGGGGATATGTTGGCTCTTGAGGGTCATCGCCGACCAGATTATGTGAAATTAGTAACGATGTAAACAGAAAAAAGGGAGACCGTGCTCGCACGGCCTCCCTTTGTCAGCACATGCGCAGTTAGCCAACGAAGGGGTTGGCGAACAGCAGCAGCAGGCAGACGACCAGCGCGTAAATGGCCAGGGACTCCACGAAGGCCAGGCCCAGGATCAGCATGGTCTGGATCTTGCCGGCGGCCTCGGGGTTGCGGGCGGTGCCCTCGCAGGCGGCCTTCAGGCCCAGGCCCTGGCCGATGCCGCAACCGGCGGCGGCGATGGCCATGCCGATGCCGCAAGCCCACATGATGTTCGACAGCACCTCGGGGGCGGCGTCGGAGGCGAAGGCCAGGGAGGCGATGGACAGCAGGGCCACGGTGTTCAGGGCGGTCAGCAGAACTTTACGCATGGATGTCACTCCTTGGAAGGTTGTATTGTGTCGGTCGTTGGACCATTTCCCCCGATGGCGGGTGCGGCCTAGTGCGCGTGATCCAGGGAGCCCTTCAGGTAGATCATGCCGAGCATGAAGAAGATGAAGGCCTGGATGAACTTGGCCAGCATGAACAGGAAGTACATCGGCAGCGAGCCGACGATGGGCGCCAGCATGAACATCAGGATGAGCACGATTTCCTCACCCTTGATGTTGCCGAACAGTCGCAGCGTGAGCGAGAGCGGCCGGGCCAGGTGGGAGATGAACTCGAGGATGATCATCAGCGGGGCCATGGCCGGAACCGGGCCCATGAAGTGCTTGATGTAGCCAAAGCCCCATTTCTTGATGCCGATCCAGTTGTAGTAAAGGAACAGGAACAGCGCCAGGGCAGCGTTGGTGTTGACGTTGGCCGTGGGCGCGTCCAGTCCGGGGATCAGGCCGAACCAGTTGCAGGGCAGGATGAACAGGAACAGGATGACGATGACGTGGAAGATCTCGCGGCCCTTCTCGCCGACGTTCGCGACGCAGAAGTTTTCGAGGCCTCCGATTATCAGCTCGAAGACGTTTTGCAGCTTCCCGGGCACAAGGGTCAGGTTCTTGCGCACCAGGATGCCAATGGTGAACAGCAGGAGCATGACGACCCATGTATAGGCCACATGGACCGGAACATGGACGCCCACGCTCTCCAGGATCGCGGGAACGATGAATTGCGGATGCGGAAGTCCACCAGCCATATCGGTAACGCCTCCTTGATATGTTTTCCCACCCAAACCGGGTCAGCTCGCGGATGGTTTCCCCGTCATCCGTGAAAAGGCCCAGATGAGAACAGTCGCAACCCCCGTGGACAATCCGAGCAGCAGGGCGGGGATCGAAGCCCCGGCCCAGACGATCAGCGCCGCCAGGACCGCCGCGGTCGCGATGAGCCGCCCGTAGAACCGCACAAGCAGGTTCGGCACGGCACCGTCGCGGTGAACCAGCACCCGCTGGAGGAACCCCGCCAGCAGGTAGAAATTGAGCGTCATCAGCGCGGCGCCCAGGGCCACATCGGCCAGCCAGCGCCACCGCCAGGCCAGCCCCAGGGCCAGGGCGCACAGCCCGCCCGCCAGGACGATCTGGTTGCGCACCAGGGCGCGCGTGTCCCGGTGGGTGAAGCCCCTGTGCAGAAGCCAGCGCTCAACCCTTGTCAGAAGTCCGGTCATGCCCGTCTTCCCCGGCGTCCTGGCGGTTCAGCCGCCGGACCTCCTGGAACATGTTGCGGAATCCGGCCACGATGCCCAGGACCAGGAAGACCAGCAGCAGCCACGGCTTGGTGCCCAGCCACTTGTCCAGATACCAGCCCATGCCCAGGCCGATGAACGTGGAGACCACCAGGTGCATCCCCATCGTCCCCACGTCGGCAAGGGGGGTCAGGACGGACTTCTTCTTATCCTTGCTGCCAAAGAGCATCGCACTCCCGCGGCCTCCGGCCGATTGCCCCGAAACCGCTTCGTGCATTCATTCACAAACACCGCGTCCCTACCATAGCCGCGGCGCGGGAGTCAATGTTCTTGAGCGGTTTCAGGCGCGTTTTTTTCGTGGGCCCGGCCACGCGGCGCCGGGGCGGGCGCGCGGGCTGGACGTTGTTTCCTACCCCCGGGGCCCGCCGTTGTCCAGCGCCAGCACGGCCCGGCCGGACGCGCAAAAATTCCCGGCCCCCAGGCGCACGCGTCTTGACCCCGCCCGGGCGATGGCATACCGGGGGGCATGACCGCCGAACATGCCGCCCCGGCCGCGCCGCGGGTTCTCGTGGCCGACGACGACCGCGCCGTGCGGGCCCTGGTCGAATTCCACTTCCGCGACGCGCCCTGGGCCGCAGCCTTCGTGGCCGACGGCTCCGCCGCCGTGGACGCCTTTGGCCGCGAGCCGTGGAGCCTGGTGCTCCTGGACCTGGACATGCCCGGCCTGCCCGGAGCCGAGGCCGCCCGGGCCATGCGGCGCATCGAGGCCGAACAGCGCCGCGTCCCGGCGCCCATCCTGGCCCTGTCGGCCGGCGGACCGGACGGACCGGCCGCCCCGGGCCCGGAGTTCTCCGGCGCCGTGCCCAAGCCCTTTTCCCGCCAGGGGCTGCTCCACGCCGTGGCCGCGGCCCTGGGCCACGCCCCCGCCCCCGCCCGGGGCACGGACCCCGCCCTGAGCCACCTCCTGCCCCGGCTCTACGACTCCGCCGCCGAACTGGCGGCCGAAGCCGCGGCGGGCCTGGACTCCGGCGACCTGGACGCCGTGGCCCGCGCCGCGCACAAGATTCGCGGCGCCGCCGCCTGCTTCGGGCTGCGCCCCCTGGCCGAGGCCGCCGCCCGCCTGGAGGCCCAGGCCCAGGGCGCCGATCATGCCGCCGCCAGCGCCACCCTGGGCGCCCTCGTCGAACTGCTGGAGGCTTCCCGCCCCTGAGCCGCCGGGCGCCCCGCCCCCCCCCGGGGCCCAGGCCGGGGTCGTGGGGGGCTGCGGGGCGCCGGGGGGGGGGGGGGTGCGGGGGCCGGGGGTCCCGG
>NZ_JALNWM010000255.1 GCF_023230885.1 Desulfocurvus sp. | reverse complement strand
GACTTCCTGAACCGCTTCGAGTCCCTGCCCCGGCCCCGGCGGCTGCTGGTCCTGGCGGACCACGGCTTCACGCGCCTGGAAACGGAGGTGGACCTGAACTCCTGGCTGGCGGACCAGGGCCTGGCGCGCCTCACGGGCGCCCACGACCATGAGAACGACGCCACGGCCCTGGCCTCGGACTCCCGGGCCCTGGCCCTGGACCCGGGCCGCATCTTTCTGCACACCCGCGAAGGCTTCGCCGCCGGATGCGTGACCCCGGCCCAAGCCCCGGCCCTGGCCGCGCGCATCCGCGACGGTCTGCTGGCCCTGACCCATCGGGGCCGCCCGGTGATCCGCGCGGTGCACGAGGGCCCGGTCCTCTACCCCGGGCCCCGGGTTCCCGGCGCGCCGGACCTGCTGGCCGAACCGCACCCCGGCTTCAGCCTGACGGCCAAGTTCGACGGCCGCCCCGTGTTCGGTCAATACGGACGCACCGGCGTCCACACGGCCGACGACGCCTTCTTCCACGACAGCGACCCCGGCCCGGGCCCCGGGCCCGCGCGCCCGCGCGACGTGGGCAAACTGGTCCTGGACTTTTTCGGCGCCGCCCAGCAGACTTGAGCCCCCGCGGCCCACGGCGGCCCCAACCCCAACCCCGCCGGGCGCGCACGCCCCGCGCACCCGCAGCCCGCAATGATCGACTTCGCACGCGACCTGAACCCGGCCCAGTACGAGGCCGCCACCCACGGCGACGGCCCGGTGCTGGTCGTCGCCGGGGCCGGCTCCGGCAAGACCCGGACCATCGTCTACCGCCTGGCCCACCTCGTCTCGCGAGGCACCCCGCCGCAGGCCATCCTGTTGCTGACCTTCACCCGCAAGGCGGCCCAGGAGATGCAGCAGCGCGCGGCGCGCCTGGTGGGCGCCACAGGACTGGCCGGACTCACGGGCGGCACCTTCCACGGCTTCGCCTACGCCACCCTGCGCCGCCACCCCGCGGCCCTGGGCCTGAGCCAGGCCCCGACCATCCTCGACCAGGCCGACGCCGAAAACGCCCTGCGCGACCTGCGCGACGAGCTGGGCCTGGGCAAGGGCGACCGATCCTTTCCGAAGAAAAACACCATCCTCGGGCTGATCTCCAAGGCGCGCAACAAGGAACGCGAACTGGCCGAGGTCATGCGGGACGAAGCCTTCCACCTGCTGCGCTACGAGGACGAAATCGGCCAGATCGCCCGGGCCTACACGGGATTCAAGCGCAAGCACGGGCTGGTGGACTACGACGACCTGCTCTTCCACCTGGAAACCCTGCTGCGCGACCACGAACCCGCGCGCGAGGCCGCCCGGCGCCGCTTCAGGCACGTCATGGTCGACGAATACCAGGACACCAACCTCGTCCAGGCCCGGCTGGTGCGCCTGCTGGCGGGCGAGGCGGGCAACGTCATGGCCGTGGGCGACGACGCCCAGTCCATCTATGCCTTCCGGGGCGCAGATGTCCGCAACATACTGTCTTTCCAGCAAATGTTCCCAGGGGCGCGGCTCATCCGCCTGGAGCGCAACTACCGCTCCACCCAGCCCATCCTGGACCTGACCAACGCCCTGCTGGAACAGGCCGAACAGGGCATCCGCAAGCGGTTGTACACCGAGCGCGAGGACGGCCCCAAGCCCCGGCTGGTGCGCACCCTGTCCGACCGCTCCCAGGCCCAGGCCGTTGTGGCGCGGATCATGGAGCTTTCGGGGCGCCATCCCCTGGCGGAGATCGCCGTGCTCTTCCGCGCCGGGTACCACGCCTTTCCCGTGGAGGTGGCCCTGAACCGCCTGGGCATCAAGTACCGCAAATACGGCGGCATCCGCTTCTCCGAAGCCGCGCACATCCGCGACGCCCTGGCCTTCCTGCGCCTGGCCCAGAACCCGGCCGACCTGCCCGCCTTCAAGCGCGTGCTGGAGCGCGTACGCGGCGTGGGCCCCAAGTCGTGCGCGAAGCTCTACGACGCCCTGCTGCGCGGCGACGCCAAGGCCGTGGCCAAGGCCTGCGCCAGGAACAAGGAGCTGGAGGAGACCCTGCACTTCCTGGACGGACTGCGCGCGGCCCCCGGCGCCCCGGCGGCCCTGCTGGCCCGCGTGCTGGACTTCGCCCGGCCCGGCATGGAAAAGGAATACGCCGACGACTGGCCCCGGCGCCAGGCCGGGCTGGAGCAGCTTGGGCGCATCGCCTCGGGCTATGCGGACCTGGACGCCTTCCTGGCCGACCTGTGCCTGGAAAGCCCCGACGAGGGCGGCGACGAGGACGACGGCCAGGCCCTGACCCTGTCTACGGTGCATTCGGCCAAGGGCCTGGAATGGTCGGCGGTCTGCATCATCGACCTGGTGCAGGACCGCTTCCCCTCCCGCCACGCCCTGACCCGCGCCGAAGACCTGGAGGAGGAGCGCCGCCTGCTCTATGTGGCCTGCACCCGGGCCCGCGAGGAGCTGGCCCTGTTCGTGCCCGCGACCATCTACAACCAGCAGAGCGGCAGCAGCGAACCGGCCCTGGACAGCCCCTTCATCGCCGCCCTGCCCCCCGGGGTCACCGAGGCCTGGCGCGAGTCTTACACCGGCGGACTGGCCCGCACCGACGGCGGGGACGTGGCCTACCTGCCCGCCCCGCCCCGGGAGCCGGGCCCGGCAGGCAGCGCGGGCGCGTCCGGCACCCTCCCCCCCGAAGACGGCGGCGACCAGCGCCCGGCGTCCGGCCCGGAGCTCCGGCCCCCCGCCCCGACGGGCGGCCCGACCCTGACGCCCACCCGCCTGGGCTACTGCCGCCACAAGATCTTCGGGCGCGGCAAGGTGGTGGCCGCCGTGTCCGAAGGCAAGGTCCGGGTCAATTTCCCGGGCTTCGGGCTCAAGGTTATCCTGTCCGACTTCCTGGAATTCGAGTAGCGAAGCGGCGAAGCGGCCAAGCGGCCAAGCGGCCAAGCGGCCAAGCGGTGTGGCGGCGAAGCGCCCGGTCCGGCCCCCGGCCGGGCCTGCCGCTCATGGCGGCGCGGGCGCGGCGGGGCCGCTCGGGCCGCCGGGAGTGCCGTTTCCGAAGCCCGCTGCGCCCGGGACCAGGCGGCCGGTGCCGCGCCTCAGGGGCACAACCCGCGCTCCCCGAACAAGAAGCCTTCGGCCTTGCCCCCTGCGCGGTGCCGCAGGGCAGCCGGGCCGCGCGGACGCGCCCCCGGCTAGCCGCGCACGGCGCGGACGAACAGACGGCAGGAGAAGTCGTGGTGGCCGATGTGGCCCAGCTCGGCGTCGGCGGTCCAGGCGCTCTGGAAGGTCCGCCGGTCCGCGGACCACAGCCGCCCCCGGGCCGGGTCGAAGGCGGGTTCCAGGCAGTGGTCGCGCCCCCGGGCCACGGGGCGCAGCAGGGTCGCCAGCTCCGGCACCGTGGGCAGGCGCCAGTCGCCGTGCCCGCCCAGGCGCCGCGCGTTCAGGGCCGCCACATGTTCCAGGGCCTGCGCGTATTCCACGGCGTAGGGCGTCCCTTCCCGCTCCCAGGCCAGCCCCGAGACGGCTTCGGCCACCGTGCCGTCGCCCAGGTCGCGGAAATTCCGGGCCGGATGGGCCAGGGGCCGCCACAGGGCGTCCAGGCCGAAGGCCCCGGGGCCGATGCGCGGCCCGGTCCTGACGGGCTCGCGGCGCAAGGGGGCCGGGGCGGGCGCCTCCTGGGCCGGGGCTGCGGTTTCCGGCGCCAGGGCGCAGGCCCGGGCCGTGCGCGCGGTCCATTGGGCCGCCAGGGCCCCGAGGGCGGCGGCCATCTCCCGGGCCGAGGCGAATCGCCGGGCCGGGTCCGGCGCGCAGGCCCGGGCCAGG
>NZ_JALNWM010000254.1 GCF_023230885.1 Desulfocurvus sp. | reverse complement strand
TGCGCGGGCGGGCGACGCGGGCCGGGGCTTCGCCGTGGTGGCCGACGAGGTGCGCAAGCTGGCCGAGAAGACCATGACCGCCACCCAGGAGGTGGGCCAGGCCATCCACGCCATCCAGCAGAGCGCCCAGAAGAACGTGCGCAACACCGAGGAGGCCGCCCGGTCCATCGACGAATCCACGGGCATGGCCGCCGAGTCGGCCCAGGCCCTGCGCGAGATCGTGGGCTTCATCGAGCGCACGACGGACCAGGTCCGGGCCATCGCCACGGCCAGCGAGGAGCAGTCCGCCGCTTCGGAGGAGATCAGCCGCGCCATGAGCGAGATCAACCAGATCGCCACGGAGACGGCCCACGCCATGAGCGAGTCGCGCCGGGCCACCGACGACCTGGCGCGCATCGCCGCCGACCTGAAGGCCATCATCGACGCCATGCGCGGGGAATGACCCCGCCCCCGGCCCCCGGGCGCACGGCGCAAAACAAAGGGCCCCGGAGTCGATCCGGGGCCTTTTGTTTTGCGCGCGAGGCCGCGCCGCGGGGCAGGGTGGGCGCGCGGCCTGGGCGCGCGGGGCCGGGCATGGTGCTGGCGCCGCTGGGCGCGCGGGGCCGCGTCAGGGGCGGGCGGCCTTGGGAGCCTTGGCCCCCGGCGCGGCCTTGGCCGGCGCCGCCGGTGCCTGTGGGGCGGGCTCGGCGGGCGGGGCGGGCTGCGGCGCGGCCGGGGCCGCAGGCTGCGCTGCGGCCGGGGTGCGCGGCAGGTAGCGCCGCAGGCGCGCGGCGGCTCCCGCCGGATCGTCGCCGGGGCCCAGGTGGCGCATGACGCCCTTGGGCGAGAACCAGTGCCAGCCCTCGGGCTCGCGCAGCAGCCGCGCGCCGTTGGCCGCCAGGAAGTCCTCGGCCAGGGCGCGGTCCACGGCGTCCTGCATGTTCGCCAGCAGGCGCTGGTTTTCGAGCACGACGCCCGCCGTGCGGAAGATTTCGAAGGCCCCGTGGGCCACGTCCAGGAGGGGGAAGTCGGCGTCCTTGGCGCGGCCGGTGAGGATGCGCTCCAGGGCCGCCAGGTCCTTGCGCAGTTCCTTGATTTCCTCCAGGGCGAGGCCCCGGGCCTCCTCGGTGGCGTCCAGCAGGGCTTTGAACATCGGTGCGGCGGGCTGCATGGCGGCTCCCGTGGTTTTTGCGGTTGCGGGCGCGGGGCCCGGGGGCGCCGGGGTCAGCCCGCCCGGCGCACGATCTCCTTGGCCGGGATGAGCCCCGTGGCCGAGGCCGAGACGATGTTGCCAGCCACGCCCGGGCCGTCCCCGGCGACGAACAGCCCGGCCACGGGCGTTTCCAGGTGCTCGCTGGTGGTCACCTGCTTGGCGAAGAACTTGATCTCCGGGGCGTAGAGCAGGGTTTCGTCGTTGGCCACGCCGGGCACGGCGTGGTTCAGCTGTTCCAGGCCCTGGACGAGGTTGGTCACGATGCGCTCGGGCAGGGCCATGGCGATGTCGCCGGGCACCACGTCCTTCATGGTCGGGTTGATGTAGCTGTTGCGGATGCGTTCCCAGGTGCTGCGCCGCCCGCGGCGCAGGTCGCCGAAGCGTTGCAGGATGGGCTTGCCGCCGCCGATGAGCGTGGCCAGCCGCCCGATGGACTCGCCGTAGGCCTGGTTGTCGGAGACCGGCTCGGTGAGCACGACCTTGGACAGGAAGGCGAAGTTGGTGTTTTCGCTCTTCAGGTTCATGTTGGCGTGGCCGTTGACGCACACGAAGTCCTGGTAGTTCTCCAGGGCCACGAACCCGCCGAAGTTGGTGCAGAAGGTGCGGGTCTGGTCGTCGTATTTGCGGGTACGGATGAAGAAGGTCGGGTCGTAGACGATCCCGCACAGGTCCTGCATGATATCGTTGTGCACCTCAACGCGCACGCCGACCTCGATGCCGCGCTGGGTCACGGGCAGGCCCAGGCGCTGGACCACGCGGCCGACCCAGTCGGCGCCCACGCGCCCGGGGGCCAGGATGACGTTGGGCGCGTAGTAGCCGCCGCGCTTGGTGACCACGCCGGTAACCCGGCCCTCGTCCACCAGCACGTCCCGGACCTCCTCGGAGGTGTGTATCGTCACGCCCAGGGCCAGCAGGTCGTCGACCATGCCGTTGATGTGCCCGGGCAGGTTGTCCGAGCCCAGGTGCTTCTGCTTGATGATGAGCAGGTCCACGCCGTGGCGCAGGGCCTCGCGGCGGATGGACCGGGCGGCGGCCATGTCCGTGGGGAAGACCTGGCCGTCCATGCCGTAGGCGTTGAAGATGGCCTCGGTCTCGTCGATGAGGTCCTGGGCCCGGGCCAGGGGCATGAATTGGGTCAGGTCCGTCTTGCCCAGGATGGGGATGAAGTTCAGCTTGCCGTCGGAGAACAGGCCCGCCCCGCCCATGCCGGACAGGATGTTGCAGGGCCTGCATTTGACGCATTCCTGGCCGTGGCCGATGGGGCAATTGCGCTTCAGGGGCGCCTTGCCCTTTTCCAGGATCAGGATCCTGAGCTTGGAATTCCTGGCCAGATACCAGGCCGAGAACAGGCCGGCGGGACCGCCGCCGACGATGATGACATCGAAATGCTTGCCGGGGGTCTTGGGTGACATGAAAAAACGCTCCACAAGGGTTTGCGGGGGGCGCGGCCGGAAATTCGCGCGCAAAACCCTTGAGGATACGTTGCACAGGTCGGCGAGGAAAGCAAGACCGCGTTTCCCCGCCGACCCGGACCGGGCCTAGTCGTCCTTGGCCAGGCCGACCTGCCATTGGCTCCAGACCCTGCCCACCAGGGCCGGGCCGGGGGTCAGCACGGGCTTGCCCGGGCGCCAGCCCGAGGGCGTGGCCTGGGTGCCGCCGCTGGCGCGCACGAGCTGGAAGGCCTGGATCTGGCGCAGGGTCTCGCCCACGTTGCGGCCCACGGGCGGGGAGAGCACCTCGAACCCCTGGACCACCCCGTCGGGGTCGATGAGGAACCGGCCGCGCACGTCCACCCCGGCGTCCCGGTCGTAGACTCCGTAGATGCCGCCCACCCGCCCGGCGGCGTCGGAGAGCATGGGGAAGGGCACCGTGCCCGCCGTGACCATCTTCGAGAGCTCGTGGTCGACCCACATCTTGTGGACGAACACGCTGTCGGTGCTCATGGACAGCACCTGCACGCCCTGCTTCACGAAAGCGTCGTGCATCTCGGCGACCGCCGAGATCTCCGTCGCTCAGACAAAGGTGAAGTCACCCGGGTAGAAGCACAGCGAAACCCAGGAGCCGAGGTATTCGGACAGCGACACCGAGACGAATTCGCCCTGGAAGTAGGCCGGGGCTTCGAAATCGGGGGCCTTGCGCCCCACCTGGATCATGGGCTGGGTCATGAAGGGCTCTCCTGGGGTTGCGGGGTGCTGTTCGGGGCCTTGCGTCTGTGCGTCGGCCGCCTGGCTCGCGGGGCCTCCGGCGGGCCGCGCGCAGCCGATGGGTTTCGCCTTGGGCATGGGCACCTCCCTGGTTGTTGTATCGATTTTTACTATCGATGCAAAGTGTAGCAGCTGATAATATCGATAGCATAGCCGTTTCGCCTGCCGGTGTCACGCTTGGGGTAAAAAAGCGGACCACTCCGGCAGGGGGCGCCCTGCCGTGGGCAGGGGCGGAGCGGGAGGGACGGAGGCGGAGCGGGAGAGCGGAACGGGGGGAGCGGAACGGGCGGGGCGGCGCGGCGGGAAGGGGACGGCCCGCGCCGCACGGGGCTTCGGTGAACCACAGCGGCCGCGCGCGGGCTCCGGCGGCCCGGGCTTGCGCGCGAGGCCCCGGGGGAGCGCCGCGCCCGG
>NZ_JALNWM010000253.1 GCF_023230885.1 Desulfocurvus sp. | reverse complement strand
CTGGGCCTACAAGGCCGTGAGCACGATGGACTCCATGTGGGGCTACCGCACAGAGCGCTGGCGCGGCCTGGGCTGGGCCTGCGCCCGGCTGGACGACGCGCTGGCCTTCGTGCCCTCGCGGCTGGCGGCCCTGGGCATCGCGGCTGTGTCGCGGGCGGCTGGGGGGCTGGCGGTGCCCCTGGCGGCGGTGCGCCGCGACGCCGCGCGCATGGCCAGCCCCAACGCGGGCTGGCCCATGGCCGCCGCGGCCTGGGCCCTGGGTGCGGGCATGGGCGGTCCCGCCGTGTATTTCGGCCAGCCCGTGGACAAGCCCCGCCTGGGCCCGGGGGGCGGCGCCTGGACCCCGGCCCTGGTGCGGCGGCTCATCGGCCTGCTGCGGGCCGCCGGGCTGGCCGTGGCCGGGGCGCTGTGGCTGGGGCTCGCGGCGCTGGCCCTGGCCTGAGGCCGGGCGGCCCCCCGTTCCCCGGAGTTGACAGCCGCGCCAGGGGGCAATACATCCCAAGGGCTTCGGAACGCACCGGAGCCCCGCGACATTTCCAGGAAACAGGACACCAGGACGTACGGACATGCAGGAATTCGACGAGTACCCCGAGTTCGAGTATCTGGCCTTCATCGAGGGCTTTCTCGTGCCCATCGCGCACATCAAGGCCATCGGCTGGGTGGAGAAGACCTACCCGCTGCCCGACGAGCCCTACGAGGGCGACCAGTGGTACTTCCGCGTCCACCTGGACCAGCCCCTGGGCGACACCGGCGACGGCGTGGCCCGCGACCTCGCGGCTTTCTACCCCAGCGAGGAGGAGGCCGAGTCGGCGCGGATGCAGCTTGCCGGGCGCGTCAACGATTTCTACAAGAACCAGTTCGTGAACAGCATGTTCGGCGGCAAGCTGCATTAGCCTTTGCCGGTTTTCTTGCGCATCCAGGCCCTGTGTCCGGCGCGGCGCGGCGCGGCGCGGGGCCTGGGCGTTTTTCCGCGCCCCGGGTCCCGGGGTTCCGCTTTTCGGTGCGGCCGGGGCTTTACATCCCGCCAGAAGTGCGTATACAGGGCAGGCCTCGGCGTGACCGGACACCAGCCTTCGCCGCCTTCCCCGGCGGCCGCGCGCCCCGCCTCCCGGCGGGCGCTTCTGAGAGTCCCGGAGCCCCACCAGTACCCCCGGCCCACGGGCCGCGCGACCCTCGTCACGCAGGATCGCCCTGTTCCCCTCAATCATAGGATATTTTTGTGACTTTCGATTCCTTCGCCTTTGATGCGCGGATCGCCTCGGGCATTCGCGCCGCCGGGTACGTCGTGCCCACGCCCATCCAGACCCAGGCCATTCCCGTCGTCCTCCAGGGCCGCGATGTCATGGGCCTCGCCCAGACCGGCACCGGCAAGACCGCCGCCTTCGCCCTGCCCATCCTCCAGCGCCTGCTGGACGCGGGCGCCCCCGGGCGCGGGCCGTTGCGCGTGCTGGTGCTCGCGCCCACCCGCGAACTCGCCGTGCAGATTCAGGAGACCTTCGTGACCCTGGGCGCGCAGACGGGCATCCGCTGCGCCTCCGTGTTCGGCGGCGTGGGCGTCACGCCCCAGGTCAAGGCCCTGCGCCAGTCCACCGTGGCCGTGGCCTGTCCCGGCCGGCTCCTCGACCTCATGAACCGCGGCGAAGCCAATATCTCCGGGGTGGACGTGCTCGTCCTCGACGAGGCCGACCGCATGCTGGACATGGGCTTTCTGCCCGACATCAAGCGCATCCTGGCCAAGCTGCCCACGCGGCGCCAGAACCTGCTCTTCTCGGCCACCATGCCCGAGGAGATCGCCACCCTGTGCCGGGGCATCCTGCGCGACCCGGTGCGCGTGGAGGTGGCCAATACCGCCCCGGCGGCCAGCGTCGGCCACGCGCTCTACCCGGTGCGCAAGCACCTCAAGGCCGCGCTGCTCGAAACCATCCTGCGCGGCACCGAGCACGACTGCGTGCTCGTGTTCACGCGCACCAAGCACCGCGCCAAGACCCTGGCCCAGCAGCTCGAGCGCAAGGGCTGGGCGGCGACCTTCCTGCAGGGCAACCTGTCCCAGAACCGGCGCCAGAAGGCCCTGGACGGCTTTCGCAGCGGCGACTACCGCATCATGGTCGCCACGGATATCGCCGCGCGGGGCATCGACTGCTCGCGGGTGACCCATGTGGTCAACTTCGACATGCCCGACACCGCGGAAACCTACACCCACCGCATCGGCCGCACGGGCCGCGCCGAGCGCAGCGGTGAGGCCCTGAGCCTGGTCACCGCCGAGGACGGCCTCATGGTCCGCTGCGTGGAGGGCCTGCTGGGCCGCAAGATTCGCCGCGTGACCGTGGAGGGCTTCGATTACGACCGCGAGACCCCCGGGGCCCCCAGCCCCGTGGACGAGCGCGAGGGCCAGGAGCGCGGCCGGCGCGGCGGGCAGCGCGGCGGGCAGCGGCCCGCCCGGGCGCCCAAGGCGCCCCAGGCCGCCCCGGCCTGGGGCGCGGCCAGCGAGCGCGACGACACCTATCGCGATCCCGACGCCGGGCAGTCGCGTCGCGCCCGGGGCGAGAACCCGCGCCGCGACGAGGAGCGCGCCGGGGGCCGGGGCGGACGCTCCGGCGCCCCCGCCAAGGCCCGGGGCGCCAAGGGCAACGGAATCTTTCCGGCGCTGGGCAAGGGCGGCGCCCGGGGCGAATCCCGGGGCGGCTCCGGCCACGCGGGCCCGGCCCGCGCGGCGGGCTGGGACGACGACGCGCGCGGCAACCGCGTCGCAGCGCCCCGGGGGCGCCGCGACGATGACACGCGCGGCAACCGGGCCCAGCGGCCCGATGTCGACGGCAACCGCGCCGCCCGCTCCGAGGGCCGGGACGGCGGCGCCCGGGGCGCCGGGCGCCAGGAGCGCGACGGGCGCGGCAACGCCGTGGTCCAGCGCCAGGGCAAGGGCGCTGCGGGCCGGACCCGCGACGACGCGCGCGGCAACGTCGCCCCCCGCGGGGAGGGCGGCCGCTCCGGCCGTGGCGGCAAGGGCGCCGGGCGCCCCGGCGACGACGACCGCCGGGGCCGGGGGCGCGGTCCGCGCTCCCAGGCGCGTTAGATCCGCCGCCGACACGGCGCAATGAAACGGGGGGCGGCCCGGGAGCGATCCCGGGCCGCCCCCGCGCGTTGGGCCGTCCGCCTATGGGCCGGGGCGCCGGGGGCCGGGGGCGCCGCCCCCGGCCCCGGCGCGGCCGCTACTTGGTGTTGGCCGCGATCTCGTCGCGCACGATCTTCATGTAGGTCAGCTTGGGGCCGCCGCCCATGAGCACGGCCAGCCACGCGGCCTCCAGGATCTCCTCGGCCGTGGCGCCGGTCTTGATGGCGTTGGCCACATGCACGGCGATGCACCAGTCGCACTGGTTGGCCACGGCCAGGGCCACCAGGATCAGGTTCTTGGCCTTGCCGGGAATGGCGCCGTCGGCCTTGGCGGCCTTCATGAAGCCCATGAAACCCGCGAGCTGGTCGGGGGTTTCGTCGTTCAGGGCCTTCAGGGTCGCATTGAATTCATCCAGCAGCTGGCTCATGGGGCCTCCTTGCGGTTATGGGGTGGATGGTGTGTCCACCATAGCCCATCCCGCCCTGTGGAGGCAATGATTCCAGGGCATTATTCCGGGCGCCGCCCGTGGCCCGCGCGCCGCGCCCGCCGGGCGGGCTCCCGCCCCGGGATCGGGCCGCGCGGAGCGACCGGGTTCATTCAGGGCGGGCAAGCGCGGAGGCAAGGGCGGCGCCGAAGGGCTGGCCGCAGGCGCGCGTACGAAAAGAAAGGCCGCACCATCGACTCCTGCGGCGGCACGGTCTTTCCCTGATCGGGGCAAGAATATTTCAGATTGGGTGACGCTTGCACGAGGGGAGAGGGGGGAGAAGCCACGCATCCATGCCGATTCGTCCGCCCGCTTACTGCTTGGCTGCGGCTACCACGAACGCGGTACAGTCAAGGCCCTACGTCTCGGCTGTTGTCATTT
>NZ_JALNWM010000252.1 GCF_023230885.1 Desulfocurvus sp. | reverse complement strand
TACTCGGAGTCGATGATCAGGCGCTGGTCGGAGTTGTAGGTGCCCGTGGCCGCCTGTTCGGCCAGCTCCTTCATGCGGATGAGCTTTTCGTCGATGACGCCCAGGGCGCCGTCGGCGGTCTGGATCAGCGAGATGGCATCGTTGGCGTTGCGGGCGCCCTGGTGCAGGGCCGCGATTTCCGAACGCATGATCTCGCGCACGGCCATGCCCGCCGCGTCGTCTGCGGCGGTGCCGATGCGCAGCCCGGAAGACAGCCGGCGAACCGACGTTCCGAGCGCCCCGAACGAGTTGCTGAGGTTCCTGGCGGCGTTGATCGCCATCAGGTTCGTATTGATGACCAGAGACATGCCACTTTCCTCCATGAAAGTCTGTTCTCTGCGCCCGGCGTCCCTGCCGGGTATGCGTGAGGCCCGCGCGGGCGGCTGATCTGGCTGTCCTTGCCGGATTGCGTCCGCGTGTTGCCTGTCTCATCGGCGGGGCGGGCCGGAGCCTTTAGGGGGCAGGGGCGACTTTGCGCGCACCGGGCCCCGGGGGCCGGACGGCGGGGCTTCGGTTGGGTGTCGGCGGGGCGCAACGGGGCGGCCCGGGCGGGCGCCAACGGGAGGAAAGGGGCGGCCCGGGCTGGGCGTCAGCGGGAGGAAAGGGGGGGCGGGCAGTCCGCCGGGGCGTCCAGGCGCGAGGTGGCGGCATCCAGGCGGCGGCGGGCGGCGGCGGGGTCCAGGCCGCGCCCGGCGGCGATGGCCGCGAGGTTGTCCTCGGCGTCGCTGGCGCGCAGGTAGAGCGGGGCGGGCGGCTCGGGGCCGAAGGCGGCCTCGGCGGCGGCCCGGGCCAGGACGTGGGCCAGGGGCTGGTCGAAGCGCGCGTCCAGCAGGGCCAGCCCGGGCAGGGCGGCGGCGAGGAAGTCCGCGTTGGCCCGCAGGCCGCTGCCCAGGGCGTGGCAGGGCCCCGGCAGGGCGGCCAGGGCCCCGGCCGCCCGCTCCAGGCTCATGGGCGCGGGCCCGGCCAGGGGCGCGGCGTCGGGCATGGCGAAGGGCTGCATGTAGACCTGCCCCGAGCGCGAATGGGTGAGCACGGCCAGGGTGCCCGCCAGCAGCGGCGCGGGCCCGGCGGCCAGCAGGGGCAGGTAGTCCAGCCCGGCCAGGGGCAGGGCCGCCGCCCGGGCCAGGCCCAGGGCCAGGGCCAGGGTCATGCGCAGCCCGGTGAAGCTGCCCGGCCCGCGCACCACGGCCACCCCGGTCAGGTCCTGCACGGCGAGGCCCAGGCAGCCCAGCAGGCCCTCCAGGGCCGGGGCCGTGTGGCGCATGGCCCGCCCGGGCACGGCCAGCTCCTGGGCGGCGAGCACGGCGCCGTCCTGGGCCAGCACGAGGTGCAGGCGCTCTTCGGCGCCGCACAGCACAAGGGCCGGGCGCAGCTCGGGGGCCTGGGGTCGCTTGCGGGCCATAGCGTCAGGACGGCGCGGTGAACAGCCGCAGGATGTCGTTGAAGATGGCCAGGCCCATGAGGGCCACCAGGAACACGACGCCCAGGCGGGTGGTCATGATCTGCCAGCGCTCGGGCACCGGGCGGCGGAAGATCATCTCCAGGGTGAGGAACAGGATGTGCCCGCCGTCGAGCACGGGGATGGGGAACAGGTTGATGAGCCCGAGGTTCACGCTGATGATGGCCGTGAGCAGCAGGACGCTGACAATGCCCTGCTCGGCGCCCTGGCTCACGAGCTGGGCGATCATGATCGGCCCGCCCACGGTCTCCAGGGGGATGACCCGTTCCACGATCTTGACCAGGGCCTTGAAGGTCAGGGCGATGTAGCCCCAGGTGTCCGCCGCGCCCTGGACCAGGGCCGAGCCCGCGTGCATGGGCAGGGTGGCCAGTTCGCCCGCCGAGCCCACGCCGAGCATGGGCGTGGTGATGGTTTCGCCGAAGATGGACCGCCGCTCGGACAGGCGCGGGGTGATCTCCAGGGTCAGGGGGGCGCCGTCGCGCTGCACGGTGACCTGCATGGTCCGGCCCTGGCTGGCGGCGATGCGTTCGGTCATCTCGTTCCAAAAGTGGACGGGCTCGCCGTCCAGGGCGACGATGCGGTCGCCGGGCAGCACACCCGCGGCCTCGGCGGCGCTTTCGGCCTGCACGCTGCCCACGGTGGTGGCCAGCTCGGTCTTGCCCGCCGTGGCGTAGATGCCGAACAGCACGACCCAGGCCAGCACGAAGTTGAAGATCGGCCCGGCGGCGATGACGAGCATGCGGTGCAGCGGCGGGCGCAGGGCGAAGTTCTCGGCCCTGGTGAAGCCGTCGGGCTGGTCGTCCTGGTCGGACTCGCCCACGAGCTGCACATAGCCGCCCAGGGGTACCAGGGAGAGCTGGTAGCGCGTGCGGCCCCGGTCGAAGGCCAGAAGGCGCGGCCCGAAGCCCAGGGAAAAGGTCTTGACCCCGATGCCCAGCAGCCGGGCCACGAGGAAGTGGCCAAGTTCATGGAAGAATATCAGCGCTCCGAGAACCAGGATGACGGCAAAGGCACCTTGCATCGCGGGGGGGTCTCCTGTGTTGCCGCCCGCCCGTGCGGGGGCGGCGTCAGGGGTTGGCGGCCCAGGCGCGGACCGTTGCGCGGGTGGCCGCGTCCAGTTCCATGATGGCCTCCAGGCTGTCCACGTCCTGTGGGCGGTGGGCTCCCAGGGCGCGGGCCACCAGGGCCGGGATGTCCATGAAGCCGATGGCTCCGGCCAGGAAGAGTTCCACGGCCACCTCGTTGGCGGCGTTGACGGCCACGGGGTGGCTCGGCCCGGCCCGCAGCGCCTCGAAGGCGTAGGCCAGGCAAGGGAACATATCTAATGCCGGGGCCTCGAAGGTCAAGTGTCCGGCGCGCACCAGGTCCAGGGGCTCCAGGGCGAGGGGCGCCCGCTCGGGCCAGCACAGGGCGTAGGCGATGGCGATGCGCATGTCCGGCGGGCCCAGGTGCGCCAGCACGGAGCGGTCGTGGTATTCCACCAGCGAGTGCACGATGCTTTGCGGATGGACCACCACGTCGATGGCCTCGGGCCCCAGGCCGAAGAGGTGCGCGGCCTCGATGACCTCCAGGCCCTTGTTCATCAGGGTGGCCGAGTCCACGCTGATCTTGGCGCCCATGGACCAGTTGGGATGGGCCAGGGCCTGGGCGCGGGTCACCCGGGCCAGGGCCTCGCGGCCGCAGCCCCGGAAGGGGCCGCCCGAAGCCGTGAGGATCAGGCGGCGCACATGGCGCGGGTCGTGCCCGGCCAGGGCCTGGAACAGGGCGTTGTGCTCCGAGTCCACGGGCAGGATCATGGCCCCGTGGCGGTGGCACTCCCGGCGGAAGAGGTGCCCGGCCAGGACCAGGGCCTCCTTGTTGGCCAGGGCGATGACCTTGCCCGCGCGGGCCGCGGCCAGGGCCGGGGGCAGCCCCGCCGCGCCCACCTGGGCCGCCAGCACCGTGTCGGCCTCGGGCAGGGTGGCCAGTTCCACATAGGCCTCGGGGCCGACGAGGATCCGGGGCGCGTAGCCTGCGGGCAGCAGGGCGCGCAGTTCCCCGGCGGCCTCGGGGGTCAGCACGGCCAGCCGGGGCGGGCGCAGGGCCGCGGCCTGCTCGGCCAGCCGGGCGGCGTTGCGCGCCCCGGCCAGGGCCAGGACCTCGAAGCGCCCGGGATGCTCGGCCACCACGCGCAGGGCGCTGACGCCGATGGACCCGGTGCTGCCCAGGATCACCAGCCGCCGTGGGCCGTCGGCGCGGGGCGCCAGGGGGGAGATGTATTGCATGGCGGCGGCCTACCCGGCGCTGGCGCTGCGGAAGAAGTGGAATACGGCGTCCAGCCCCGCATAGGTGGCCACGGCCAGCAGCAGGCTGTCGATGCGGTCGAGCACGCCGCCGTGGCCGGGCAGCAGGGTGCCCGAATCCTTGACGCCCAGGCGGCGCTTGAGGGCCGACTCGAAGAAGTCGCCGAACTGGGAGGAGACGTTCAGCCCCGCGCCCAGCAGCGCCCACATCCACCACGGCCGCCCGGCCCCGGCCCCGGCCAGCCAGAATTCGTCCGCCGCCC
>NZ_JALNWM010000251.1 GCF_023230885.1 Desulfocurvus sp. | reverse complement strand
CACGGCGTCGGCCAGGGCGGGCGCGTCGCGCGGGGGGACCACCCGCCCGGTCCCGCCCACCACGGCGGCGCTGTCGCCGGTGTCGGTGACCACGCAGGGCACACCGCAGGCCATAGCTTCGCCCACCACGTTGGGGAAGCCCTCGCCGTAGGCCGAGGACAGGACGGCCACATCCAGGGCGGCGGCAAGGCGCGCCACGTCGTCGCGGCGGCCCAGGAGGTGCGGGCGCAGCCCCGGGGCCGCCGCGCGGACCAGGGCGGCCATCTCGGGGTTGTCCGCCTGCACGCCGTCGCCCAGAAGGACGAACTGCGCGTCGGGCCGCGCATCGGCCACGGCCCTGGCCGCGCGCAGGAAGGTCGCGTGGTCCTTCTGGGGGTCGAAGCGCGCGACCATGCCCACCAGGGGCGCACCGGGCGCCACGCCCAGCTCGGCGCGCACGGAGCCGCGCGCCGCCGGGTCCGGGGCGAAGCGGTGCATGTCGAAGCCGTTGGGAATGACCTCCACCCGCCGGGGGCGGTAGCCCAGGGCGCGGTGTACGTCCACGGCCACGCGGGAGTTGGCCACCACGGCGTCGGGCAGGGAGGAAAGCCGGGCGCAGGCCGCCACGGTATAGCGCGTCAGGCGGCCGGAATGGGCAAAGTCCATGTTCGAGCAGCGCAGGTTCCAGACCACCCGCCCCACGCGCGCCAGGCGCGCGGCCACGAGCCCCAGCAGGTCGGCATGGTAGAGCCAGGTCTGCACCACGTCGGGGCGCACCCGGCGCAAAAGCCGCGTCAGGCGCCACACGGCCGAGGGCGCCACCCGGCCGCGCGCAAGGCCCAGGGACTCCACCGACGCCCCCGCCGCGCGCACCCGCGCCGCCAGGGGCCCTTCGCCCAGCAGGGTCACCACATGGGGCTCGAACCCGGCCGGGTCCATGCCCGCCACGAGCTTGGTCAGCATCATTTCCGCGCCGCCGGTGTTCAGCCCGGTGATCAGGTGCAGCACACGGATCATACCCCGGCCCCCCAGGGCGCAAAACCCGCCCGCCCGCGGCCCGGAGCGGGCGGCGGGAGCACAGGCGCGCCCCCCGGCCCGCCGGAGGATCGCGGGGACGGCGCGAGGATGCTGGGTGAACGTGCGGTCACCCGCTTCCCTTGCCGCAAACGCCGCGCGCAGTCAAAACCTGTTTTACGCCGCGTGGGCGGAGGCCGCGGGGCCTTCCTTTCCCGTTGCCCCGCCGGGCGTTGCGGGCTAAGACCGAGTGCGCATCTCATCGTGCGCACCCCACCCTTGCACCCGGAGACGCCAGCCATGCCCCTGCCCCACCCGGCCGCCGCCCTGCCCCTGCGCGCCGCCCTGCCCTCGCTGCTGCTTCTGGCCGGGCTGTTCTACGCCAATTTCGTCTCGCGGGTGATCCTGGCGCCGCTGCTGGGGCTGCTGGAGCACGAGTTCGGCATCGGCCACGCCAGCGCGGGCGGACTGTTCCTCTTCGTGGCCGGGGGCATGAGCCTGTCCATGGTCTGCTCGGGTTTCGTGGCCGGGCGCCTGGGCCACAGGCGCACCGTGCTGCTGTCCACCGCCCTGCTGGGCACCTTTCTCATCGGCGCGGGGCTGTCGCGGTCGTTTTTCGAGCTGCGGGCGCTGCTGCTGGCCACGGGGCTGGCGGGCGGGCTGTATTTCCCCTCGGCGGTGGCGACCATCACCACCCTGCTGGAGCCCCGGCACTGGGGCCGGGGGCTGGCCATACACGAGATGGCGCCCAACCTGGCCTTCGTCACCGTGCCGCTGCTGGCCACGGCCCTGGCCGGGGTGCTGCCCTGGCGGGGGGTCTTCCTGGTCTTCGGGGGCCTGGCCCTGGGGCTGGGGGCGCTGTTCCAGGCCTTCGGCCGGGGCGGCGACGCGCGCGGCACGGCCCCCCGGGCCCAGGCCCTGCGCGAGGTGATCCTGCACCCGGCCTTCGCGGTGCTGGCGGCGCTGTTTTCCCTGGCCATCGCCGCGAGCTTCGGGCCCTACAGCATGCTGCCGCTGTACCTGACCACCGAGCGCGGCATGGCTCCGGAAACGGCCAACACCCTGCTCACGGCCTCGCGGCTGGCCGGGCCGTTCATGGCGCTGGCCACGGGCTTCGTGGTGGACCGCATCGGCGCGCGGCGCACGGCGGCCCTGTCCCTGGCCTCGTCGGGACTGCTGACGCTGCTGCTGGGGCCCCTGTCGGGGCCGTGGCTGGCGGCGGCGGCGGTGCTCCAGCCGACCCTGGCGGTGTGCTTCTTCGCCGCCGGGCTGACGGCCATGTCCCAGGCCTACGACCAGCGCGTGCGCAACGTGGCCGTGTCCCTGGCGGTGCCCCTGGCCATCCTGCTGGGCTCCGGCGCCACGCCCGCGTTCCTGGGCTGGTTCGGCGACCGGGGCGCCTTCGGCACGGGTTTCGTGGTGCTCGGGGCCTGCATCCTGGGCGGGGTGCCCCTGCTGCGGCTGCTGCGCTTCTCGCCCCGCGAGGCGTAGCCCCGCCCCTTCCTGCCCCCGCGCCAAAAGGCACGCCCCCCGCCGGCTGTCGGCGGGGGGCGTGCCTTTTCTGCGCCTGCCGCCGGGCGCGCCCGGCGGCGGGGCCTGCTCCCGGGCTCAGGCCCCGGGCGGCGGGGGCGGCGGCCCCTCGGGTGGGCGCCTGGGGTCGAATTCGAGGATCTCGCGGAACTCCTCGCCGTACATGCGCAGCATGACCATGACGAAGGCCAGGATCAGCGGGCCATAGAGCAGGCCCGCCGCGCCGAAGGTCTGCAAGCCGCCGATGACCGACAGGAATATGGCCAGCAGCGGCATGCCCGACGAGCCGCGCATGAAATAGGGCCGCAGGAAAGTGTCGATGCTCGTCACCCCGAGCCCGCACCAGACCAGCAGGAACACGCCCATCTCCCAGCGCCCGGTGAGCAGCAGGTAGACGCTGGCCGGGAACCAGACCAGCCCCGTGCCCAGCACCGGGATCAGCGAGGCGAAGCACATCATCGTGCCCCAGAACAGGGCCGGGATGCCCGCGATGGCCAGCCCCACGCCACCGGCCAGCCCCTGGAGCACCGCCACCAGCAGCCCGCCCACCAGCACCGCCCGCGACACGTTGCGCAGGCTGGCGATGATGGAATCCTCCTGGCTCTCGTGCAGGGGCGAAAGGTACTTGACGTAGGCCACGATGCGCCGCCCGTCGCGCAGGAAGAAGAACAGCACGAACAGCATGATGCAGAAGGAGAACAGCACGTTCATGGCGTTGCCCACGATGCTCGTGCCGGTGCGGATCATGGTCTGGCCGACGTTGCGCGAGAAGTCGATGAGCCCGGCCTGGATGTCCAGCCCGTTCAGGTCCAGGAAGGGCAGGCGCTCGTGCAGCCAGGCCACCACGGCGTCCACGCGGGCCTTCTCCACCAGGGCCACGAAATCGGCGCTGCGGATCCAGGCCGTGAGGCTGGCGATGGACGTGGCCGCCTGGGACACCAGCCCCGAGAAGAAGACGAAGGTCGGCAGGAACACGCAGAAGACCACCACCAGCAGCACGACGATGGCCGCCAGGGAGTCGTGCCCGCCCAGGCGGGCCGAGAGCCTGGCCTGGAGCGGGTAGCAGATGGCCGCCAGGACCGAGGAGAAGATGATGGGCGCCAGGAACGTGCTGAAGACCCTGTAGGCCAGATACACGGCCAGCAGGATCAGCGCGCCCAGGGCCCACTTGTAGATGGTCGAGGTCGGCCCCTTGAGGCCGCCGCCGCAATCGTCGGGAACGGTGCTCATGATGGCCGGACTATAGGCGAGGACGCCAGACTTGGGAAGGCCCTGCCCCGCGAGGGGCCGGGCGCAGCGCCGCTATGCGCCGCAGCCCCCGGCGCCCGGGCCTTCGGCCGGGGCCAGGCCCTGCTCCGCCCGCCTGTAGGCCGCGCCGCAGGCCGGGCAGCGCAGGTCCTCGTCCAGCTTCACCCCGCAGGCGCAGACCCAGCCGCGCACCCGGGCCGGGTTGCCCATCACCAGGGCGTGGTCGGGCACGTCGCGGGTGACCACCGCCCCGGCGCCCACAAAGGCGCAGCGCCCCACGGTGTTGCCGCACACGACGACCGCGCCCCCGCCGATGCTCGCCCCCCGGCGGACCAGGGTCGGGCGCAGCTCGCCCATGCGCCGGAT
>NZ_JALNWM010000250.1 GCF_023230885.1 Desulfocurvus sp. | reverse complement strand
CGGACATGGGCTTGGGCTCGTAGGCGTCGGCCTCGGTGATGGTCGGCACCCGCTCGCCGCCGCCCTGGGGCTCGGCGAAGGACACCACGTCCATGCGCACGGTGCCGCGGTGGCGGCGCTTGTCCTTGGCCTTCTCGCGGATCTTGCGCACCTGGGCGTCCATCTTGTCCAGCACCAGGTCGATGGTGCTGTACATGTCCTCGGACTCCTCGAAGGCCGAAAGGTTGTTGTCGTCCCAGGTAAGGACCACATCCGCCTTCTGGCGGAACTTCTCCACGGACAGGTTGATTTGCAGTTCGGCATTGTCGGTGCCGGCATACTTGATCAACTTCTCGAACCGCGTGGTGGCGTACTTCTTGAGATGGTCGGAGGGCTCGAAGTTCTTGAAGTTGAAATTGATCTGCATACGTCGTCCTCCTGTCTTGGGTGACACAACGGCACTGGCCGGGCGGAGGTTTCCGCCGATTCCAGTGTAGAGGGAAACCAAGACGAAATAAAGGGCTAGTCGGCGCGCAATCAAAAAACCTGCTTGCGCTTGGAGGAGGAACGGATGCCCAGGGCCGTGCGATACTTGGCCACGGTGCGCCGCGCGATGTTCACCTTCAGGGTGTCCTTCAGGTGGTCGGCGATCTTCTCGTCGGACAGGGGGTGGCGCGGGTCCTCGCCGCCGATGAGCTGCTTGATCAGCGCCTTGACCGACTCCGAGCCCACCTGGGAGCCGTCGTCCATCTCCAGGGCGCTGTTGAAGAAGAACTTCAGCTCGAACACCCCGTGGGGCGTGGCCACATACTTGTTGGTGGTGATGCGGCTGATGGTGGACTCGTGCATTTCGATATCGTCGGCGATGTCCTTTAGGATCAACGGCTTGAGGGCCGTGACCCCCTTGCGGAAGAAGCCGTTCTGAAAACGCACGATGCTCTCCACAACCTTGTAGAGGGTACGCTGGCGCTGGAACAGGCTCTTCATCAGCCACACCGCCGAACGCATCTTCTCCTGGACGTACTCCTTGTCCTTGGAATTCTTGGCCAGCAGGCCGTCCATGTAGAAGGAGTTGAGTTGCAGGCGCGGCAGGCCCTCCTCGTTGAGCACGATGACGAAGTCGCCGTCGTACTCATAGACGTACACGTCGGGGCTGACGTATTGCGGCTCCCCGCCGCCATAGCTGGCGCCGGGCATGGGGTCCAGGGTCTGGAGCAGGTCCAGGTATTCCTTGAGCTGCTCCAGGGTCAGGCGGAATTTGCGGGCCACGGGCTTGTAGCGGCCCTTCTCCAGGTCCTCCAGGTGCTCTTCCACCAGCTCCCGCAGGATGGGGTCGTCGTAGCCGCAGACCTCGATCTGCACCAGCAGGCACTCGCGCGGGTCGCGCGCGGCCACGCCCACGGGGTCCAGACGCTGGATGCGCCGGATCACGTCCTCCGCCTGGGCCGAGGTCACCCCGGCCATGGCGGCAACCTCCTCGCTGGTGGCCTGGAGGTAGCCCCGGGCGTCGAGGTTGCCGATGACAACCTCGCAGACGGCCACCTCGCGGGGGGAAAAATCCGACAGGCGGATCTGCCACTCCAGGTGGCTGTCCAGGGTGGGCTTCACCGACAGGCGCGCGTCGTAGGCCATGCCCTCCTCGGGCGTCTCGCTCTCGCGCATCAGCGCCTGGCGCGAGGAGCTCGAAAACTCGCCGAGGTAGTTCTCCCAGTCCGCGTTGCGCGCCAGGTCGCGCTCCACGGCCTCGTCGCCCTGGGCGGGGCGCTCGCGCTCGGGTTCGGCGGCGGCCTCGAAGGCGTCCTTGCCGTCGCGCTCCGGGGTCTGCTCGAAGGATTCCTCGGCCTTCTCGTCCAAAAGGGGGTTTTCGAGCAGCTCCTGCTGCACCACGTCCAGCAGCTCGATGCGGGAAAGCTGAAGCAGCTTGATGGCCTGCTGCAACTGGGGAGTCATCACCAGTTGCTGCGAAAGCTTCATTTGCTGTCGGAGTTCGAGTCCCATTGTTGCCCGTCGTGTTCAGGTGCTGGGGATGCCGCCGCCCGGCAAAACGAAAAGGACCGGGGGCCGTCCGGAGCCCGGGCGGCGAAAAGCCTCGCCCCCCAGGGCCCGTCCTGCAAGGCCCGGCCAGACCATGCCACAGACGCACAGCCCTTGCAACTCAAATGGCAAGGATTTTGTATAGGCGGGGAAACGTTGAAACGGCGGGGAATTAGAGACTGAAAGCCTCCCCAAGGTAGACCTGGCGTGCCTGGGGGTTCTCGCAAATCTCCAGTGGCGTGCCCGAAAGAATGACCCGGCCCTCGTAGACCAGATAGGCCCGGTCGCAGATGCGCAGGGTTTCGCGCACGTTGTGGTCGGAAATGAGTACGCCGATGCCGCGCTCCTTGAGCCCGCGCACGATGCCCTGGATATCGTCCACCGCGATGGGGTCGATGCCCGCGAAGGGCTCGTCCAGCAGCATGAACTTGGGGTCCAGGATCAGGGCCCGCGCGATCTCCAGCCGGCGGCGCTCGCCGCCGGACAGGTGCATGGCCTTTTGCCCCGCCAGCTTGGCGATGCCCAGCTCGTCAAGCAGGGCGTCGGCCTTGGCAGCCTGCCGGGCGGGCGGAAGCTTCGTGTTCTCCAGGATGATTTCCAGGTTCTCGCGCACGGTCAGCTTGCGGAACACCGAGCTTTCCTGCGGCAGGTAGGACAGGCCCAGGCGCGCGCGCTCGTGCAGGGGCAGCCCCGCGAGCTGGGCGCCGTCCAGGCGCACTTCGCCGCCGTTGGGCTTGATGAGCCCCACGAGCATGTAGAACGTGGTGGTCTTGCCCGCCCCGTTGGGCCCGAGCAGCCCCACCACCTCGCCCTGGGCCACTTCGAGGGCGATGTCGTGGACAACCTCGCGCTGGCCGTAGCGCTTGCACAGGCCGCTGGCCTTCAGCAGGGCCATCTACTCCGCCTCCGGCGGGGTCATGAAAATGGCCTCCACCTGCCGGTCGGGCCCGCCCTCCACCTCGCTGCGGTTGTCCTTCAGGTACAGGCGGATGATGCGCCCGGTGATCTGGTTGTCGCCGTCGGTGAGCCTGGGCTCGCCCTCCATGACCAAAAGCCCCTTCTGGACATGATAGGTTGCCGTGGCGCAGGTGCCCTGGCGGCCCTCGCGCTCAAGCTCCACGTCGCCCTCGGCCACGATGCGCTCCACCTCGCCGGGCCCGGCGGGCCGCCCCGGGGCCGCGCCCGAGGCGCCCTGGGCCAGATGCACCGTCAGCTTGCGCGAGCGGATGGTCATGTCCGGACGCTGCACGAAGACCTTGCCCAGGAAGATGACCACGCGCCCGTCCTGCTCGTAGCGCACCTTCTCGGAGGTGATCTTCGTGGGCACCTGGCCGCCCTTGGCCTTCTCGGCGGCGAAGGCGCCGGGCCCCAGGGCCAGCGCCAGCAGACACACGACGCACAGAACGCGCGCGACTCGCTTCACGGGGATCACTCCTTGTCCTTGTCCTTGGCCCCGGCCTTGCCCGTGGGGGCGGCGACGCCGCGCAGCACGCTGCGCACCCCGCCATCGGCCTCGACGCCATTTGTTTCCAGGTTCAGCACGGCGCGGGGCGCCTCCAGCTCCATGTCGTCGCGCCACAGGCGCACGGCGCCCGTGAGCACGATGCTCCGGTCGGCGCTGCGATAGTCCAGGCGCTCGGCCCGGGCGCGGGATGGCCCGGAGGCGATGTCCACGTCGGGCCACAGGCTGGCGTCGCCCGATGCCTGGTTCACCTCGCCGCTGGTGGCGTTGACCGCCACCGAGGTACCGTCCCCCAGGTAGTAGACGATGCGCGGATTGTCCACCGCGACGATGCCCGTGTCCTGGGCGTAGTGCGCGGCGTCGGCCTTCAGGCGCCACTCGGTGCGCCCGTCCAGCCCGCGCGAAAGCTCCACGCCGCGAAGCGACACGTCCACGTCCACCTCCTCCAGCAGCTGCGCCGCGCGGTCCAGGGCCCGGTAGCTCTGATAAAGCGACCAGCCGCCCACCGCCGCCAGGCCCGCCAGGGCCAGGAGCGCCCACGGCAGCCAGCGCCTCACCGCGACCGCCACAGCGCCCACTGGGCCTCCAGGTCGCCCCGGGCGTCGAGGATGAAGCGCACGGCCTCGCGCACGGCCCCGTGCCCGCCAGGGCGGACGCTCACCCAGGCCGCCAGGTCCAGGATCTCCGGCTG
>NZ_JALNWM010000249.1 GCF_023230885.1 Desulfocurvus sp. | reverse complement strand
CGTCGCCCTCGCGGTACACGCCCACGGTCTGGCCGCTGAAGTTCCATTGCAGGGCCTGGGCCAGCTCCTCGCGCGTCACCCCGGCGCGCCGGGCCGGGGCCTCGGCGTAGCCGGGGCGCAGCACGGGCACCTGCTGGCGCCAGTCGGTGCGCAGGTCGCGCACGTTGGGCGAGGCGGCCATGACGGCCCCGGCCTTGGCGGCCAGTTCGCGCAGCACGGCGAGATCCGGCCCCCGGAAGCGGGCCTCGACCTTCATGTCCACCGCCGGGCCGGTGGTGACCTTCAGGCAATAGGGCTCGGCGTCGGGATGGCGGGCGGCGATGTGGGCCTCGATGCGCGGGATGAGCGCGTCGATGCGACGGTAGTCGTCCACGCGCACCAGGAGCTGGCCGAAGCTGGTGTTGGGCTTGGTCACGTCGTAGACGAGCATGAAGCGCAGGGCGCTCTGGCCCGCCAGGGCGGTCACGCCCGTGACCCCCTCCATGCCGCGCACGGCCTGTTCGATCTCGCGCAGGTCGGCCAGGGTGCTGTCGATGTGCGTGCCTTCGGGCTTCCAGTAGTTGACCATGAACAGGCGCTGGGTGGAGTCGGGGAAGAACGACTGCGGCACCAGGCCCGTCCCGGCGACGGCCGCGCCCAGCAGCAGCACGACGAGCCCCACCGTGGCCGCGCGGCGGCGCAGGGTCCCGGCCAGGAAGGCGCGGTAGGCCCGGAAGAAGGGCCTGGCGTAGGGGTCGGCCCCGGCGCCGGGCGCGGGCACCTTGAGGAAGCGCACGCACAGCAGCGGGGTGGCCGTCACGGCCAGCACCCAGCTCAGGCCCAGGGACAGGGCCATGACCTGGAACAGGCTGCGGCAGAACTCGCCCACGTTGCCCGGCGAGAAGCCGATGGCCGTGAAGGCCAGCACGGCCACCGCCGTGGCGCCCAGCAGGGGCAGCTGCGTGGCGGCCACCACCTCGCGGGCGGCCTGTTCGCGGTCCATGCCGCGCTGCACGCGCACCAGGATGCCGTCGGCCACGACGATGGCGTTGTCCACAAGCATGCCCAGGGCCAGGATCAGCGCGCCCAGGGAGACCTTGTGCAGGTCGATGTCCCACAGGGCCATGCCCGCCAGGGTGCCCAGGATGTTCAGCCCCAGCACGGCGCCGATGAGCAGGCCGCTTTGCCAGCCCATGAAGAGCATGAGCAGGACCACGACAATGGCCACGGCCTCGGCGAGGTTGACCAGGAACATGTCCACGGCCTCGGTGACCACCTCGCTCTGGTAGAAGATGGGGTGCAGCTCCATGCCCGCCGGGCGCTGGGAGTCCAGCTCGTCCAGGCGCTGGCGGATGGCCTCGCCCATGGCCACCACGTTGCCCCCCTCGCGGGTGGCGATGCCGATGCCGATGGCGGGCTGGCCGTCGTGGAGCATGGCGTTGGCGGGGGGCTCCCGGTAGCCCCGGCGGATGTCGGCCACGTCGCGCAGGCGGACCATGCCCGAGGCGCCGCCGATGAGCAGGTCGCCGATGTCCTGCTCGGAGGCGAAGGCCCCGGCGGGGGCGATGCGCAGGTAGCGGCCGTCCACCTCCACGCGCCCGCCCGGGGCCACGGCGTCGCGCCCCTGCAGGGCGGCGTGGAGCTGCGCGGGGCTGACGCCCAGCTTGGCCATGCGCGCGCGGCGCATCTCCAGGTACACGACCTCCTGGCGCAGGCCCCAGAACTCGATGCGCGCCACGTCGCGGCACAGCAGCAGCTCCTTCTTGAGGCTCTGGGCGTAGGCCTTGAGCCGGGCCGGGCTGTAGCCCGGGCCCGTGAGGGCGAAGAAGACCCCGTACACGTCGCCGAAATCGTCGTTGACCATCGAGGGCCCGGCGCCGGGGGGCAGCTCCGCCTGGGCGTCGGCCACCTTGCGGCGCAGTTCGTCCCATATCTGGGGCAGCGCGTCCGAGGGGATGTCGTCCAGGATGTCGACGTAGACGTAGGACACCCCGGCCTCGGAGGTGGAGCGGATGTTCTTGACCTGCCCCATGGCCTGGATGGCTTCCTCGATGGCGTCGGTGACCTGGCGCTCCACCTCGGGCGGCCCGGCCCCGGGGTAGGGGGTGGTGACCAGGGCCGTCTTGATGGTGAAGGACGGGTATTCGAGCTTGCCGAGGCTGTCGTAGGCCAGCAGCCCGGCCACGGCCAGCACCGCGAGCAGCAGGGTGGTGGTCACCCGGTTGCGCAGGGCGAAGTCGGCGGGATTGATCACGGCTGCGCTCCGGCGTCGGCGTCGTCCAGGGGCCGCAGGGCCATGCCCTCGGCGATGAAGTCGTGCCCGGCGGCCACCACCAGTTCACCGTGCTCCAGGCCGTCCAGAATCTCCACCAGCGAGCCTTCGACCAGTCGCCCGGTGCGTACCGCGCGGCGCGCGGCGGTGCCGGAGGCGGGGTCGAAGACCCAGACGCCAGCCTCGCCCGGCGCCGCCCCGGGGCGCGCCGTGGCCAGGGCCGAGGCCGGAACGGCCAGGGCCCCCCGGGGCGGCTGCCCGGCGAGCAGCACCTGGCAGGTCATGCCCGGCAGGATGTGCAGCTCCCGGGGGGCGGGCAGGGCGAAGGTCAGGCGATAGGCCCGCGTGGCCGGGTCGGGCTCGGCGCTCCATTCCTTGAGTCGCGCCGGGTGGCGCCGCCCGGGCTGGGCCAGGAATTCCACCTCGGCCTGCGGGGTCCGCCCCGGGGGCATGAGGGCCATTTCCGTCTCGGGCACGTCGGTGTCGATTTCGAGCTCGGTGATGTCGCGCAGGGCCAGGGCCCGCTGTCCGGGCGCCACCAGTTCGTGGTTCTCCACATGGCGCGCGGTGACCAGCCCGTCGAAGGGCGCGGCAAGGACCGTGTCGTCCAGGGCGTGGCGCGCGGCCACGAGCTGGGCCTCCAGGGCCCGGACCCTGGCCCGGGCCGTGTCGCGGGCGCTCTGGGCGTTGTCGTAGTCGGCCTGGGCCACGGCGCCGCGCTCCAGCAGCGGGGCGGCCCGCCCCAGGTCCAGTTCGGCGTTGCGCAGGGCCGCTTCGGCCCCGGCCAGCTGGGCTTCGAGGGTGCGGATGGCGTCCTGGAAATCGCGCGGGTCGATACGCAAAAGGGGCTGGCCCCTGCGCACCACGTCGCCTGGCGCGGCCAGCACGGCCACCAGCGGCCCGCCCACGCGCAGGGACAGCTCGGCCTGGCGCGCGGCGCGCACGGCGCCGGGGTAGCCGCGCCCGGGGCCGTCGCCCAGGGGCTCGACCCGGGCCAGGGCCACGGCCCGGGGCTGGGCCGCGGGCTGCTCCCCGGGTTGCCCGGAGCAGCCGGCAAGGGACGCGGCCGCCAGGGCCAGGGCCAGAATCCAGGTCGTCAGTGCGGGGTGCAGGGGTTTCATGCCGGGGCGTCTCCCGCGTTGGGGGCGCCCAGGGCGCGCAGGGTCTGGTCCACGATCATGTCCTCCAGTTCGTGCAGGTAGTCCTGGTCGTAGCCGTCGCCTCCGATGACCTGGTGGATGGGCATGGCGTAGTCCAGGTGAAAGATGATTGGCCCGATCATGGCCGTGTAGGTCATGACCTTGCGCCGCAGGGGCGTGCCGGGCCGGGCGTGGTCCAGCAGGCGGAAGAACAGGCTGGTCTCCTGGTGGGCGAACTCTTCCCAGGCCACGTCGAACAGCGCGGAGTCGTGCTGCATGGCCTGGTAGAGGATGCGCTTGTGCCAGGAGGGGCGCTTGGGGTCGAACAGGGCCTGGATGTGTCCGCGGACCATGGTCCGCACCAGCCGGGCCTGCACCGGCGGCGCGCCCAGGTCGGCGTCGTGGAATCCGGCCAGGGTGTCCAGGTATTCCTCCTGGGCCCAGGCCAGCACATGGCGCAACACGGCCTCCATGAGCTTGGCCTTGCTGCGGAAATGGTAGTGGATGCTGCCGATGGTCTCTCCGGCGCGTTTGGCCACGGCGCGGGTGGTCAGGTTGGCGAAGCCGATCTCGGCGGCCAGCTGTCCGGCGGCCTGGACCAGCCGCGCACAGGTCTTGCGGCCGCTGGCGTAGGACGTGGCGGCCCCGGCCTGGGGGGCCGGGCGGGCGGCCTGGGCGCTGGGGCCGGGGGCCTTGGTGGTGCGGCGCTGGATGGGCATGGCGAAGTCATATCAATCGACCAAATTTTTTCAAGTGAATTAATTTGGCCCGCCGCGCGGGGCGCGCAAGGGCGTAGCG
>NZ_JALNWM010000248.1 GCF_023230885.1 Desulfocurvus sp. | reverse complement strand
TCCCGCCCCTGCGCCTCGTCCCCGCGCCGTGCCTCCGCCCCCCGCATCGCGTCCCCGCCCCTGCGCCGTGGCCAGATTTTCACGTCTGCACCCGGCTCCCGCCTCCGCCCGCGCGCCCCGCCCCGGCGCCCACCCCGCCTGCGCCCGGCTTTCCGCCCTTCCGGCGGCCCGTGTCCGGGCGCCCTGCGCCCGCACAAAAAACGCCGCCCTCCCGAAGGAAGGCGGCGTCCGCATGCTGCTGTGGCGGCCTGTCGCTCGGCGAGGTTACGGGGCGGCCTGGGGCTGGGCGTCGGCAATGCGCATGGAATACGGCAGGACCTGCCCGTCCACGCGCACCACGACCTTGAGGGTCTCGATGCCGCGCCCGGCGGGCAGATAGACATAGCCCACGCGGGTGAAATCGGGCGGGATGGGCTCCTCGTTCCAGCCGTACTGCTTCAGCTCGCCGCGGATGGTGCGCTTGAGGTCGGCCTCGGAATTGGCCACGGTCCCCGCCGCGCCGCCAGCCAGGGCGCCCACGCCCGCGCCGATGGCCGCCCCCTTCCAGATGTTGTCGCCGCCGCCGATGGTTCCGGCCAGGGCGCCCAGCCCCGCACCCAGAAAGGCGCCCAGAGCGCCGGTGCGCGAGGCGTTGGTCACGGTGGTGGAAAACGCCTCGGAGGCGAAGACCAGGGTGGTGGCCTCTTCCAGGGTATAGGCCAGGTACTCGCCGTCGGCGCCCACGCCGCGCACCTCCTCGATGCGCACGGCGGGCGTTTGCAGGCTCTTGTTCTTGAAGACCAGGAACACCGGATCGAGCCCGGCCTTGCGGTAATCCATGCCCTGGCCGAAGTGCTCGTAGTGGATGGCGCCCAGGTCCCAACGCTGGGACTGGGCCGAGCCCTCGACCTGGGCGGGGTCCACCACCCGGCGGGGCTGGGGCAGGGGCTTGGTGGCCTGGCAGGACCACAGGGCCAGCAGCATGACGGCCAGCAGGCCGAAGGCGGCGGATTTGCGCACGGGACAGTTCAACATGGTCATCCCTCTCGGGTTCGTGTTGCAGGAAGCTCTTTAATATAAGGCCCGAAACGGTGCTGGCAAGGGCGCGGCGGACCGACGGCCCCGGGGCGCGCCCCCGCCTCAGCGCACAAGGACCCCCGCGTAGCCGACCACGCGCGAGGTGTCGCCGCTGGCGGCGGCGGAGGTGGCATAGGCCGCCAGCCGGGCCGAAGCGGCGCCCAGGGCCTTGGCCACCAGCAGGCCCAGGGTCATGGGCAGCACGCCGCACATGCTGATGCCCTGGGTGCGCACGGTGTCATAAAGCCCGCGCGGGTCCAGGGTCAGCACGGGTTCCAGGGCCAGGGCGTCCACCCGGCGGGCCCGGGCGTCGTCCAGGAAGTGGCTCATGTCCGAACTGACCACGAGGGACACCGGGCGGCCCAGGGCCCCCAGAACCCCGGCCAGGCTGGCGGCGACGGCCTCCAGCTCGGCGTAGCGCGGTTCGGCCACGCAGATGGGCACGATGGCGGCCTGCGGATTCGCGGCGGCGAGGAAAGGCAGGACCACCTCCAGGGAGTGCTCCTGGCTGTGGGCGGCCGTGTCGGCCTTCAGGCGCGGCTCGGCTTGCAGCAGGGCCCCGGCCAGCCCGGCGTCCACGTCCAGCCCGCCGCCGGGGAAGGTCCAGCGGCCCGAGGGCCACAGGGCCAGGGGCTGGCCCTGGCCGGTGTGGTTGGGCCCAAGCAGCACCACAAGCGGCGCCAGCCGTGCCTCGCCCAGGGTCCGCCCGGCCACGGGCCCGGAAAACACATAGCCCGCGTGGGGCACCATGGCCAGCAGCGTCGGGGCCTCCTCGGGGGTTTCGGCCAGGGCCAGATAACCGGCAACCTCCCGGGCCAGGGCGCGGGGATCGGCGGTGTAGAAACGTCCGGCGACCACGGGGGATCTGTCCATGCGGCCCTCCTTGGCGGCGCGGGCGCGGCGCCCGGGCGTGGGTTGCGTTCCGCGCGGCGCCCGAAAGCGGTGGTCGTGTGCCCTGCGGCGCGGCGGGACGCCATGACCGCGCAAGGCGCCCAGCTCCGGCCCGCCGTCGATTCCGTACGGCGCGGCGGGATGTCCGCCGCGCGGGGCTCCCGGGCCACGAAACGCCGCGCCGCGCGGGCCCGCGCTGCTAGAAGCTCCCGGAGGGAGCGTATTCCCGCGCGGCCTGTTCGATTTTTTCCAGCTGCAGGTCCGAGGCGGCCATGCGGCCGTAGAGCGTTCCGGCCTGGCGGGAGGCCAGTTCGCCCAGCAGCTCGCGCCAGCGCGGCAGGTCCCCGGCCCGGCGGTGCAGCCCGGCCATGCGGTAGATCAGGGCCGCGCGCGAGGGGTCGCCCTGGGGCAGCAGGCCCTCCAGCTCGGTGGCCCACTTCAGGGCCTCGCGGTAGCGGGCCGAGCGCTCGGTCACGTCCAGGAGGATGCCCAGGGTCTCGCGCAGCCTGGGTTCCTCGCCCCCCTGGGCCACCAGCATTTCGTAGGCGTCCTGGGCGTATTCGTAGGCCTCGCGCAGGCGCTTGCCCGCCAGGGCGTCCTGGGCCAGGAAAAAGGTGGCGTAGGCGCGCTGGGCCGGGGCCAGGCCGGGATCGGAGCCCATGCTCACCCACAGCGGGCGGCTCTCCTCGAAGCGCCCGAGGTTTTCCAGGGCCAGGGCCCGGGCATAGAGCAGCTCGCGCTCGGCCTCGGGGCTCAGCTCCCACTGGCGCACGGCCTCGCCCACGCCGAGAACGTCCTCCCAGCGGGCGGTGTCGGCGTAGATGGACAGCACAAGGTTCATGGCCAGCTCGGACTGCTCGGGCACCTGCTCCTCGTCCAGGAAAGGCCGGACCACTTCCAGGGCCTTGTCGGGCATCCCGCGTTTCCACAGGCTGAGCCCCAGGGCGATGCGCGCCTGGGGGTCGAGCTGTCCGGCCATCTCGCGCACGAAATCGTACTCCTGCCACAGCGAAACGATCTTGGGATAATTGGCGTCGGCCACCAGCTGCACGGCCAGCCCGCCGAATGCCTTGAGGCCCACCTCGCGGGCGCGGGGCAGAAGCCCGCTGTCGGGGAACTTCTTTTCGAAATCCAGCACCGCAGCCAGGGATTCGAGGTTCTTGTTGTTCCAAAGCTGCCACATGGCCAGCTTGAGCTGCGCCAGGGGCGCCAGGGGGCTCTTGGGATGCTTGGCCACGATGTGCTCGTATGCCTGGGCCGGGGCGAGGTTCAGGGGCCGGTCGAAGACCGTGAACATCTGCTCCACGCTGGGCTCGTCGTAGATGCCCTCCTCGGCCAGGCGCATCTTGGCGATGAGCCCGCCCTCGCGGTCGGGGAAATCGGCCAGGGCCTTGTCGTACATTTCGCGCGCGGCGCCGGGGCGGTTGGTGCGCACATAGATGTCGCCCAGCCGCGCGAGGATGATGTCCGCCTCGTCGCCCTTGGGATCTATGTTGTAATAGGTCCAATAGTCGTTCTTGGCCTTGTCGTAGTTCTCCACAGTGTAGGCCGCGTCGCCCATCAGGCGCAGGAACGGCGGGAATTCGATGTAGAACCTGGGCCAGCGCTTCTCGATGTAGTCCACGATCTGAAACGCCTGTTTGTCGTATCCCAGGTGGCGCAGGGCCCTGGCCAGGCCGAGGGACGCCTCGCGCACGAACTTGCTGTCCGGATAGACCTGGACAAGGTACTGGAACTCGTCCGCAGCCTTCTGGTAGTCGCCCTTGTTGAAGTAGTAGTCGCCCCAATAGTAGTAGGTCAGCGGCACGTTGGGGTCGCCCTGGTAGCGCTCGCGCAGCAGGCGGAAGAAGGCCGCCGCCTCGGGCACGTTGCCGACCTTGAGGTTGAGCACGCCGCGCCGCAAAAGCGCCGCCGGAACGCGCCAGGACTCCAGGTTGTGGTTCACGGCGGCCTCGTAGGCCCCGTTGATCTCGTCGAAATTCCCGGCCAGGTCGTCCTTGTATTTCACCGAAAGGATGTCGGCCTTCATGTACATGGCTTCCTCGGCCATGTCCGGGGTCACGTCGGGCTGGGCCAGCAGGGTGGCCAGCTCGCGCAGGGCGGTGTCGTGGTCCTCGTTGCCCTGGGCCGCGCGCGCGGCGTAGAGCATCTCGTCCAGGGCCTCCTTGCGCGCCCGGGCCTGCTCCTCGGCCGTGGCGTTCTGGGCGCCGGGGCCCTCGGCGGCGGGCGCCCCGTGGGCCGGGGCCTGGGCCACG
>NZ_JALNWM010000247.1 GCF_023230885.1 Desulfocurvus sp. | reverse complement strand
CCGCCCACGGGTTACGGGAGAAGCAGATACTCCATGGTGCCCCGCCAGGCGGTGCTGGACTCGGCGTAGACCAGCCGGACCGGCCCGTCGGAAAACGCCCGCGCGCCCGGAGCGAACGGCAGCAGCAACAGCGGCAACAGCGGCAGGATCAGCAGGGTCAGCAGGGGCGGCGATGTTTTCCGGGACATGGCTCCTCGCGGGCGGGGTGGCAGGGGCGGGACGCGCGCACGGCACTGCATGCCACAGCCAGGTTACGGCGGCGTGACGGCGCCGCGCGCGGCGGCCCCGGCGCCCGCCGCGTCACGCCGCGTCACGCCGGGCCAGCGCCCCTTCCCGGCTTTGCGGAGGGGCGCCGGGGTCCCGGCGCCCGGGCGCTGTTCGCACCCCTGCGGCCACGGGGTGCGGGCCGCACGAGAAAGCCCCCCGGCCACGCGGCCGGGGGGCTTGGTTCGCGGGCCGGCCGGGCGGCGCGCTACAGGGCCTGGGCCGGGGTGATGGCGTCCAGGCCGAAGGCATCGCCCACGGCGGGGCAGGTCAGGGCGCCCTTGTGGGTATTCAGGCCCAGCAGCAGGGCATTGTCCGCGCGCAGGGCGTCGAAGCCCTTGTCCGCCAGCTTGATGGCGTAGGGCAGGGTCTGGTTGGTCAGGGCGAAGGTCGAGGTGCGCGGCACGGCGCCGGGCATGTTGGTCACGCCGTAGTGGACCACGCCGTCCACCAGATAGGTCGGGTCCTTGTGGGTGGTGGGCTTGATGGTCTCGATGCAGCCGCCCTGGTCGATGGCCACGTCCACGATGACCGAGCCTTCCTTCATGGTCTTGATCATCTCGGCGGTGACGAGCTTGGGCGCCTTGGCCCCGGGGATGAGCACGCTGCCGATGAGCAGGTCGGCGAACTGCACGGCCTTGCGGATGTTCGGCTCGGTGGAGGAAACGGTGATCAGCCGTCCGCCGAACACGTCGTCCATGTAGGTCAGGCGCTTGTGGTTGATGTCGATGACCGTGACCTGGGCGCCCAGGCCCAGGGCCATCTTGGCCGCATTGGCGCCGACCACGCCCGCCCCGAGGATGACCACGGAGCCCGGGGTCACGCCGGGGACGCCGCCCAGCAGGATGCCGCGCCCGCCCTGGGGTTTCTCCAGGTAGCGCGCGCCGACCTGGGTGGCCATGCGCCCGGCCACCTCGGACATGGGCGTCAGCAGCGGCAGGGAGCCGTCGGGCAGCTGCACGGTCTCGTAGGCGATGGAGGTGGTGCCCGAGTCGAGCAGGGCCTTGGTCAGCTTCTCCTCGGCGGCCAGGTGCAGGTAGGTGAACAGCAGCAGGTCCTCGCGCAGGAAGCCGTATTCCTCGGCCACGGGCTCCTTGACCTTGACGACCATCTGCGCGCCCCAGGCCTCGTCGCGCGAAACCAGGGTCGCCCCGGCCGCCGCGTATTCGGCGTCGGACAGGCCGCTGCCCAGGCCGGCGCCCGCCTCGACCAGCACGGAGTGCCCGCGCCGGACCAGGGTTTCCACGCCGCCGGGGGTCATGGACACCCTGTTTTCCAACGTCTTGATTTCCTTCGGAATACCGATGATCATTGGCTCCACCTCGTGAAAAGGATTGTGGTTTGCCGCCGCAGGGAGCGGCGGCCTCGCGGGCTGGCTAATCCCGCCCGAAAAATCCCCGGCGCACCGCCCGGGGCAGGGGCACCCACTTGCGCTTGGCCTTCATGACCATGAAGGACTCGCTGGCCGCCACCCCGCCGATGGCCGAAAGCTCGTCGTTGATGAACTCGTAAAGATCGTCGGTGCCCTCGGGCAGCAGAACCTCGACCATGATGTCGTACCGGCCCGTGACCACCGCCGCCCAGTTGACCTTGTCCAGGGCCGACACCTTCTGGAGCATGTCGTCCATCTTGCTGTGGGTCTCCACCGTGATGCCCACGAAGGCGACCTCCAGGCCCCGGATGCGGAACGGATCGACCAGGCCGGCCACGCGCAGTACGCCCGCAGCCATCAGGTTCTTCATCCGCGAGCGCACCGTGGGACTCGTGACCCCCAGGCGCTCGGAAACCTTGCCCGCCGAGAGCTGCCCGTCTTCGGCGAGCACGGCCAACAGGCGGCGGTCCTGGCGTTCCAATGTGACCTTTTCGTCCTTGCCCATCACGAACGACTCCTGGAAAAAATATATCACCGAGAATTTTCTAAACCGAAAAATTCGCCGCTGTCAATTGGCGGAAGGATAAAATCCCTTCCCCTATCCTTGCGCGGTGATCCCGCCGCACGGCAGCGCCCCAGTGTGCCGCAGGCAGGACGCTGAGAAAAGGGGAAAGAGCCCCGAATGACGCCCAGGCGGGCGGCGGGCCAAAGGGCGCGGCCGACCCGCGCGAGCCTGCGCAAGGCGCGCGAACCGACCCCGGCGCCGGGCGGACCTTGCCACGGCAGGCAAGCGCAGAAAGCGCGGGCTCCAGCCGCCGCCGCAGGTGGGAGGGCCGCACGGCGGCAGCGGCAAGACGCTGCCCGGCGGTTGTGCCCCCTGTGCGCGGGTTGGACAGCACACGGGTGGACCCGGGCGGCGGCGGTCCCGCCCCGCGCGCGAGGGCTCGGGGGGACTGGCGCCATTCCAAGGTGTCGTCGTTCAGGTCCCGCCCCGCCACGGGGGCTCGGGGCCCGCCATTTGGTCCACGCCGCGTACGGCGTAGTCCCCGCCCGTACACGGGGACTCGGGAGGCGAGGGCGCCCCGGCGCCACCGGTGCGGCTGTCCCCGCCCCGGCGCGATGGCGCGGGGTCGGCCGCCTGTCCGGCACATTCGCGGTCACCTCCCCCGCGCCGCGCGCAGGGGTTCGGGGATGCCCCGCCCGCGAAACCAATGCCTGCCTCCACCTCCGCACGCGAAGGGGAACGGGGCCCCCCTGATGGAATCCCACCCTTGCGTACAGAAAGGGGACGGACTCCCCACGGGACCGGATGCGAGCCCGAGCCGCCGAGGCAGGCGGTGAGGCGGACGTGACGGTCGCGAGGGCCGCACCGTACGCCTCCCCCACACGGCGAACGGCCGGGCTTCCCCCGGGCTTCTCCTCCACTGCGTCGACCTCGGCCTCCGCGCGCGGAACGCCCTCCTCCTGTGAGGGGTGTTCCCGGCCTCGCCGCGCCCCCACCGCGCCCCCGCCGCCCCCCGCCGCGCCCCCCGCGCGCGGAACGCCCGCTGGACAAATCCTGCCGTGCCTTCAACCTGGCCCCGCACCCGCGAAAGCCGCGGCGATCCTAGCGCGACCAAGCTTTTTTAGCCCCCCACACCCCGCGTGCAAGGAAGCCTTGCAGCAGCCCTGGCAGCCCTGCCGGGGTTACCAGCCGCGCCACACGCGAGAGGAAGCAGCATCGGCCCGTCGAAGGCGAAAGATGTCGATGCCCGCCGCCTCCCGCGCGCGGGGAAGCCGTCGGCAGAAACGCCTCGACGCGACGGTCAGCCCCCCGCGGCTGCGCGGAAAAGAGAAGTCCCCAATTTCTCCTGCGCGGCGCGCGTCCCGGCCCCGCGCCTGCGCGAAGGAGAGGCCACCTGTCTCACGGCCAACACCGAGGCGGCACCCGACCCCGCCCCGAGCAAGAAGAGGGGGGCAGGCCTGCACGTTTCCGGAGTTCACCCTGGACGAGGGCCCGCCCCGTGCGGAGAAGAGGAGGGCAGCCCCGACAGCCTGTCCGGGTGCAAGAGCTTTGTGGAAAACGCCGGGAGCTCCTCCCGCCGGGCCTGCGGAGTGACCCCGGCTCAGACCGCCGCCCAGCAACCCCGGGCCCAGCTCGGGGACGGCGCCATCCGCCCGGGCTTCGACACGGGGCGCGGCGGCGGTCCGCGCTTCCTCCCGCGCCGGTCCGCACACCGCGGATGCGGCCTCCGCAACGTCCAGCGGGGCCAGCGCTCGGGGTTGGCCAACTCGCAGCCCGCCGGGGGCCCGTGGCGGCCAGCCGCGTTTCCAGCCCGGGGCGCGGATGGCTCCGGCCTCGACTCAAGGGCCGGGCCAGGGAAACCGCCTCCTGTTTTGCGAGCGATGCCCCCGCCCTGGCCGGCGGCGGATCAAAGAATCCTGACCGACGGGCTGGCCAACGTATTTAGTCGAGTTTGAAAAAGCCATTTCTTCCGACTCAAGCAACGGACATCCCGTGTTGGTTCCTTGAACCGGAAGAGAGCCAAAGGACGAAAAGAGCGCCAAGATGCCTCAAGGCCCGCAT
>NZ_JALNWM010000246.1 GCF_023230885.1 Desulfocurvus sp. | reverse complement strand
CTGGCCCAGGACACCCTGGCGGGCATCGGCGTGACCACCCTCAAGGAAACGCCGGGCCTGGGCACGCGCGTGGCCGAGCCCAAGTTCCAGATGCAGTTCAAGGGCCTGGCCCTGGACCGCGTCGGGCTGACCGGCAAGGGCGGCAACGTGGACGCTATCTCCGGAGCCACCGTCTCCAGTACCGGCACGGTCCTGGCGGTGAACAAGGCCATCGAAATCTACAAGGGCCTCAAGCCCAAACTGGACGGGGCCTTCTAGGGCCGCCCCGAGGAGAAAACCATGAGTTTCGTCAAGGAATTCGCCAAGGGCCTGTGGAAGGAGCTGCCGCCCTTCCGGCTGGTGCTCGGGCTGTGCCCCACCCTGGCGGTGACCAAGTCCGCCGCGGACGGCCTGGGCATGGGCGCGGCGGTCATCTTCGTCCTGGTCCTGTCCAACGCCATCATCTCCATGGTGCGCAAGATCATCCCCAAAAAGGTGCGCATCGCCTGCTTCATCGTCATCGCCGCGTCCCTGGTGGTCGCGGTGGAGCTGCTCATGCAGGCGTATGCCTACCCGCTCTACCAGAGCCTGGGCATCTTCGTTCCGCTCATCGTGGTCAACTGCATCATCCTTGGCCGCGCCGAGGCCTTCGCCTCCAAGAACCCGGTGCACCTGTCCATCGCCGACGGCCTGGGCATGGGCATCGGCTTCACCATGTCGCTGACCTTCCTGGGCGCCCTGCGCGAGGTCTTCGGTGCGGGCAAGCTGTTTGGGGCGACGGTCTTCGGGCCGGACTTCAAGCCCTTCACGTTCATGGTCGAGGCGCCGGGCGCCTTCGTCTGCCTGGGGCTGATCCTGGGGGCCATGAACTACCTGGCCATCTGGCAGAGCAAGCGCAAGGGCCTGCCCGAGCCGTCCCTGGCGGCCTCGTGCGGCGGTTGCCGGGCGTGCAGCATCGGCGAATCCAAGCAAATCATGCAGGAGGGGTAGGCCGTGAACTACTTCGAGATGCTCATCGCGGCGATCTTCGTCAACAACATCATCCTGGCGCAGTACCTGGGCTGCTGCCCCTTCGTGGGCTGCTCCAAGGACCGGGGCGTGGCCATCGGCATGGGCGCGGCGGTGACCTTCGTGGCCTCCATGGCCACGGCGTTCACCTGGCTCATGCAGAAATATGTGCTGAACCCCTTCGGCCTGGGCTACCTTCAGACCCTGGTCTTCATCCTGGTCATCGCCTCCCTGGTGCAGTTCGTGGAGATGTTCCTGAAGAAGATGGTCCCGCCGCTGTACAAGTCGCTGGGCATTTTCCTGCCGCTCATCACCACCAACTGCGCGGTGCTCGGCCTGGCCATCCTGGCCCAGCGCAACGAGTTCGGGCTGGGCGTGTCGGTGTTCTACGCGTTTTCGGCGGCCCTGGGCTTCACCCTGGCCCTGTTCCTCATGGCCGGAATCCGGGAGCGGCTGGTCATCTCTCGGGTGCCCAAGTCCATGCAGGGAACCTCCATCGGCCTGGTCATGGCGGGGCTCATGTCCCTGACCTTCTTCGCCTTCCAGGGCATGATCGGCTAAGGGCCGGCGGACAGGCGCGCCACAGGCGCGCAAAGTAGAGGGAGATACCATGATCACGTCGTCGATTCTCGTCATGTTCGGCCTGGGGCTGGCCTGCGCCGTGGTGCTGTCCGTGGCCTCCAAGCTCCTGGCCGTGGAGGAGGACCCCCGGGTGGAGGCGGTGCTCGATGCCCTGCCCGGCGCCAACTGCGGCGGATGCGGTTTTGCGGGCTGCGAGTCCTACGCCGCCGCCGCCGTGCGCGACCCCGACGTCCCCGCCGACCGCTGCTGCGCCGGCGGGCCGGACGTGGCCGCCAAGATCGCGGAACTCACGGGCAAGGCCGCCGGTTCGGCCGAGCCCATGGTCGCCTTCCGGCGTTGCGCCAAGAGCGAGGGCAACGTCGCCAAGCGTTATGACTACCAGGGCGTTCCCAGCTGCGCCGCGGCCAAGCTCCTGGGCAGCCCCGACGCCTGTTCCTACTCCTGCATCGGCCTTGGCGACTGCATGCGGGCCTGCCCCTTCGACGCCATGTACATGGCCCACGGCATGGTCCACGTCATCACCGAAAAATGCACCGCCTGCGGCACCTGCGTTTCCACCTGTCCCAACCACGTCATGCAGATAGTGCCGCAGGCCGCGAGGGTCATGGTCCTGTGCTCGTCGCTGGACAAGGGCAAGGCGGTTTCCGAGGTCTGCGAGGTCGGCTGCATCAGCTGCATGAAGTGCGTCAAGGAATGTCCGGCGAAATGCATTGCACTTGAGGGCGGAAAGATTCATATCGATCATACGGCGTGCTTGGCCTACGGATCCTCCTGCCAGGAGGTCTGTGCCGAGAAGTGCCCGCGGGGCATCCTGCGCTGCCTGGGGGCCGCGGCTGCGGCCCGGGTCCAGGAGGCGGAGGCTGCGGCCTAGTCCGGCAATGCTGAACACCCGGCCCGCCCCGCACCCGGGGCCGGGCCATTCGGAGAAGCGCATGAAAAAGGCAACCAATATGGATAGCATCTGTACCCGGCGCGCGTTCCTGCGTTCCTGCGGGGTGCTGGGCCTGGGGCTGGCCGCCGTGGGCGCCGTTCCCGCCGCCGCGCGCGCCGCCGTCCGGCTGGGCTCCGGCGGCCATGTCGTGGCCCGGACCCTGCCGCTCATGGGCACGTTTGTCGGCATCACCGCCGTGCATGATTCCCGGACCCTGGCCGAGGAGGCCGTGGGCCGGGCCTTCGAGGAAATGCAGCGCCTGTGCATGGTTTTTGACCGCCACCGTGGCGACACGGCCCTGTCCGTGCTCAACCGTGACGGCCGCCTGTCCGGCGCGCCCGCCGAGCTGCGCGATGTGCTGGAGCGCTCCCTGTCCCTGCACTCGCTCTCCGACGGCGCCTTCGATCCCAGCGTCGCGCCCCTGGTGGACGCCCGGCGCGCCCACGGCGCGGCCCTGTCCGGCCAGGAGCTGGCCGAGCTGACGGCCCTGGTGGACGCCCGCCGGATCGAGCTGGGCTCCGGGGGCATCGCCCTGGGCAGGAGCGGCATGGCCCTGACCCTGGACGGCATCGCCAAGGGCTTCATCGCCGACCGGGCCTCGGCCGTGCTCGCCGCAAGCGGCGTGGCCAACCATCTGGTCAACGCGGGCGGCGACATCCGCGCCGCCGGGACCAAGGCCCCCGGCCAGCCCTGGACCGTGGCCGTGGAGGACCCCGCCAAGGCGGGCAACTATCCCGCCGTGATTCACCTGCGCGACTGCGCCGTGGCCACGTCGGGCAACTACGAGAACTACTTCGACCGCCGCCGGGAGGCCCACCATGTGGTGGCTCCAGGCAGCGGCGTCTCCCCACACGAGGTCACAAGCTGCACCGTCAAGGCGCCCACGGTCATGGAGGCCGACGCCCTGGCCACGGCGGTGATGGTCATGGGCGCGCGGCGCGGCCTGGCTTTCGTGGATTCCCTGCCCGGGCGAGAATGCCTGCTGGTCACGGCCAGCGGCGCGCAATTGCCCTCGCGCCGCTGGGGCTAGAGGGGCGAACCTCTGAAATTGCGCCGCCCGGCCGTGCCGGGCGGCGTTGTCGGTTGAACGGTCATGTAGCCCATACAGAGTCCAAGAGAGGAGAGAGAGGATGGCTCGTCGGTTGTTTGGAGTCCTGGCCCTGGTGGCCGCAGTGACGGCGATGGTGGCCTGGCTGGCCCCCGAGGCCCTGGCGGCCGGAGGGGACCTGCACCACCAGGCCGAGGAAATCGGCAAGGAGTTGAGCGGCCTGTGGGTCGTGCCCTTCGCGTGCATGCTCTTGTCCATCGCCATCTGCCCGTTGGCGGTCCCCCATTTCTGGCATCACCACTTCGGCAAGGTTTCGGCCTTCTGGGCCCTGGCCTTCCTGGTGCCCTTCACCCTCCAGTTCGGGGCGTCCCTGGCCCTGTACGAGGTGATCCACACCCTGCTGCTGGAGTACATCCCCTTCATCATCCTGCTGTTCGCCCTGTTCACCATCTCCGGCGGCGTCTGCCTGACCGGCTCCCTGGTGGGCAAACCCGTGGTCAACGTGGCCATTCTGGCCATCGGCACGGTGCTGGCGAGCTGGATGGGCACCACCGGCGCGGCCATGCTGCTCATCCGCCCGCTGCTGCGGGCCAACGCGCACCGCAAGTTCAAGGTCCACACCGTGGTCTTCTTCATCTTCCTGGTGGCCAACATCGGCGGCTCCCTGACCCCCCTGGGCGACCCGCCG
>NZ_JALNWM010000245.1 GCF_023230885.1 Desulfocurvus sp. | reverse complement strand
GACGGGGCCGGGGGCGTCGGGTTCTGCCAGGAAGCGCCGCAGGGAAAGGCCCGGAGGAGCATGGCGCGGGGGGAGGCCAGGCAGCCCGGCGGGCGTGGCCGCGCGGGCTGCCGCGCAGGGTCGGTGCTTTTCTCCTTTTCCGCAGGCCCGGCGGGGGTAGCCGGGCGGGCTGCCGGGGCGGGGCGGCTTGGCGGCCCTCGCCGCTTTGCGCCGCCCGCGGCGGGGCCCGCTAGCGCTCGCCGCCCAGGCTGCGCAGGGCGGCAAGCACGCGGGCTGCCCGGGCCTTGCCCAGGCCGGGGATCTGGCGCAGGGCGTCCAGGTCGGCGGCGCGCATGGCCTCCAGGGAACCGAAGGCGTCCCAGAGCTGGCGGGCGGTCTTGGGGCCGATGCCGCCCAGGCTTTGCAGCTCGCTGTCCAGCAGGTTCCGGCTGCGGCTGCGCCGCTGGCGGCCGATGACGAAACGGTGGGCCTCGTCGCGCACGCGCTGGAGCAGGAGCAGCTCCGGGCTGCCGGGACGCAGGGGCAGCGGATTGCTGCGCCCCGGCAGGAAGATGCGGTCGTCCAGGGCTCCGGCGCGGCGGTCGGGCCCCGAGCCCGGGGCGCCGGTGGCCTTGGCGATGCCCGCCACGGGAAAGACCGCGCCCCCGCCCTCGGACCGGGCCGCCTCCAGGGCGGCGACCACGGCCGCCACCTGCCCCCGCCCGCCGTCGACCAGCAGGAGGTCGGGCCAGGGCGGCCCGGCCTGGACGCGCCGCCCGGCCCAGGCCGCCAGCGCGGCGTAGTCGTCGCCGCTGCCCTCCAGCTCCTCGAAGGTGTAGGTACGGTACTCGTCCTTGCGCGGGGCGCCGTTCTCGAACACCACCAGCCCCGCGCGCATGCCCCGCCCCCCCAGGTGCGACACGTCCACACACTCCACGCGCGCGGGCGGCCCGGGCAGGCGCAGGGCCCGGGCCAGCCGCGCGGGGGCGTCCTCTCCGGCGGGGGTTTCGCCGCGAGCCCGGGCGGCGTTGGCCCGCGCGATCTCCAGAAGCTGCTTCTCCGGGCCGCTGGAGGCCGCCGCCAGCCGCACGGGACCGCCCCGGCGCTCGGCCAGGGCCTCGGCCAGGGCCTCGGCGTCCTCGGGCGCCCAGGGCAGCAGGATGCGCTCGGGAATGAAGCGCGTGGCCCAGTAGAACTGGGTCAGAAAACCGGCCACGGCCTCGGGGGCGTCGTCCAGCCCCAGCCCGGGCCAGTGGAAGGTCCGGCTGTCCAGCAGGCGCCCCTGGCGCACGAAAAGCACGGCCAACCCCAGGCCATCGGCGGCCTCGGCCACGGCCAGGGCGTCCAGCTCCACCCCCTCGCGCAGCACCACGGCCTGGCGTTCCACCGTGGCCTCCACGGCGCGGATCTGGTCGCGCAGGGCCGCGGCGCTTTCGTATTCCTGGCGCGCCGAATGGGCCAGCATCTCCTTGCGCAGCCCGGCCAGAAGCTCCCCCGCCCGCCCGGCCAGGATCATCTCCACCCGGCGGACCACCGCGGCGTATTCCCCGGGCGGCACGTCCAGCACGCACGGCGCCAGGCACTGGTTCATATGATGATACAGGCACGGCCGCACGCGGTTGGCGAAGGCGCGGTCGGAGCACTTGCGCAGCGGGAAAACCTTGTGCAGCAGCTTCCAGGCCTGGCGCGCGTCCACTGCCGAGGTGAAGGGCCCGTAGTAGGCGCTGCCGTCGCGCACGACCTTGCGGGTCATCGTCAGCCGGGGGTAGGCCTCGGCGCGGGTGAGGCGGAAAAGCACATAGGACTTGTCGTCGCGCAGCACGATATTGTAGCGCGGGCGGTGCTTCTTGATCAGGCTGGCCTCCAGGAGCAGGGCCTCCTTCTCGGTGGCCGTGGAGATGGTCTCCACGGCGGCGATGCGCGCGACCATGAGCCGCGTCTTGGGCGTGTGGCGCTCCTGGCCGCGAAAATACGAGGCCAGGCGGCGCGCCAGGCTCTTGGCCTTGCCCACATAGATGATACGCCCGCGCGCGTCCTTCATCAGGTAGACCCCCGGGCCCCGGGGATGCTCGGCGGAGGTGAAGCTATAGCCTGCGGCGGTGTCGGGCTGGTCGTTCATGGGTGGGGATGATGCGCCAAAGGCGGCCTGCGGTCAAAGCCCGGCCCGGGGGCGAAACGACGACCGATTTTTCCAGAAAGAGGCTTGCCATTCCGGGCAACCCTGGTTATACAAAAATATAACTTAAGGAGAATGACCATGTACACAGCCAACTTGAGAAAAGTCGGCGGCTCGGTGATGTTGGCCGTACCGCCAACCATTCTGGAAATGCTGCAAATCAAATCGGGCTCGGCGGTGCATATGGCTGTGGAATCCGGGCGGTTGATCATCGAGCCGGGCGCCAGAAAGAAGTACACCCTGCAGGAACTACTGGCCCACTGCGATGCCTCTGCGCCGGTTTGCGCCGAAGACGGGACATGGACGGCTTCACCGGCCACCGGCAAGGAACTGCTCTGATGCGGCGCGGCGACATCTATCTGGTGGCCCTTGACCCGACCGAAGGGCATGAGCAGCAGGGAACACGCCCGGTTTTGGTTGTTTCCCCCAGCGAGTTCAACAAGGTGACCCAGGTTCCCGTGGTGGTACCGATTACCAACGGCGGCAACTTTGCCCGCACCGCCGGTTTTGCGGTATCCTTGAGCGGATGTGGCACACGCACAACCGGGGTGGTGCGCTGCGATCAGCCGCGCGCCCTGGATTTGCGGGCGCGGTCCGGCAGGCGCCTGGAAAAGGTGCCGCCCGCCGTCATGGATGACGTCCTCGCCAGGCTGGCGACCATTTTCAGTTAGCTGCCTGCTCAAGGAATCCAAAAGCATAGCTCGCTCCAAAACAAACGGCGGCGAGAGTGCGAAAACAAACAAAAACAGCGTATTAAGAAGTAAGTGCTCCTGATTCTTCGCTGACGCGGCAGGTCGCCGTCTTGAGGCGGCCTGCCAGATTTCGTTTCTCATGGCGCCGGAGCCCGCGGGTTCGTCGCGTACCCAGAGGGCAAAACGTGACACCCCGACCCGAGGCGCCCCCCGGGTTGAGATTTTTTTTAGAATTCCTCACGACTCCACGATCGGGCGGCCGCATAATTTTCAGCAAACAAAACAGCCTGTTACAAGCCAAAAGAGCACTCATCCCGGGCGGTACAACTTTTTGGACGGTAAAAATTTTTTTACATTCGTCAAAAAAACGCCGAGTTTCCCCTTGCCTCCCGGGCCCGAAGGCGATAGTCACGATCCTGAGCCTGCGCAAGCGGCTCGGCGTCTGGCAGTGGTCATCCAACCCAAACGAAGGAAGGAAAGGACAATGAAACGCATTCTTACCCTGGCTCTGGTGGCCTGCTTCGTGCTGTCCGCCGGCCTCGTCTCCGCTAAGGAGATGCAGTTCACCGGGCAGTTCGAGCACGCCCTCGAGTGGACCGACAACGTTGGTCTCCAGGATTTCGCCAAGACCAACAACTCCGAAGATGATTTCTACGCCACCCAGCGCATCCGCATGTACTTCCAGTATGTGGACAGCGAAGTTCTTCGCGGCGTGGTCGGCTTCGAAATCGACACCAACTGGGGCGCCCCGGCGGCTACGGGCACCAAGGGCACCGGCGGTGGCGCTCTGGGCACCGATGGCACCACCGTCGAAGTGAAGCACGCCTACACCGACTTCAACGTCGGCGGCGTGGCCTTCCGCGTCGGCCTCCAGGGCCTGGCTTGGCCCTCCGCCGTTGCGGGCAGCCCGATCTACGACAACGACGTTGCCGGTATCGTGGCTTCCTACCAGTTCAACGACAACTTCGGCCTGACCGCTGGCTGGGCCCGCCTGTGGGACAACAACATTGGCGGCGATGGCGCCAACGGCCTGGACGACGAAGTTGATGCCTTCACCGTTATCGCGCCTATCACCATGGACGGCTGGTCCCTCACCCCCTATGTGATTTACGCGAAGCACGGCAAGGATGCCGCTGGTGCTGGCACCACGGCCGCTCTGAGCTCGCTGCGGGCCTCCAACGCCTCCGCTCTGACCGACGACCTGGACATCTGGTGGGGCGGCGGCGCCTTCGAGCTGAGCATGTTCGATCCCTTCGTCTTCGGCGCCGACCTGATCTACGGCTCCGTGGACGGCGACAAGGCCAACCAGAACGACATGGCCGGCTGGTTCTTCGCCGCCATCGCCACCTACAAGATGGACATGGTGACCCCGTCCCTGGCCCTCATGTACGGCACCGGTGAAGACG
>NZ_JALNWM010000244.1 GCF_023230885.1 Desulfocurvus sp. | reverse complement strand
GGTACAAGGAGCGCTGCCGCCCCCTGCCCGAAGGCTACGACCCCACGGACTGGCAGACGGCCATGACCACGGCGGCCGCCTTCGGCGACGAGATCCCCGTGGGCGTGATCTACCGCCAGCAGGGGCCGAGCTTCGAGAGCCGCCTGCCGCAGCTCGCCGGGGAGCCCCTGGCCGCGCGCAGGCCCGACCCGGCGGCCGTGGCCCGGGTTCTGGAAGGGTTTGCCTAGGCCGCGAGGCTCTGGTACGACAGGGGCACCGTCCGGGCCGGGCCCGGGCGGTGCCCGTTTTTTCGCGCCCGGGCCGGGCGTACGGCCACGAGGAGGAGCCATGAGAAAGGTTGCGCTGTTTCCCTTTCGCGGCGAGGCCCTGTGCTTCGTGCATGTGATGCTGAACGCCCTGGACCTGCATGCGCGCGGCTGCGACGTGCGCCTGGTCCTGGAGGGCGCCTCGGTGACCCTGGTGCCCCAGCTGGCGGACCCGGCCAGCGAGTTCCACCCGCTGTACTCCAGGCTCAAGGCATCGGGGGTGCTCGACGGGGCGTGCAAGGCCTGCTCCACCAAGCTCGGCGTGGCCGAGGCCGTGCGCGCCGAGGGCATCGCCCTCATCGGCTTCATGGGCGGGCATCCGGCCCTGGGCGAATACCTGGACCGGGGCTACGAGATCATCACCTTCTAGCCAGCCCGGGCGCCCCCGGCCCGCAAAGGTCTCCGTGAAATTCCTCGCCGCCCAGGTCTCCTACCTGCTCCAGGACCGCACCGCGCGACGCAACATCGGATTTCTGCTGAAATTCGTTCTGCTTCTCGTGGGCGTCATCGCGCTGTACAGCGTTTTATTCCACTTCATCATGCAGGGCGAGGGGCAGGAGCACTCCTGGATCACCGGCGTCTATTGGACGCTCACGGTCATGTCCACCCTCGGCTTCGGCGACATCACGTTTGGCGGCGACCTTGGGCGCGTTTTTTCCATCGTCGTGCTGCTGTCTGGGATCATATTCCTGCTGGTGATGCTGCCGTTCACATTCATCCAGTTCTTCTACGCGCCCTGGCTGGAGGCCCAGAACAAGGCCCTGGCCCCGCGCGAGCTGCCCCCCGGCACCCACGGCCACGTCATCATCGTCGGCCCGGACTCCACGGCCCAGAACCTGGCCCAGCGCCTGCGCCAGTATGGCCACGACCACGTCCTGCTCTGCCCCGACGCCCAGACGGCCCTGGCACTGCACGACCAGGGCCACTCCGTGGCCGTGGGCGACCACGACGACTCCCAGACCTACCGCAAGCTGCGCGTGGAGGCGGCGGCCATGGTCGTGGCCCTGGACAGCGACGTGCGCAACACCAGCGTGACCTTCACCGTGCGCGAGGCCTGCGCCACGGTGCCCATCGTGGCCAAGGCGGACCAGGAGGAGTCGGTGGACATCCTGACCCTGGCGGGCAGCGCCCACGTCTTCCAGTTCACGCGCATGCTCGGCCAGACCCTGGCCCGGCGGACCCTGGGGGCCAACATGCGCTCGGGCATCATCGGCCGCTTCGACGAGCTGGTGGTGGCCGAAACCCCGGTCATGCGCTCCAACCTCGCGGGCAGCACCCTGCGCCAGAGCGGCCTGCGCGAGGCCGTGGGCGTGAACGTCGTCGGCGTGTGGGAGCGCGGGCGCTTCGCCCTGCCGGACCCGGACCTGCCGCTCACCGGGGCAATGGTTCTGGTGCTGGCGGGCAACCTGGGGCAGATCGAGGCCTTCGACCGCTTCGCGGGGGTCAGCCCCAGCAAGGACGGGCCGGTGGTCATCCTCGGCGGGGGCCGGGTGGGGCAGGCGGCGGCGGAGCAGCTGTACAGGCTGGGGCTGGCCTACCGCATGGTGGAAAAGAAGCCGCGCCCCGGCGGCGACCCGGACAACATCGTCACCGGCAACGCGGCGGACCTGGAGGTCCTGGAACGGGCGGGCATCCGCGAGGCGCCCTCGGTGTTCATCACCACCCACGACGACGACATGAACATCTACCTGACCATCTACTGCCGCAGGCTGCGTCCGGACATCCAGATCATCAGCCGCGCGACCCTGGACCGCAACATCGGCGTGCTGCACAGCGCCGGGGCGGACCTGGTCATCTCCCACGCCTCGCTGGTCGCCAACACGGTGCTCAACCTGCTGTCGCCGGGCAAGGTGCTCATGCTCACCGAGGGCCTGAACATCTTTCGCATGCCCCTGCCCGCGTCCCTGGAGGGGGCGACGCTTCTGGGCAGCGGAATCCGCTCGGGCACCGGGTGCAGCGTCGTGGCCGTGGCCTCGGACCGCGGCCTGGAGATCACCCCCGACCCGGCGCGGGTTCTCGGCCCGGGCGACGAGCTGATCCTCATCGGCACCTCGGAGTCCGAGCGCCGTTTCCTGGACCGTTTCCCCCAGGCGGGACAAGCCTAGCCGCGCGCGCCAGCGCCAGGGAGGTGCCATGCGTTTCGAAGACATCCCCCAGGGACGGCTGTACGCCGAGCTTGCGTGGCTGATGCCCGTTATCACCCCGCCGCAGGACTACGCCGGGGAGGCGGCCTGCTGGCGTGCCGTGCTGCGCGAGGGCAGGGTAGGCGCCGGGGCGGAGGTGCTCGAGCTGGGGGTCGGCGGCGGGCACAACCTCTCCCACCTTGCCGCAGAGTTCCGTGCCACGGGGGTGGACCTCTCGGCATCCATGCTCGACCTGTGCCGCGCTCTCAACCCCGGCGTGGAGCTGCACCGGGGCGACATGCGTTCGGTGCGCCTGGGGCGGCGCTTCGCGGCGGTGCTCCTGCACGACGCCGCGAGCTACCTGACCACCGAGGACGACCTGGCCCGGACCCTGGAAACGGCGGCGGCGCATCTGGCGCCCGGCGGCGTGTTCATCGCCGCGCCGGACCACTTCGCCGAGACTTTCCGCGGCCCGGCCCTGGAAACGAGCCGGCACAGCCAGGGGGACCTGCGGGTCCAGTACGTCGAATACGCCCATGATCCCGACCCGGAAGACACGAGCATCGAGGTGCTGATGACCTTCATCGTCACCAAGGGCCGCGAGACGCGCGTGGAGCTGGACCGCCACGTCCTGGGGCTCTTCTCCCGGGCGGACTGGGCGCGGCTGTTCGCGCGGGCCGGGTTCCGCATGGAAACCCGCGCCTTCCCCCTGGCCGGGCTGGACCGGCCCTACGAGCTGCTGGTTGGCACCCTGGGGGCGCCCGGCGAGACTCCCGGCGAGGCGCCCGGCGAAACGCCCGGCGAGGCGCCTAGTCCTTCCACATCCCGCGCAGCGCCTTGAGCGGCGCAGTCACCTGGTAGATGGTGTGCCATTGGTCAGCCGTGGCCTCGGGGCAGGGCGGATCTTGCGAGGGGGCCGAGGGCTCCCAGGTGACGGGGGTCCTGGCCTGCGTGCCGCCCGCTCCCAGAAGGCCCATGCCGCCGAGGTTGGCCACGCGCGCGCGGTAGGCGGCCAGCTCCAGGCTGGCCAGGGCCTTCCAGTCCGCAGCGGCCCGGGCCACGGTCTGGGCGTCGACCTCAAGGGTGGCCCGGAAGAAGTCCTCCGAGCTCACGTCGGACAGGAAGGCGACGTGGCGGGCCTGGATGAGCAGGGTGGTCACCTGCGGCCAGGCGGTCACGGTGCCGATGTTGCGGACATCGGCCCAGTGACTGTGGACATCGCTGCCCAGGTAGAGCCGCGAAACGCGCACCCCGCCAATGACCGCCAGGCCCGAGCGCCCCGAGCCCGCGCCGCCCGACAGGCTCGCGCGCTCGCCGGCGCTGGCGTCGTATTCGGACTCCTGGGCCACGGACCAGCGCACCACGAGCAGGCCCGGGGTCTTCAACGCCGCGCGCACGTTCCGCTCGGCCTCGCCGAAGCGGCTCTCGGCCTCGCGGGCCGCCTGGGCCGCCTGTCCCGCCAGGGGGGCGGCCTGCTCCCGGGGCTCCTGGCCCGCAGCCGGGGTTGCGGCCTGGCCGGTGGCCGGGGTTGCGGGGGCGGTTGTGGCCTGGGGCGGGGTCTGGGCCTCGGCGGCCCCGGGGGCGTTTCGGGCGGCCAGGGCCATGCGCAAGGCCTCCAGCCGCGCCCGGGTGGCGTCCAGGGCGCTGTCCTGGGCCTGGAGCAGGGCGTCGCGCAGGGCGAGCACCTCCTCCAGGGTCACGTCCTGGCCCACGGTACGCGTGAGGTAGAAGCTCTTGTCTTTGGCCATGCCGATGGCCGAGTTGGGCCCGCGCCTGGGGTTGTAGCAGTGCAGCGAGCCCGGCTCGCGCGCGGGCAGCAGGCCCAGCAGGGAGACGGACTCCCACTGCGTGCCCCAGAACAGGGTGCTGAACTTCGGCCCCAGGGCGTTGCTCTCGGTGGTCACGCCGTGCAGGGTGCTGATGGTGCT
>NZ_JALNWM010000243.1 GCF_023230885.1 Desulfocurvus sp. | reverse complement strand
GCGCGGGCGGGCGCGGCGGGCGGACCGCCCGCACCTGTCGGGTCGGGGGCGCTGGTGCTGGTGTCGGTCATGGTCGGAACCTCCTTGGCGGCGGGGGCCTGCGGGCGAAGGCGCCAGGGTAGCAACAGCCCGGCCCCGGCGCAAGGGCCGCAACGGCAGGGCCCCCGGCGCACGCGCCGGGGGCCCTGGTCCGCCGCGGGCGGGAGGCTATATCTCCTGGATCATCCAGACCACGCGCCCGACGATCTTGTCGCGGTACTCCTCGAAGCCGAAGTGCTGGTCCGTGTGCCCGCTGTTCTCGGCGCGCAGGACGAAGCGGTTCTTCTCGGCCTCCAGGAACACCCGGCGCACCACCAGCCCCTCAAAGGGCAGCAGCACACCGTAGACCTCGCCGGACAGCACGCTGACCTGGTCGCGGTCCAGGCCGACGAAGGCCCCGCGGCGGATGAGGGGCTCCATGCCCGCGCCGTCCATGCGCACCACCAGCAGCGACTTGCGGTCGAAGGTCTTGGGGATGGCGATCTTGCCGGCGGGCTGGGGCTTCCAGCCGCCGTCCTCGGCGGTGCCTCCGGCCATGGCGTAGTAGGTGACCACCTTGGCCGAGGCCAGGGGGTCGCCGTAGGGCGAGCCCTCCTCGCGCAGGGTTTCGGACAGGGCGGGCTGGTCGAAGGGCTTGTAACCCTCCTTGGTCTTGATATGCTGCGGGCCGCGGCCCAGGGCCAGCCAGTCGGGGTTCAGCCCGAACTCGCGGAAGAGGGTCAGGAACCAGTCCGCCGGCACGGAATCGCGGCGCTTGGCGTCGGAGATGCTGGACTGGCGAATGCCCAACACCTGCGCCAGCTCCACCTGGGTCCTGGTCCCGGTGGCCTCCTTGATGCGGTCAACCACCGACTCGAAACTCTCTCCGTATTTCTTCCCGGATTTTCCCATCTTTCTTCTCTCGTGAACAGTTTGCTGTTGACCGCTCATGCGCATGGCTATATCGTCAAACACATCAAGGCCATAACATGAAAATCGGTAAACAAATTGACGAAAATAAACCTACCCGTCAAGACCGGCTGCGGGCCTGGCTGGCGTTGCACAAGATCAGGCACGCGGACCTGGCCCAGGCCCTGGGCGTCCATCCGTCCATGATCACGCGCATCGTCAACGGCGACCGCGCGCCGCGGCGGCGCATCGGGCAGCTTGTCGCGCTGGGCATCCCGCGCGCGCTGCTTCCGGAGCCCTCCGGCCCTCCGGGCAGGCCCCCTGGCGCCAAAAACGAACCACGGAAGGTCGCAAAACCTTCCGCCCCGGACCGTTGTAAAGAATCGTAGGGAATACAGTGCGGCAGCACTTCCGGCGGGATTTGCCCGCTGGGTTCACAGACGATTCCGGCCACGCTGGACGCATTTTCCGTGCGACGCAACGTGCCCTACAGCCCGTCCCCCTCAGGCGTTCCGTATGCAATGATGAATGCCCGCGACGCCTTTGTCAATCGCCAACCCGCGCCCTGCGTGATGTATCGCCGGAGCGATACATCCCCGGCGACGGCGAACCCCGGGAAAAATCAATCCATCTCCCCCGAAAAAGAATTTCGGCCTTCCGGTTTATCAACAAAACGAATGGCCCCTCCGCGAGGAGGGGCCATTGCCGCATCCGGAGCCGCCGCCAGGGGCCCGGCCCGTCAGCGCAGGTGGCGCAGGAACTCGCTGTCCACGGGGGACAGGATGACGCGGGTGTTGTCCTTGAAGCTCTTCTCGTAGGCCTCCAGGCTGCGCTTGAAGGCGTAGAAGTCCGGCGACGCCTTGAGCACCTCGCCGAAGATGCGCGTGGACTCGGCGTCGCCCTGGCCGCGCAGGATCTGGGCTTCGCGCTCGGCGTCGGCCAGAAGCAGCGCGCGGTCCCTGTCGGCGCCGGACTTGATCTTGGCGGCCTCCTCCTGGCCCTCGGAGCGGTACTGCTTGGCCTGGCGTTCGCGCTCGGCGCGCATGCGCCCGAAGATGGCCCGCTCGTTCTCCGGGGGCAGGTCAGTGCGCTTGATGCGCACGTCCACCAGCTCGATGCCGTACTCCCGGATCAGCTCCGCCGAGCGCGAAAGCACCTCGGCCATGATCTGCGAACGCTTCTGGGCCACGATCTCCTGGAGGGAGTAGCGCCCCAGGGCCACGCGCAACTGGGCGTAGATGATGTCGTCCAGCCGGGCCGTGGCCCCGCGCTCGTTGTTCACCGTGCGGTAGTACTGCAAGGGGTCGACGATGCGCCATTTGCTGAAATTGTCCAGCAGCATGGCCTTCTTGTCCTCGGTGAGGATCTCCCTGGGCTGGGCGTCGTGCTCCAGGATGCGCGCGTCGAAGACGGTCACGCCCTGGATGAAGGGTTTCTTGAAGTGCAGGCCGGGCTCCTTGGCCCCGCCCACGGGCTTGCCCAGTTCAAGTACAATGGCCGTCTGGGTCTGGTGCACCAGATACACGCTCTGGGACAGCAAAACCAGCGCCGCGCCCAGGATACCCAGCAGCCATCCGGTTTTCCTGCTCATTGCTTGCCTCCGGCGGTCTGGGGAGCCTGCGGGGTCGCGGCCTGGGCCCTGGGCAGCCTGTCCAGGGGCAGGTAGGGCACAACACCCCCCGCGGCCTTGGGGTCGATGACGATCTTCTCCAGCTCGGGGTTGGAGAAGATGTTTTCCATGGTTTCCAGGTACAGGCGGGTGCGCGTCACGTCGCGGGCCTTCTCGTACTCGCGGATCAGGGCCTGGTAGCGCGCGGAGTCGCCCTGGGCCCGGCGGATGCGCGTCTCCTTGTACGCCTCGGCCTGGTTGAGCAGCACCGCGGCCTGGCCGCGCGCGCGCGGCATGAGGTCGTTGCGGTAGGCGTCGGCCTCGTTGATCAGCCGGCTCTTGTCCTCGCGGGCGGAGGCCACGTCCTTGAAGGCGTCGATGACCTCGCGGGGCGGATGCACGTCCTGAAGCTGCACGGCGACCACGTCCACCCCGGCCTTGTACCGGTCCAGCACGCCCTGGAGCAGCTCGCGGCAGTCGTCCTGGATGGCCGACTTGCCCGTGGTCAGCACCGTGTCGATGAGGTTGTAGCCCACCACCTCGCGCATGGACGCCTCGGCGGCGGCCTTCACCGTCTCGTGCTGGTGGCGGACGTTGAACAGGAACTCCCGGGCGTCCTTGATCTTGTATTGGACGATGAACTGCACATCGACGATGTTCTCATCGCCGGTGAGCATCAGGGATTCCTGGCCCACGGCGCGGGTCTGCTGGGCGCTGGCGCCCCCGGGCCCGCGAAAGCCGATCTCCACGCGGTGGATGGTGGTCACCTTGGGCGTTTCCACGCTCTCGAAGGGGAACGGCAGGTGGTAGTGCAGCCCGCTTTCCGTCAGCCGGGCGAACTTGCCGAAGCGCAACACCACGCCCTGCTCGTCGGCGTTGACGATGTACAGCCCGGAAAGGCCCCACAACACCACCGCCACCAGCAGGATGATCTTGCCCGCAGGGAAGTTGAATTGCCGCAGCCGCCGGACCTCGAAACCGAAATCGCCCAGCCCTGGCCCGCCGCTCGGAGCGCCGGGCGGCCTCTGCCGCTTGTTTTGTTGGAGCTTGTCCCAGTCCCAGTTCATAATGCCCCGGTTTACGGCCTGCGCGCCCGCAGGTCAAGCATTGCCGGAGCGGCGCACGGCGCGCGGCCCCCGGGGCGGCGCAGGCGGCGCAGACGGGCGCGGCGCGCCGCCGCGGCGTTGCCGTGGCCGCGACCTGCGGGCGCGTCTTCCGGCGCGCGGCGCGCCGCCCCTTGCCACCCCGGCCCCCGGAAGGTAGTGTGCATGGAGGGTCCACTGGCGGCCCGCAACCGCGCAAGCAACGAAGAAGCGGAGGAGCGATGAAGCCGGTCAACAAGGAAATCTTCAGGGCCTACGACATCCGGGGCGTGGTGGACCGCGACTTCGACCAGGAGTGGGTGGAGGTTCTGGGCCGGGCCTGCGGCACCTACTTCCGGGCCAAGGGCCACAGCCGGGCCGTGGTCGGCCACGACTGCCGCCATTCCTCCCCGGGCTACCAGCAGCGCATGATCGCCGGGCTCACGGCCAGCGGCGTGGACGTGCTCTACCTCGACATGGTGGCCACCCCGCTGTTCTACTTCGCGGTCAAGACCCTGGGCTACCATGCCGGGGTGATGATCACCGCCAGCCACAACCCGCCGGAATTCAACGGATTCAAGGTCTGGGAAGGCGAATCCACCATCCATTCCGACGAGATCACCGCCGTCTACGAAATCATGGCCGCCGGGCGCTTCGAGTCCGGCTCGGGCGTGGCCGCGCACCACGACATCGTGCCCGCCTACCTGGACGCCCTGGCGGCGCGCGGGCCCCTGGCGCGCCCGGTG
>NZ_JALNWM010000242.1 GCF_023230885.1 Desulfocurvus sp. | reverse complement strand
GGGGGGCGGGGGGGGCCGGGGGGGCGCGGGGGGGGGGGTCCGGGGGGGCGCGGGGGGGGGGGCCGGGGGGGGGCCGGGGGGGGATGCCGGGGGGCGGCGTGGCCCGGGGCGCCTGGCGCGGCGCCCGCGGCCGCGCGGCGGGACGAAACGACAGCGGGGCCGGACGGGAAGGTTCCCGTCCGGCCCCGGAAGGCTGCGTGCAGCCGGGCGCTACTTGGCGTAGCCCACGGCGCGGCGCTCGCGGATCAGCGTGACGCGGATCTGGCCCGGGTAGGTCAGGTTTTCCTCGATGCGCTTGGCGATATCCTTGCACAGGATGTGCGTCTGGTCGTCGTCCACCTTGTCGGAGTCGACCATGACGCGGATTTCGCGTCCGGCCTGGATGGCGTAGGCCTTGGACACGCCCTCGAAGCCGGTGGCGATGCCTTCCAGTTCCTCCAGGCGCTTGACGTAGTTCTCCAGCAGCTCCTTGCGCGCGCCGGGCCGGGCGCCGGACAGGCTGTCCGCCGCCTGCACCAGCACGGCCAGGGGCGTCGTGGGCTGGGTGTCCTCGTGGTGGGCGGCGATGGCGTGGACGATGTCCTTGCTTTCGCCGTACTTCTTGGCCAGGTCCGCGCCGATGAGGGCGTGGGGGCCCTCCACCTCGTGGTCCACGGCCTTGCCGATGTCGTGCAGCAGGCCGGCGCGCTTGGCCTTTTTCACGTCCAGGTTCAGCTCGGCGGCCATGATGCCGCACAGGGAGGCCACCTCGAGGGAATGCTGGAGCACGTTCTGGGAGAAGCTCGTGCGGTACTGGAGCTGGCCCAGCAGGCGGATGATGTCGGGGTGGATGCCGTGCACGCCCACGTCGAAGGTCGCCTGTTCGCCGATCTCGCGCAGCTTCACGTCCATTTCCTGCTCCACCTTCTTGACCACGTCCTCGATGCGCGCGGGGTGGATGCGGCCGTCGGAGATGAGCCGCTCCAGGGAGAGCTTGGCGATCTGGCGGCGCAGGGGCGAGAAGGCCGAGAGCACCACCGTCTCGGGGGTGTCGTCGATGATCAGGTCCACGCCGGTGGCGGCCTCCAGGGCGCGGATGTTGCGGCCTTCGCGGCCGATGATGCGGCCCTTCATGTCCTCGCTGGGCAGGGTCACGGTGGCCACCGTGTTTTCGCCAACGAAGTCGCCCGCGTAGCGCTGCACTGCCGAGGCCAGGATTTCCTTGGCCTTGCGGTCGGCGGTCTCGGCCGCCTCCACCTCGATCTGGCGGACCATTCGCGCGGCGTCGTGGCGGGTCTGGGACTCGATCTCCTCCAGCAGGCGGCGCTTGGCCTCCTCGGCGGTCAGTCCCGAAATCTCCTCGAGCTTGCGGCTTTGCTCGTCGACCCGCTCGTCGAGCAGGGCCTCTTTTTCCGCGAGCTGGCGCTCCTGGCGCGAGAGGCGCTTTTCCAGGGCCACCAGTTCGGAATCCTTTTGGTTCAGCTTCTCGACCTTGTTTTCCAGGCGTTCCTCGCGTTCCTGGATCTTGGCCTCGCGCCGTCCCAGTTCGCGTTCGCGGTCCTTGATCTCGGCCTGCATCTCGCGCTTGAGCCCCAGTATCTCGTCCTGGGCCTGGAGCATGTATTCCTTGCGTTCGGCCTGGGCATCCTTGCGGGCCTCGTCGAGGATGCGCTCGGCGAGATCCTTGGCCCCATCGAGGCGTTTGGATGCGATGTACTGGTGCAGCAGGTAGCCGCTGCCCGCGCCCGTTGCCACTCCGGCCAGGGCGATGAGGATGGTTTCGACGCTCATGGCGTCCTCCCTTATAGACGACGGGCTGCCGCGAACCCGTTCATGATATGGCCCGGTCCCTACGCAAACGGGGCCTGCCTGCGGCGGTCTTGTAAAACGGGAGGCGTCATGCTGCGAAGAAGGGCCCCGGCGCCCGGCTGGGCGCCCGGGAGGGCTGTCGCGCCGCGAGGGGCGGCCGGAAGGCGAGGCGGGGCGTGGCGTTGGGTTGAGGTTGCCGTTCGGGGCCGATACGGGTCGAGGTTTTCGGGCCGTTATATGTGTGTCCCCGGGATGCCGTGTCGCTGGCCGTCTTGAACCTTGCTTGCGCAAGGTGGGCGCCGCTGTATCCGCCGTCAGGCTCCCCGCGTGCGGGTCTGCGCACGGGCGGATCGTCGAGTGGCTCCCGTTTGTGTCGTATCGGCTCAGAGACGGGCCAAACGATCACGAACGCCCCAGGGAAATGTCAAACGCCTGCCTGTGTATCTTCCGCCTTCTCTATCCGCTCCGCAAGTCCGCCCAGCCGTTTTTCCAGCTCGGCGAGCCTCTTGGAGTTCTGCAACAGGTCGTCCGCCAGCCCGAGGGCCAGGAACGTGAGCAGCTTCTCTTTGCTTAAACGCCTGCCGTGTTGCGTCAATTCCCTGTATCGTTCCTCAAGCAGCTCCTTGGCTGCCTGAACACGTTCATGGTCCGCCTGGGCCTTGAAGGAAACCTCAAGTTCCAGAACGGAGAGTGTATAGCTCGGCATGACAAGCTCCCGCACTTATGCGGTCTCGTCCTGCAACTTCTGCAAGAGCCCGTCGATGCGGGCGAGCACCTCCTCCTTGGAGGCGCGTTCGCGTTCCAGATCCTCGCGCAGGCGGCGGTTCTCGGCCATCAGGTCTTCCTGGCCGCGCTGCACTTCATCCCGCAAACGCGCGTTGTCCTCCTTGAGGGTGGCCAGCCGCGTCAGCAACGACTCGATCTTGCTTTCCAGACGACTCAGCATTTCCATACCCCAGAATTATCCTGTTCGCCTTTCGAAATCAATCTCATTTCCTGCGGGGCAGCTCGCGCTGGCGCGAGCGCTCCAGGGCCAGCATGTCGTCGCCCACGTCCCGGGTGATCACCGAGCCCGCGCCGACCAGGGCCCGGTCGCCGATGCGCACCGGGGCCACCAGGGCCGTGTTGCTGCCGATGAAGGCGCCCTCGCCGATGACCGTTTCGTGCTTGCTGCGGCCATCGTAGTTGCAGGTGATGGTCCCCGCGCCGATGTTGGCCCCGGCGCCCACCTGGGCGTCGCCCAGGTAGGTCAGGTGGCTGGCCTTGGCCCCCGGGCCCAGGCGGGCCTTCTTCATCTCCACGAAGTTGCCCACGCGCGCGCCCTGTTCGGTGACGGCCTGGGGCCGCAGCCGGGCGAAGGGGCCGATCTGGCAGTCCGGGCCCACGCTTGCGCCCTCGATGTGGCAAAAAGGCCGCACCAGCGCCCCGGGGCCGATTTCGGCGTCCCGGATCCAGCAGTGCGAGCCCACGCTGGCCCCGGCGGCGATGCGGGTGGCGCCGTGGATTTCGCAGGGGCCGCTGATCTCGCAGCCGGGCTCCAGCACGGCACGCGGCCCGACCACGGCCGTGCCGGGCTGGTGGACCATGACCCCCGCGTCCAGCAGGCCGTCCACGATGCTTGCGCGCAAAAGCTCCTCGGCCCGGGCCAGCTCGGCCGGGCTGTTCACCCCGAGCAACTGCGGGTCGGCGCCGCCGCGCGCCCCAAGGACGGGCAGCCCGGCCTGCACCGCCAGGGCCACGAGGTCGGTGATGTAGAACTCGCCGCTGGCGTTGGCGTTGCCCAGGCGCGGCAGCAGCGGGCCCACGGCGGCCATGTCCAGGGCGTAGATGCCCGAGTTGATTTCGCCGCCCAGGGGCCCGTGCACGGCGGGGTCGTAGTCTTTGGCCTCCACGATGGCCGCCACCGCGCCGTGTGCGTCGCGGACCACGCGGCCGAAGGCGCTGGGGTCGGGCAGGTCCACGGTCAGGAAGGCCAGGGCCGGGCGCCGGGCCTGGAACTCATCCAGCAGCGCCGCCAGGGCCGCGCGCGGCACCAGGGGCGTGTCGCCGTTGACCACCAGCAGCGTGCCCACCCCGGCGGAGTCCAGGGCGGGCCAGGCCGTTTGCAGGGCGTGGCCCGTGCCGAGCTGGCGTTCCTGGACCACGAAGCCCGGCGTGCGCCCGGGGAAGGCCGCGCGCATCTGCTGCGCGCCGTGGCCGACCACGGTCCACACGGCGGAGTCGGGCACAAGGCCCTCCAGGGCCCGGTAGACGTGCCAGAGCATGGGCTCGCCCAGCAGGGTGTGCAGCACCTTGGGGCGCTCGGAGCGCATCCGCGTGCCTTTGCCTGCGGCCAGAATCAGTGCGCCGGTGTGTGCCATTCGGCCTTGTCCTCCAGTCCGGGGCGCGGCGCCCCTGGTGCGAAAAAGGTACAAGGGCGTCTATCGCGCCCAGGGGGGCTTTGTCCAGCGCGGGCAGGCCCGGGGGCGGGGATGGGGGCCGGGGATCGGGTGTGGGGAATTTTCGAAGCGGAATGGAGGGTCGGAGGGCATTGGGTGGCGGGATCGGGAGGGATTGGGTCAGGGCCTGGGGTGCGGGCCTTGCCGCGTGCTGGCGCCCGGGGTGCGGCG
>NZ_JALNWM010000241.1 GCF_023230885.1 Desulfocurvus sp. | reverse complement strand
GGGGCCCGGGGCGCAAGGCCGGGATGGGCCTCCCACGCCTGGCCGGGGGCCGGGGCGGGCGGGGCCTGCTCCGGGGCGGCGGCGGAGGCCGGGGCAGCGGCGGACGGGGCCTGCTCCGGGGCGGCGGGCCGGGCCAGCCCCTGGCCGGGAGCGGCGTCCAGCAGCGGTTCCGACACGGGGCCGGGCCCGGATTCCAGGGCGCCCACGCGCCGCTCCAGGTCGTCCACCCGGGCGGCCAGGGCCTGCTGGGCGTCCCGCTGGGCCAGGGCCCGGGCTTCCAGGGCGCCCAGGCGCCACTGCTGGCTGTCGGCGGCCTGCGGGAACCCCCGGGAGCCCTCGTCGCGCCCGGCGCAACCCGCAAGGGCCGCCAGCGCAAGGACCACGGTGGCCAGACGGAGCAAGCGGGGCATGGTCCCTCCCTGGCGGATGGTGGAAAACGGCATCGCTCCCTCATAGGCCAGGGGCGCGGAAAGTTCAAGGGCGCCGAGCACCTGGAAGGCGTGTGGACGCCCAGGGCGGCCTTGCCCAAAAACTGTTTTTCGGGCACAACTCCTTGCGTCCGGGCCGCCCTGCCGGGAGCCCGCGCCCCGCCCGGGGCAAGCCCTCGCACAAGGAGTCCGACGATGCAGCTTCCCGAACCTTCCCCGGCCCTGGCCGCCGTGTTCCTGCTCCTGGCCCTGCACCTGTGCGCCGTCTACGTCGGCCTGGGGGCCTTTGCCCTGGCCTGGTGGTGCGAGGCCCTGGGCGCCATGCGCCGGATGGCCTTCCTCAAGAAGCTGGCCCGCCAGCTCAGCGGCCTGGGCGTGCTGTTCCTGTGCTATACCGTGGCGGCCGTGGCCGGCGGGGTGGCCGTACTCTGGGTGCGCTTTCCCGAAACCCTCTGGCCCTGGACGGCGGTCCCCGAGCTGGCCGCGCCACCGGCCCTGGCCCTGGCCTGGACGCTGCTGTTCGCCCTGGCCTATGCCCTGACCTGGCCCTCGGCCCGCGAGCACCAGGGGCGCCACCGGGCCCTGGGGCTGTTCGCCGCCCTGGGCGGGCCGCTGCTGCTGGGCACCTCCCTGGCCATGAAGCTCGCGCCCCTGAACCCGTGGTATGTCGCGGCCGGGCCGCATATCGTGATGCTGCGCGGCGTGTTCGTTCCGGCCTTCGGTCCGCTGCTGGCCGCCTCGGCCCTGACCATGCTCGCCTGCGCCGCAGGCTTCGGCCAGGTCTATCTGCTGCTGCGCCGCAACCGCGACGATTTCGGGCGCGACTACTACGGCTTCGCCCTGGGGCGGCTGGCGGGCTGGGCGCTGCCGCTGGGGCTGGCCGCGGCCGGAGCCCAGGCCTGGGCCTGCACCCGGATTCCCGGGGCCTGGCCTCCCGGGGCCCAGGGCCCGGCCCTGCTGGCCGCAGGCGGGCTCGGCGCCCTGGGGCTGGCCTGCGCGCTGTGGGCCGTGGTCTGGCGCGCGAGCGCGCCCCTGCGCATGAAGCCCGCCGTCTGGCTGGCGGCCCTGGCCCTGCTGGGCGCGACGGGTGCCTTCGCGGCGTTGCAGGCCACGCTGTTCCTGCCCGCCCCCGCAGGCGCGTAGCCCGGAGCCCGGCGGGGTTTACCGCCGGGCCCCCGGGGTGCTAGAGTGATCCAGCCCAACCCGGAGGAACCCCATGCCCGCCGTCCGCAGCATCGCCCTGGCCCTGTTCGCCCTGCTCGCCTGCGCCCTGGTGGCCCACGCCGCCGAGGCCCGGCCGCCCGCCACGGGGCAGACCGTCTATGTGCCCGTCTACTCCCATGTCTACCACGGGCCCAAGAACCGCCCCTTCCCCCTGACCTGCACCCTGTCCATCCGCAACGTGGACCTTACCCGCAGCTTCCGCGTGGAGGCCGTGGACTTCTACAACAGCCACGGGGGGCTCGTGCGCGGGCTCATCGACGCGCCCCAGTTCGTGCGGCCCATGGGCACGCTGGAGTTCATCGTCGACGAAAGCGACAACGACGGCGGCTCGGGGGCGAACTTCGTGGTCCGCTGGAGCGCCGACGAGCCCCTGAACCCGCCCCTGATGGAGGCCGTGATGATCGGCACCAGTTCCAACCAGGGCATCTCCTTCATCTCGCGGGGGGTGGAGATCCAGCCCTAGCCAGCCCGCGCCCGCCCGGATGCAATGCGGCCCGCAGCGACTTCTCGTCGCTGCGGGCCGCGTCGCGTGGTCCCGCCGTTCGCGGCGGGCGGCCTACATGCCCGAGCCCACCCGGCTGGTGGACATGCGGTAGATCTCGTGCGGGTCGAGGATCAGCACCACGGAGCCGTCGCCCATGATCGTCGCGCCGGAGATGCCCTCCTTGTTGCCCAGGTAGTCGCCCAGGGGCTTGATGACGATCTCCTGGCGTTCCAGCAGGGTATCGACCACAAGGCCCAGGCGGCGGTTGTTGTCCTGGATGACCACGATGGGCACGATGTCGCGCTTCTCGGAGTTGGCGGGCAGTTCCAGGATTTCGCACAGGTCCATGATGCCCAGCACCTCGCCGCGCAGGGTCACGGCCTTGCGGCCGTTGACCTCGGTGAAGCGGCGGACCTCGATCTTGGTCGTCTCGGACACGGCCTCCAGGGGCAGGGCGTAGGTGTCTCCGGCGACCTTGACCATCAGGGCGTCGATGATGGCCAGGGTCAGGGGCAGGGCGATGGTGAAGCGCGTGCCCCGGCCGACCTCGGTGTTGATGTTCACCGAGCCCTTGAGGTTCTTGATGTTGGTCTTGACCACGTCCATGCCCACGCCGCGCCCGGAGATGTCCGTGACCTTCTCGGCGCCGGAGAACCCGGGCTCGAAGATCAGGCCGATGGCCTGCTGGTCGTCCAGGGCCTTGGCCTCCTCGGGGGTGACCATGCCCTTCTTGACGCCGACCTCGCGCATCTTCGCGGGATCGATGCCGCGCCCGTCGTCCTCGACCTCGATGGCCACGGAGTTGCCCTGGTGGTAGGCGCGCAGCCACACCCGGCCCGTCTCGGGCTTGCCCGCCGCATCGCGGTCCTCGTTGGCCTCCAGGCCGTGGTCCACGGAGTTGCGGATCATGTGGACCAGCGGATCGCCGATTTCCTCGATGACGCTCTTGTCCAGCTCGGTCTCCTCGCCTTCCATGATCAGCTCGACCTTCTTGCCGCTCTTGCGCGACAGGTCGCGCACCAGGCGCGGGAAACGCGAGAACACCGTGCTCACCGGGACCATGCGCACCTTCATGATGGTGTCCTGCAGGTCGTCGGAGATGCGCGCCATGGCGTAGGTGGTTTCGGTCAGGCTCGAGGCGACCTCGGACACGTCGATGTGCTGCCCGCCCGTTTCCAGGCTGCGGGCCAGCATGGCGAAACGATTGCGGTTGATGATCAGCTCGCCGATGAGATTCATCAGGTGGTCGAGCTTCTCGTGGTCCACGCGGATGGTGGAGGAGACCTTGGGCTTCTTGCCGGCGGCGGCCGCCGCGCCTGCGGCGGGCGCGGCGGACGCCTCGGCCTCGGGGCGCGGCGGCGCGGGCCGGGCGGCGGGGGTGCGGTCCGTGCCCCTGGGCCCGGCGGCGGAGCGCACGGGCGCCGGGGCCTGGACCACGGTGGACGCCTCGTCCTCGTCCTCGTCCGGTGCCGGGGCGGGCCGGCCCTCCCCGGCCGGGGGCGCGGGGGGTGCCGGGGGCGAGGGAGCCGGGGCGTCCTCGTCCATGGCCGAGACCAGTTCCTCCTCCACGGGTTCGTCCCCGCCCAGGCGTTCGAGCTCCCGGGCCACGAGGTCGGAAATGATGGCGCACTCCTGGCGCAGGATGTCGACCATCAGGGCGAAATCCAGGTCCGCGTCGCGGGCCTGGGCCACCAGCCCGGCCGTGCGTTCGGCGTTGATCTTGATGTCGTCCAGGCCCATGAACTGCGCGGAGTTCTGCACCGACACCAGGGACCGGTACAGCCCGTCCACATAGTCCTTCTGCCCCGGGTCCCGCTCCAGGGTCTCCAGGGCCAGGGAGATGTTGGCCAGCTGCTGGCCCACGGTTTCGCCGAAAACCTTGAGGTCCTCGACATCCACCTCCGGGCCGTCCTGCGGCGCCTCGGCGGGCGGCGGGGCCTGGGGGGCGGCGGGCGGCGCGGCGCGGCCTGGCGTGTCGGCCTCGCCCGTCGGGGCGACCTCGCCGCTCTCCACCGCCGCCTGGAGGCGGGCCACCAGGGCGGAGGTGTCGCAGGGGGTCACCTGCGAGGCGCTCATGTCGATGGCCCCGATGAGCGTCTCGATCATGTCCACCACGCCAAGGAGCAGGTCGATCATGGCGTTGGAGGTGGCCATTTCGCCCTTGCGCACGCGGTTCAGCAGGGTCTCGGCCTCGTGGGTCAGGCCGTTGAGCTCGCGGTAGCCGATGATGCCGCTGTTGCCCTTGAGGTTGTGGAAATAGCGGAAGACATCGTTGACCGTTTCCCCGGCGGCGGCGGGATTCTTCTCC
>NZ_JALNWM010000240.1 GCF_023230885.1 Desulfocurvus sp. | reverse complement strand
CCCCGGCCGACCGCCCCGCCAGACTTTGCGCCCCAGGCAGCCCCACCAGGCGCCCCGGCGGCTCCAGCCCACGGCCCGCCAAGGCATGCCCCAAACCCCCGCCCGGCGGCCACAGCCGAGGTGCCCCGCAAAGGACGGCGCACAGGGCATGCTGTAGCACATTTGAAAAATTATTATCTGTTTTTTATACAACGAGCTTGACGAAGCTCAAAATTTACTGCATATGGACTTCGCCACGATGGAACATTCGTGACACCTCAACAACCTGGTTTGGGAATCTGCCTGCGGCGAGGAAGCGTCTGACCCTCAGGGCGGGGTTCTCCGCAAGGACGACCGCCCGCGCCGCGTCTTGCGAGTTCCCCCCGCCCCACTACCGACCCCTCCCCTCCCCCCGGCGATGCCCGGCCGCAACCACTGCGGAGTGTCCGTCATGGAAAAACGCATCGGCGTCGTCGGGCTCGTCGTCGGCAACCGCGCCCAGACCGCCCCCAAGGTCAACGATGTGCTGACCGCCTTCGGCGAGCTCATCGTCGCCCGCGTCGGCCTGCCCTACAAGGAACGCAACGTCAGCGTCATCAGCCTCATCGTCGAGGCCACCACCGACGAACTCGGCGCCATGACCGGCAAGCTCGGGATGCTCCCGGGCGTGCAGGTCAAATCCCTGATGGTCTAGCCATGCGTACGCGAAGCCTGACCCTTGCGCTGCTGTCGGCCCTGGCCCTGTGTTGCGCCCTGCCCGCGCCCCTGCTCGCCCGGCCGGGCGGGCAGGCCCAGAACGCCACGGTGCTCGACGAGATCATCGTCACCGCGCGCGGCATGGCCAGCTCCCTGTCCAACACCCCCGGCGGCGTGGGCGTCGCCTCGGAGCGGGACGTGCTCCTGGAGCCCAAGGGCAGCCTGGCCTTCGCCGCCGCGCGCATCCCGGGCGTGTTCCACGGCGGCGACTCGCCCTGGGGCCAGGCCATCAACATCCGCGGCCTGTCCGGCTCCTCGGTGGTCTTCCTCATCGACGGCAAGCGCGTGAACACCGCCACGGAAATCAACGCCCAGATGGGCTTTGTCCAGCCGCGCGACGTGGAGCGCATCGAGGTGCTCAAGGGCGCCGTCAGCGCGCTCTACGGCTCCGGCTCCCTGGGCGGGGTGGTCAACGTCATCACCAAGAAGGGCTCCTTCAGCCGGGAGCCCGGGCTCACGGGCGAAGTGTCCCAGGGGTTCTCCACCAACACCGAGGGCGTGGACAGCTACGGCCGCGCCGCCTACGAGAGCGAGAACCTCTGGGTCCAGCTCTCGGGCGGCCTGCGCGACCACGACGACTACCGCGGCGGCGACGCCACCACCATGACCAACAGCGGCTACGCCGACAACCAGGGCCGCCTGGCCGCCGGGCTGCGCTGGGGCCCCGGGCTGACCACCGAGTTCCAGGCTCTGGCCCTGGAGGCCAACGAGGTGGGCATCCCCGGCGGCTCGGCCTCCACGCCCGCCACCGCCCCCGTGACCTACCCGCGCACCGGCAACGTCATGCTCAGCCTGGACACCACCTGGGATGTGGACGCGGGCTGGCTGCGGACCCTGGAGCTCGACACCTATTACATGAAGAACGACCGGCGCACGCGCATCGAAAAACCCAACGCGATGGTCCGCGAGCTGCGGCCCGTGGCCTCCCACGAGACCATGGGCGCCAAGCTCCAGGCCGTGGCCACCCCCGGTGCGCACACCCTGGTCGCCGGGGCCGACGCCTGGCGCTGGCGCATGACTTCCGACCGCACCTACTTCCGCACCAACGGCACCATCGCCCACGACGACCCCACGCCCAACGCCACCATGACCTCGCTGTGGTCTTCGCCGAGGACGACTGGGCCCTGCATCCGGACTGGACCCTGAACCTGGGCCTGCGCCTGGACCGCATCGGCCTGGACAACGAGGACTCCACCGCCCGGACCGAGGACTCGCGCACCAACACCGGCAGCATCGCCCACGCCGGGCTGACCTGGCGCTTCGCCCCGGGCTGGTCCCACAGCCTGCTGGCCGCCGCCAGCTACCGCGCCCCGGACATCATGGAGCGCTTCAAATCCATCAACCTGGGCGGCGGCGTGATGCTCCTGGGCAACCCCGACCTCGCTCCCGAGAAGTCGCGCTCCCTCGAATACAGCCTGCACTACGCCGACGGGCGCTTCTCGGCCTCGGCCAACGCCTTCGCCAACTGGGTGGACGACCTGATCACCGAAACCTACGTCTCGCCCACGCGCTACACCATGAAGAACGTGGGCAAGGCGCGCATCCTGGGCGCCGAGGCCCAGGGCGAATGGCGCCTGACCCCGCGCCACACCCTGTACGGCAACGTCGCCTGGCTCACGGGCAAGGACACCAACGCCGACGAGCCCCTGCGCAACATCGCGCCCCTGTCCGGCCTCTTCGGCCTGCGCTACGACCGGGGCAACGGCTTCTGGGCCCTGGGCGAAATCCGCTGCGCGGCGGACAAGAAAAACGGCCCCGACGACGTGCAGGACCTGCCCGGCTGGGGCACGGCAAACCTCGCGGCGGGCTACGGCGCGGACTCCGGCAGCCTGCGCCACGAGGTGTCCCTGCACCTGCGCAACCTGCTCGACCGGCGCTACGTCAACCCCCTGGCCAACTCGCGGGGCATGACCGTCCTTGAGCCCGGCTTCAACGCCGAAGTGCTCTACACCTTGTCCTTCTAGGCAGGCCATGACCCGCGTCCTGACCCTTTGCGCCTTCTGCCTCCTCGCGCTGGGGGCGGCGCTGCTGGCCCAGGGCCAGCGGCCCGCCCCCGCCGGGGTGGTGCCGACGCTGTGCTTTCACACCTCCGGCCAGGCCACCACGCCGCAGATGCCCTTCTGGGCCGCCGTGAAGCAAGGCGCCCTGCCCGAACTGGCGCACCTCGAGGTCCGCCACTGGAAGAACCTGGACGACCTGCGCGCCAGCCTGCTGGCCGGACAGGGCGACCTCTGGCTCGGGCACCTGGAGGGCTTCGCCCAGGCGGCCCTGCGCGGGGCGCCCGTACGCCTTGTGGCCGTCACGGGCTGGCGCAAGTTCTCGGTACTGACCACCCGGCCCGGGGCGCGCGAGCTGGCCGACCTGGCGGGGGCCGACGGGGTGGTCCGCCTGGCGGTGACGCCCCGGGAGAGCCCGGCCGTGGCCCTGCTGCGCGAGGCCGGGCGCCGGGGCGGCCCGCCCGTGGAATTCACCCGGGCCGAACCCCGCCAGCTGCTGCTGGACGCCTCGCGCGGCGCCGTGCGCGACATGGTGGTGCCCGAGCCCCTGACCACGGTGCTGCTGGACAAGGTGCCCGGGCTGCGCGTGCTGGCGGCGGTGGAGGATCTGTATTCCCGGGCGGCGGGGGGCGACGGCACCCTGCCCCTGGCCGGGCTGGCCGTGCACGCCCGGCTGTGCGAGGAGCGGCCCGAGCTGGTGGAAAATCTGCTCCAGGCCATGCAGGACGCGGCCCCGGCCCTGGCCGCCGACCCCGATGCGGCCGTGGCCGTGCTGCCCGCCGATTTCGCGGCTTTCATCGACCCCGCCACGGTGCGCCGCTCCCTGGAGCGCGACCCCGTGCGCGTGCGCCCGGCGGCGCAGTGCCGCGAGGCCGTGCGCGCCTATCTGGCCCTGGTCCTGCCCGAGAGCGTGGGGTCGGACGGCGCCTCGCGCCTGCCCGAGGGGTTCTTCTGGCCATGAGTTCGCCCGTGGCCCGCCTCGCGCCGCTGGCTGTTTCCCTGGGGCTGCTCCTGGGGGGCTGGAGCCTGGCCGGGGTGTGGCTTTCGCCCGAGCTGGTGCCGCCGCCGTGGCGCGTGCTGCCCGTATTGGGCGGGCTGGCCTCCGGGGCCGAGTTCTGGCGCGCCCTGGGGCTGACCGCCGCCCGGGGCGCCCTGGGCCTGGGCTTCGGCCTGTGCGCGGCCCTGGCCCTGGGCATCCCCGCCGGGCTGAACCGCACCGCCGTTGCCCTGCTGGGCCCGCTGGTGGCGGCCCTGCAATCCTGCCCGCCCGTGCTGTGGACCAGCCTGGTCATGGTCTGGGCGGGCACGGGCTCGGCGATGCCGGTCCTGGTGGTCTTCGCCGGGGTCTTCCCGCCGCTGTTCGCCAACGTGGCCCAGGGCTGCGCGGCGCTGGACCCGCGCTACGCGGCCATGGCCCGGCTCTACCGCGTGCCCTGGCCCCGGCGGCTGGCCCGCGAGGTGCTGCCGGGCATCGCCCCCGCGGTGCTGGCCGGGCTGTCCTACGCCCTGGCCGCAGCCTGGAAGATCACCGCCGTGGCCGAATATCTGGGCGCCGACGACGGCCTGGGCGCGCGCATGTACTGGGCCTACCGGATGCTCGACGTGCCCGCGCTGTTCGCCTGGGCCTCGGTGCTCATGCTGGCGGGGGTGAGCCTGGAAATCGGGCTGGTGGCCCGGCTGCGCCGCGCGGCCCTGCGCTACACCAGCCGCGCCCGGGGGACGCAGTGAACACGCCGGAAAAAACGCGGATGGACGCTCCCGTGGCAACGTCCGCCACGGCGCCCGGAGCCGGGGCCGCCGCTGCGCCCATCATCGCCCTGGACGGGGTGGCCAAGGCCGCCGGGGGGCGGCCGGTG
>NZ_JALNWM010000239.1 GCF_023230885.1 Desulfocurvus sp. | reverse complement strand
CGCCGGGCGCGACGGCGCGCCCGCAAGGCGCGCGCCCTACTCCAGCCAGTCCACCCGGGGCGCGCGGCGCGGGGGCACGCGGCGATAGCGGAAGCGGGCCTTGCCCAGGATGATGGCCGCAAACACGCCGTGCCCGGGGGCGACGCCCAGGGCCTCGGCCAGGGGCGGATACTCGCGCGCGGCCTCCATGAGGAACCCGGCCCAGCAGGCGCCCAGGCCCCGGGCGTGGGCCGCCAGCTCCAGGTAGGCGGCGGCGGCGCAGCAGTCCTCGGCGGGATTCAGGCCGTCCAGGGGCGCGGTGGCCACGGCCACATGCGGCGCGCCGCGCAGCACGCGGTCCTCCCCGGCGGCCCAGTGGCGGCGCAGGCCGGGGAACAGCCCGCGCGCGGCCATGTGCTCCACCACCAGCCCGGCCAGGGCGCGGGTGCGCCCGGGGCTGAAGGACACGATCCAGCGCACGGGCTGGCGGTTGTGGGCGCTGGGGGCGTGGGCCGCCACGGCCAGCAGGTGTTCGAGGGTCGCGCGGTCCAGGGGTTCGGGCCGATAGGTGCGCACCGAGCGGCGCGAGGCCAGGAACAGCTCGGCCCGCGCGGGGTCGGGGCGCGCGCCGCCCGGCACGGGCGGGCAGTGCCCCGGGCCGACCTCGGGGGTCACGGGCATCTCGGGCAGGGTCAGGGCGCCCACGGGGCACACGGCCACGCAGTGCCCGCAACCGATGCACATCTTGCGCGCCGCGCGGCGCAGGGCCGGAAAGCCCTCGCCGTCGGGCACCACCACCTCGAAGGGGCACTCGGCAACACAGGCGCCGCAGCGCCTGCACAGGTCGATATCGCAGAACATGGCGGGCAGATACGCACCGGCGCCGGGCTTGGCAAGCCCCGGGGCCGAAAAGGCCGCCCCGCGCCCGGCCCGGCGGGCGCTCATTCGTCCGGGGCCGCGGCCGGAAAATGCTCGCGCAGTTCCACCCACTTGCCCTCGGCTTCCAGGTACACGAAGCTTTCGGTGGAGGTAACCCCGCCCACGGCGGCCAGGTCGTCCACCAAAAACCGGCGCAGGGCGCGCCGCGAGGAGACCGAGACCTCCGCCAGCAGGTCGTAGCGCCCGGTGACGTTGATCACCGACTGCACGCCGGACATGTCGGCGATGCGCCGGATGATGGTCTCGTTGGCCGGGTGGTCGAGGCAGATGCCGACCATCGCCGAGATCTGCGTCTCGAAAAACAGCGGGTTCACCGAGGCCGTCACGCGCAGGTACCCGGCGCGCATCATGCGCTCGGTACGCAGGCGCACCGTACCGTCCGACACCCCCAGCCGCTGGGCGATGCGCTTGTAGGACTCTCGCCCGTTCCTCTGCAATTCCGAGATGATGCCGTAGTCGGTGGCATCCAGGGTCAGGGTCTTGCCGTTCAACTCGCACCCTCCTTGGGGCTGGGGTCCTTCGCGGGCCGGGTGGCACCCTAGTATCGGGGCGGACCGGCGTCAATCGGGCGCCACGGCGCGCCGCCCGGGCCAAGGCCGCTCTTGTTGCGTTTTCCGCAATAACACGGGCAACAAATTCTTGACAACGAATTTTCAATGCCTGTAATTATCGATTCGCGAACGGAACCCTTGCCTGGAGAACCGCATGCCCAAGCCCCTGCTGGACGCCCTGGCCGAGCAGACCGAGGCCCTGCGCGACCAAGGCCTGTTCAAGACCGAACGGGTCATCACCTCGCCCCAACAGCCCGCCGTGACCCTGGCCGAAGGCCGCGAGGTCCTGAACTTCTGCGCCAACAACTACCTCGGGCTGGCCAACGACCCCCGGCTGGTGGCCGCGGCCAGGGCCGCCCTGGACCGCTACGGCTTCGGCATGTCCTCGGTGCGCTTCATCTGCGGCACCCAGGACGTGCACCGCGAGCTGGAACGGCGCATCTCCGAGTTCCTGGGCACCGAGGACACCATCCTCTACGGCTCGTGCTTCGACGCCAACGGCGGCCTGTTCGAGGCCCTGCTCGGGCCCGAGGACGCCGTGGTCAGCGACGCCCTGAACCACGCCTCCATCATCGACGGCATCCGGCTGTGCAAAGCCGCGCGCCTGCGCTACGCCAACAACGACATGGACGACCTGCGCGCCAGGCTGGCCCAGGCCCGGGCCCAGGGCGCCCGCCATGTGCTGGTGGCCACGGACGGCGTGTTCTCCATGGACGGCACCGTGGCCGACCTGGGCACCCTGTGCGACCTGGCCGAACAGGCCGGGGCCCTGACCGTGGTGGACGATTCCCACGGCGTGGGCGTGCTGGGCGCGGGCGGGCGCGGCACCCACGAGCACTGCGGGGTCATGGGCCGGGTGGACATCATCACCGGCACCCTGGGCAAGGCCCTGGGCGGGGCCTCGGGCGGCTACGTCTCGGGCCGGGCCGAGGTTGTCGGCTGGCTGCGCCAGCGCTCGCGGCCCTATCTCTTCTCCAACACCCTGGCCCCGGTCATCGCGGCCACGTCCCTGGCCGTGCTCGACATCCTGGCCGACTCTGCGGCGCTGCGCGCGTGGCTGCACGCCGCCACGACCCGCTTCCGCGCGGCCATGACCGGCGCCGGGTTCCGCGTGCTGCCCGGCGGGCATCCCATCGCCCCGGTGATGCTGGGCGACGCCGTGCTGGCCCAGCGCATGGCCGCGCGGCTGCTGGAGGAGGGCATCTATGTGGTGGGCTTCGCCTACCCCGTGGTGCCCCGCGACGCGGCGCGCATCCGCGTGCAACTGAGCGCCGCCCACACCGACGAGCACGTCGACCGGGCCGTGGACGCCTTCACCCGCGTGGGCCGCGAACTGGGCGTCGTCGCCTAGGGCCGGGAGGATTTCGCCATGCCGACCATGAAAGCCCTGGTCAAGGCCGAGGCCGCGCCCGGCATCTGGATGCGCGACGTGCCCGTGCCGGAGATCGGGCCCAACGACGTGCTGGTGCGCGTGCGCAAGACGGCCATCTGCGGCACCGACGTGCACATCTTCAACTGGGACCAGTGGGCCCGCAAGACCATCCCCGTGCCCATGGTCGTCGGCCACGAATTCATGGGCACGGTCCACGCCGTGGGCGCCGAGGTGCGCGGCGTGGCCCCGGGGGACCGCGTGTCCGCCGAGGGGCACGTCACCTGCGGGCACTGCCGCAACTGCCGCGCCGGGCGGCGCCACCTGTGCCGCAACGCCGTGGGCATCGGCGTGAACCGCCCGGGCTGCTTCGCCGAGCTGGTCTGCGTGCCCGCTGCCAACATCTTCCGCCTGCCCGACGGCGTCTCCGACGAGGCGGGCGCAATCCTCGACCCCCTGGGCAACGCCGTGCACACGGCCCTGTCCTTCGATCTCGTGGGCGAGGACGTGCTCATCACCGGGGCCGGGCCCATCGGGATCATGGCCGTGGCCGTCTGCCGCCATGTGGGCGCGCGCCATGTGGTCATCACCGACCTGAACCCCTACCGCCTCGACCTGGCGCGCACCCTGGGCGCAACCCGCGCCGTGGACGTGGCCCGCGAGGACCTGGGCGCGGTCATGACCGAGCTGGGCATGACCGAGGGCTTCGACGTGGGCCTGGAGATGAGCGGCAGCCCGGCGGCCTTCAAGGGCATGCTCGGGCTCATGAACCACGGCGGCAAGGTCGCGCTGCTGGGCATCCTGCCCGGCGAAACGGCCGTGGACTGGGACCAGGTGGTCTTCAAGGGCCTGCTGCTCAAGGGTATCTACGGCCGCGAGATGTTTGAGACCTGGTACAAGATGGCCACCATGCTCCAAAGCGGGCTGAACGTGGCCCCGGCCATCACCCACCGCTTCGCCGCCGACGAATTCGCAAAGGCTTTCGAGGTCATGCGCTCCGGGCAATCCGGAAAGGTGATCCTCGACTGGACGTAGGTTCGGTACGGTACGCAACTGACACCCGGCGGACGGTCCGCCGGAAGCCGACCTCCTCCTCCCCTCGAAGGGCCCCCGCGCGGTCGCAGCGCGGGGGCCCTTCCCTTTCCGCGTCGACCCGGCCCTGCGCGGGCACGCCGCGGCCCCGGTCGCAGGGCGGGGGCCTTCCCCCTTTTGCGCCTCGCCCGGGCCGCCCTGCCCTGCCCTACCCCGTCCGGCCCCGTCCGGTTCATGGATGCCCGCGCAGGCCGCCCGGGGGCGCGCCAGGGCGGCAACCGACTTTTTTCAGCAGTTAAACAAGCATGTTGGAGTGAAAATAAAAAACCCCCTCCGCGTCCCCCTCAAGGCCCGGATTCAAGGGTTCGGCCATCGCGCCGAATGGTCCGGCACAGGCCTCGGGGAACACCGTCGCAGCTCTCGCCCCGGCGCCTGGACGGCCAAAGCAAGGACGCACACCAACAATCAATGGAGGGAAGAACCATGTCGCTGATCATCAACCACAACCTGACCGCCATGACCGCCGCCCGCAACCTCGGCACGTCGTACCAGGCCCTTTCGGTCTCCACCCGCAAGCTCTCCTCGGGCCTGCGCATCAGCACCGCCGCCGACGATGCGGCGGGCCTGGCCATCCGCGAGCTCATGCGCTCGGACATCGCCTCCCTGAACCAGGGCGTGCGCAACGCCAACGACGCCATCTCGCTGATCCAGACCGCCGACGGCGCCCTGGGCGTCATCGACGAAAAGCTCATCCGCATGAAGGAGCTGGCCGAACAGGCGGCCACGGG
>NZ_JALNWM010000238.1 GCF_023230885.1 Desulfocurvus sp. | reverse complement strand
ATGGCGGCGTTGAGCGCCAACAGGTTGGTCTGGCGCGCGATTTCCTCGATGATGGAGATCTTGTCGGCGATGTCCTTCATGGCCGAGACGGTCTCGGCCACGGCCTTGCCGCCCCGGGCTGTCTCCTCGGCGGCCTGGGAGGCCATCTTGCCGGTCTGGCGCGCGTTGTCCGCGTTCTGACGGATGTTGGCCGTCATCTGCTCCATGGACGAGGATATCTCCTCCACGCTGGCGGCCTGCTCGGTGGCGCCCTGGGACAGGCTCTCCGAGGACGCGGACAGCTCCTGGGCCCCGGAGCTGACGTTGTCCGTGGCGGCCTGGACCTCGGCGACGATGGAGCGCAGCTTGGCGCCCATCTCGCGCATGGACGCGGCCAGGCGGCCGATCTCGTCGCGGCTGTCCACGTCCACGTCGGCGGTCAGGTCGCCCCCGGCGAAGGACCCGGCCATGACCATGCCCTTGTCCACGGGGCCGATGATGCCCCGGGCGATGACAAAGGCCAGCAGGGCGCCCAGGGGGAAGGCCACGGCCATGAGGATGGTCACGGCCCGGCGCGTGGCCGCGGCGGCGTCGAGCATCTGCTCGTCGGTCATGATGTTGGCGCGCACGATCTCCTGGGTCTTGCCCAGCAGCGCCTGGACCTTGTGCAGGTTGGGCTTGGTCTGCTCCGCGTAGATGCGCAGGGCCTCCCGGCTCCGGGCCAGCTGGCCGTCGTGCCAGGCGATGAGCCCGTCCAGGGCGGCCAGGGTCGCCTGGGCGTGGACCGTGGTGGTGGCGGCGAAATAGGCGCTGGCCTCGGCGCGCCGCCCCTGGGCCAGCAGGGTGTTGATGCGCGTGACGGACTGATGCAGGGCCCGGTGCGGCTCCAGGATGGGCTCCACCCGCTCGCGCATCCCGGGGTCGGCGGCCAGGGCCCGGGCCAGCTCCGGGGAGCCCAGCCACTTGCCCAGGTCGCACAGGGCGGCGTCCTCCTGCACGTCGGCCCGCGTGGCCGCCGGGTCGGCGAACACGCGCAGCACGGTGTTCATCCAGGCCACATGGTCGGTCTTCTTCTCGCGCAGGAAGGCGCCCAGGCCGGGGTCGGCCCGGGCGAAGACCTCGCGGATAAGCCCGGCGGACTCGTGCAGCAGCCGGTGGGGCTCCTCGACCTCGGCCATGACCGGCGCGATCTGCGGCACGAGGCGCTGGGCCTCCTCGCGCTCCTTGCCGTAGTACCATTTGCCGAACGCGCACTGGGTCGGGTCGATCTGCACGCCAAGCTCGGTGACGTCCTCGTCGGTGAGATAGGCCGCCACATGTTCGGCCCAGACCAGGTGGTCCACCACGCGCTGGGTGAAATCCCCGCGCAGGCGGTTGCCGCCGATGACCTCCCCCGCGTTGCCCACGATGCCGCCGATGCCCACGATGGCCCAGGTCCCCACACCGGCCAGCAGCGCCAGCACAAGGCCGAAACCCACGGCGAACTTCCCCCCCAGACGCAGATCCCGCCAGCGCATGACAGCCTCCCTTCCTCCCGGCCAGCTCGTCCGGGGAACAATCCCCGAGGGGCCAGGATTGTCCATTATTGCGCAAACAGCGGACGCAAGTCAAATCGTTGCGCGAAAAAGGGGCTTTCGCGCAAGGTTCCGCCTGCCGGCCCCCGGCAACGCCGCCGATCGGAAACCGGACGCGGCCCGCGCGGGGCGGCCGGATTTCGCCACGACCCAGGACCGGCGCACCGAAGCCCCCCTGCTGCGGCGAAGGGGACAGGCCGGGGCGAAGACGACGGGGAGGCCGACGGCGCGTGCAGCGCCGCGGCGCAAGGACAGGGCGGGGGGCTGGGCGGGGGGCTGGGCCAAGGCGGCCCGGGAGTACGGCGGCGGGCCTCCCGTCCCGCCGCCGCGTCCCGCAACCGGGGAGGCTCCTACAGGCCGAAGTACCGGCAGCCCGCCACCACGCCCATGCCCACGGCGACGGTGCCGAAGAAGCTGCGGGTGAGGATGGCGGTGGCAAAGGCCGGAACGGCGGCCAGCAGAAAGATGTTGTCCGGCCCGACGCTCAGGGAGCCGTCTTCGAGCAGGACGCCCTGGGCCAGCATGGCCGAGAGCACCGCCGTGGGCACGAAACCCAGGAAGCGGCGCAGCCCGGGATGCAGGTCGCGCGAGGCCAAGGCCAGCAGGGGCAGGGCCCGCACCGGATAGGTGGCCACGGCCATGCCCAGGATGGTCAGGAAAATCAGCGTCTGGTCCATGCCGACACCCCCGTGCCCAGGGCGGCCGCGCCCAGGGTGGCCAGGATCACGCTCCACGGCCCGGCGCCCGCGGCGTGCAGCCCCAGGGCCAGCCCGGCGGCCGCCAGCCCGACGAGCACATGCACCGCGCCGCGCACCTGGCCCACGACCAGGGCGATGAACATGGCCGGCAAGGCGTAGTCCAGCCCCAGGGGCCGCACGTCGGCCACCGCCGCGCTGGCCGCCACGCCCAGGGCCGAACCGGCGACCCAGGCCCCGTGGGCCACGGCGTTGATCCACAGCGTCTGGGCCACGCGGGGCGGCCCCTGCATGAAGCGCAGGCTGTGCAGGGCGAAGGTCTCGTCGGTGAGCTGGAAGCCGAACCAGGCCAGCCGGGACGCGGGCCAGCCGCGCAGGTGCGGCGCCAGGGAGGCGGCCATGAGCAGGTGGCGCAGGTTGACCACGAAGGTCGTGGCCGCCACGGACAGCGGCGACGCCCCGGCGGCCAGCAGGCCCACGGCGATGAGCTGCGCGGACCCCGCGAAGACCAGCGCGGACATGAGCACCGCGTTCAGCGGCGAGAGCCCGGTCTTCAGGGCCAGGACCCCGTAGGCGAAGCCCACCGGCAGATAGCCCAGCACGATGGGCGCGGCCTGGCGCAGGGCCTCGCCGAAAGCGCCGGGCGCCCAGCGCGCCCCGTCCAGGGCAGATGTCCGCACGTCCATGTCTTGCAGCCTCCCGCGCGGGCGGCCCGGCCTGGGCCCCCACCGCGCGGGCTTGATTCCAGCACGGGTTCTGTTATCAGAACAGATACAGATTTCGGGAAATATAACCATAACAGTTTGGAGCCGCCCATGCCCCGCCAGGCCGGAAGCGACGATTTCCGCTACCAGACCGTGGAGCGCCATGTGCGCGAACTCATCGAGGCCGGGGCCCTGCCCCCGGGCAGCAGGCTGCCGTCCCTGCGCGCCCTGGCCGCGCGGGTGCACGCCAGCGTCTCGACCATCAACCAGGCCTATCTGGAGCTGGAGGCCAAGGGCCTGGTGGAGTCGCGCCCGCGCTCGGGGTTCTATGTGCGCCCGGCCCGGCGGCGCCTGCGTCCGCCCGGGGCCGGGCCCGCGCCCAGCGGCCCGCGCGCCGTGACCCGGGGCGGGCTCATCGGCACGGTGCTCGAAGCGGTGGGCGACCCCCGGCTGACGCCGCTGGGCATCATCTGCCCGACCAGCGAGCTGCTGCCCGTGCGCCATATGGCCCGGCTCATGGCCGAGGCCGTGCGCCAGGCCCCCGAGGCGGCCCTGGAATACAGCCCCATCCCCGGGCTTGCGGACCTGCGCCGCCAGCTGGCCGTCCGCGGGCTGGAGGCGGGCGTGGCCTGCGGCCCCGACGAGATCATGGTCACCCAGGGGGCTATGGAGGCCCTGTACATCGCCCTGCGCGCCGTGACCCGCCCGGGCGACACGGTGCTCGTGCAGTCGCCGACCTATTTCTGCTTCCTGCAGCTGCTGGAGAACATGCGGCTCCGGGCGGTGGAGGTCCCCTCGCGGGCCGAGGGCGGCATCGATCCCGCCGAAATCCGCGCCGCCCTGGACCGCTTCGAGATCGCGGCCTGCATCCTGTCGGCCAACTTCAACAACCCCGACGGGGCGCTGATGCCCGAGGAAGCCAAGGCCGAGGTGGTGGACATGCTGGCCCGGCGCGCCGTGCCGCTCATCGAGGACGACGTGTCCGGCGACCTGCACTTCGGCCCGCACCGGCCCGCGCCCCTGAAGCACTACGACCGCGCGGGCGGGGTCATCCTGTGCTCGTCGTTTTCCAAGACCATCTGCCCGGGCTACCGCCTGGGCTGGATGATGCCCGGGCGCGCCCTGGCCAAGGCCCTGGAGATCAAGGCCACCACCAACGTCTGCAACCCGGCGCCGACCCAGATGGCCGTTGCGGCCTACCTGCGGCGCGGACTGTACGACCGCCACCTGCGCGAGCTGCGCAAGGCCATGGAAACCCAGCGCGACACCATGCTGCACCACATCGGGATGCACTTCCCCGAGCAGACCCGGGCCACGCGGCCCGATGGCGGCGCCGTGCTCTGGCTGGAGCTGCCGCGCCAGGTGGACGGGGTGGAGCTGTTCTACCGGGCGCGCGAGGACGGCATCAGCATCGCCCCGGGGTCCATCTTCTCGACCCTGGACCGCTTCCGCAACTTCATCCGCCTGTCCACCGGCGGGGTGTGGAACCAGCGCCTGGCCCGGGGCGTCGCCGCCCTGGGCGCCCTGGCCGCCGAGATGGCCGCCGCCCCGCCCCGCGGCTCTCAGGGCTGAGGCCGCGCCGGATCGGCGGGCACCTGGACCTTGATGCGCACCCCGCGCCCGGGCTGGGAGGCCACATCCAGCCAGCCGCCCAACAGCCGGGCGCGCTCCTCCATGCTGCGCAGGCCCATGCGTCGGCGGGAGCCCT
>NZ_JALNWM010000237.1 GCF_023230885.1 Desulfocurvus sp. | reverse complement strand
CTGTGGGGCGGAATTTTGAGAGCGCGGGGCTGGCCGTGGGGCAGGGGCCCCGCGAGCGGGGGGCGGCCTGCGGTCGGGGCCCTCTGCCCTGGCCGTCTACGCTGGCCGTCTGCGGGGCGGGGCCCTGGGCGCGGCCTGCCCGGGGGGCGGCGGTGCCGCCCCTGGGTCACGCTGGCGCAGGGCGCCCCGGTCGGGCATCCGGGCGTGGTGTTTTTTGTTTCGTGTTTCCAGCTGGTTTCCCGAAGGCCGGTTTCGGGCCGGAGGGCGGGGCACGGGGTTCCCCGTCCCCGCCGGGCAGCAACTTCAACCGCAAGCGAGGTCGTGGTCATGGGTTTGTCGTTCAGCCGCCGGGTGGGGCGGATTCGCATTTCGGAAACCAAGCTGATGCCGATGATCGCCGCCGAGGTCGGCGGGTGCGTGTCCCTGGGGCAGGGGGTGCCGTCGTTCCCCACGCCGGAGCATGTGGTGGACGCGGTGTGCCGGGCGCTGCGCGAGGACCACTCGGCGGGCAAGTATTCGCTCCAGCCGGGCATGCCCGCCCTGCGCGAGGCGGTGGCCGGACTGCTCGAACGCGAGAAGGGCTTGCGCGTGGACCCGCGCGCCGAGGTGGTCATCACCGTGGGGGCTATGGAGGCGCTCCTGTGCGCGGTGCTTGCGCTGGTGGAGGAGGGCGACGAGGTGCTCATGCCTTCGCCCGCGTACGCCTCGCATGTGGAGCAGGTGCTCCTGGCGGGCGGGGTGCCCGTGCCCGTGCCCGTGGGGCCGGGCTGGGGGCTCGACGCGGCGGCCCTGGAGGCGGCGGTGACGCCGCGTACGCGGGCCATCGTGTTCAGCAATCCGTGCAACCCCACGGGGGCCGTGTTCGGCGAGCGGGAACTGCGCGAGCTGGCCCGGGTGGCCGAGCGGCATGATTTATATGTAATAACGGATGAAACGTATGATTCTTTGGTGTACGATGGGCCCACGGCCCCGAGCGTGGCGGCGCTGCCCGGGCTGGCCGGGCGTTGCGTGCTGGTGAACAGCTTCTCCAAGCGCTTCGCCCTGACGGGCTGGCGGGTGGGCTACGCCTGGGCGGGTGCGCCGATCATGGACCAGATGCTCAAGGTCCACGACTGCACGGCCATTTGCGCGCCCACGGTGGCGCAGCATGCGGCCCTGGCGGCCCTGGACGGGCCGCAGGACGTGTTCGCGGCCATGCGCGAGGCCCTGGCCGAGCGCCGCGAGCTGGCCTGCAAAAGGCTGGACGCCCTGGCGGGGGCGCTGGACTATGTGCGTCCGGCCGGGGCGTTCTACATCATGGCCCGCACGCTGTTCACGCCGGAGCCGTCGCGGCGGGTGGCCGAGCGGCTGATCCGCGAGGCGCGGGTGATCACCATCCCGGGCTCGACCTTCGGGGCGGCGGGCGAGGGGCACCTGCGGCTGTCCTACGGGGCGGCGCCGGAGGAACTGGAAGAGGCCTTTGACCGGCTGGCGCGCTGGGTGTCGGCCTAGGCGGGCCGGGCCGCAAGAACGGCGGGGCGCAAGGAGGCTGCCGTGCTCAGAATCCTGGTGGTGGACGACAGCGATTCGCTGCGTTTCCTGCTCAAGGCGTTCTTCAAGGACGTGGGCGTGTGCGACGAGGCGCCCGACGGCGCCCGCGCCGTGGAGCTGGTCCGGGAGAGCCTGGGCGGGGTGGGCTACGACGTGGTGTTCATGGATATCATGATGCCCGGGATGGACGGGCTGGAGGCCACGCGGCGCATCCGCGACCTGCTCGACGAGGAGAACGTGGGCTACGAGGCGCGGCCAAGGATCGTCATGCTCACCTGCGTGAGCGATTCGCGGTATATGCTCGAGGCGCAGTACGAGTGCGGGGCCGACGCCTATGTGACCAAGCCCTTCGGGCGGGACCTGCTTTTCGAGGTGCTGGCCAACATGGGGCTCGTGGCGAGCCCCCTGGATGGGGAGGCGTGATGCGCCAGCTGCTGGAAAGGCATCCCGGGGTCGAGCTGCGCCAGCTCGGGGTGAGCGAGGCGGTGGTCTCGCTGCGGCCCCTGGCCGTGTCCACGGTGCTGGGGTCCTGCGTGGCGGTGACGTTCCACTGCCCGCTCACGGGCTGGGGGGCCATCTTCCATGCGCTGATGCCCGACTGCTCCGCGCAGAACACGGCGTGCCGCAACTACAAGTTCGTGGACGATTCCATCCGCCGCCTGGCGCGGGCGCTGCTGTTGCAGGGCGTGCGCCGCACGGACCTGGAGTGCAAGGTTTTCGGCGGCGCCAACGCCATGTTCGCCGAGCACTTCGGGGTCGGGCGGCACAACGTGCGCACGGCTTTCGAGACCCTGGAGCGGGAGCGGCTGCGGGTGGTCGCCTCGGACGTGGGCGGCGACAGGGGCCGCAAGCTGCTGTTCCTCACGCACACGGGCGAGGTCTTCGTCAAGCGTCTGGGTCAGCAGGAGCCTTAGGGCCGGCGGGGCGGCCCAGGCCCTTCAGCACGCTTTCCAGCTCCTCCAGCGTCACGGGCTTGGGCACATAGGCGTACATGCCCGCGCCCAGGAAGCGGTCGCGGTCGCCTTCCATGGCGTGGGCGGTCATGGCCACCACGGGCAGCCCGGGCTGCAGTTCGTGGATGCGCGCCGTGGCTTCCAATCCGTCCATCTCGGGCATCTGGATGTCCATGAGCACGCAGTCGAAGTCGCGTTCGCGCACGGCCTGCACGGCTTCGATGCCTGTGCGCGCCGTGTGTACCGTGTGTCCCCGTTTTTCGAGCATCATCCTGGCGGCCATGAGGTTCACGGTTTCGTCTTCGGCCAGCAGCAGGGCCAGGGGCCGCGGGAGCGAGGCCCGGCCCGGCGCGTCCTGCGCGGCGGAGCGCCCGTCGGGGAAGCCGAAGGGCAGGCAGAAATGCACCTCGGTGCCCTCGCCCGGTGCGCTGGAGATGGACAGGCTGCCGCCCAGCAGGAGCACCAGCCGCTTGACGATGCCAAGCCCCAGGCCGGTGCCCTTGTAGCGGCGGGTGTAGGCGCTGTCGACCTGGGTGAAGGCTTCGAAGATGTCGGCCAGGTGCGGCTCGGGAATGCCGATGCCGGTGTCGCGAACGGTGAACAGCACCCGGGGCCGCCCGTGGACCGGCGGCATGGCCGCGATCTCCAGGGCCACCTCGCCCGAGGGGCAGAATTTCACGGCGTTGCCGATCACGTTGAACAGGATCTGGCGCAGCCGGGCCTCGTCGCCCACGAGCACGGCGGGGGTTCCGGGGTGGGGGCGGACGGTCAGGCCGATGCCCTTGTCCTTGGCCTCGGGGCGGAAGTTGTCCATGACCAGGGCCACCGAGCGCATGAGGCTGAAGGGTTCGCTGGCCACGTCCAGGAACCCGGCGTCCAGCCGGGTGAAGTCGAGCACGTCGTTGATGACCGTGAGCAGGCTGCGCCCGGTGGCCAGGGCGGTTTCCAGGTAGTCGCGCTGCTCCTCGTCCAGCTCCGTGGTCAGGGCCAGCTGGAGCATGCCGAAGATGCCGTTCAGGGGGGTTCGCAGTTCGTGGCTCATGTTGGCCAGGAACGCGCCCTTGGAGAGCGCGGCGCGTTCGGCCTCCTCCTTGGCGCGCAGCAGGGCCTGCTCGGCGGCGCGCGCCTCGGTCACGTCGCGGGTGGCGCCCTGCAGGCGGACCACGGCGCCGCCCGGCCCCAGGGCGGGCTGGCCCACGGCGTGGATCAGCCGGGTCTGGCCGTCCATGCGCACGACGCGGAACTCGTGGTCCAGGGCGGTCTTGTCCCGGACGGCGCGCTCCAGGTTGCGGCGGACGGCCTCGCGGTCCTCGGGGTGGACGATGGTGCGCAGGAAGGTTTCGATATCCGGCGGCGGGCATGCGGGGTCCAGGCCGTAGGTGGCGTACTCCGATTCGGTCCAGGACAGGGCCCCGGTGGCCAGGTCCGCTTCCCAGCCGCCCATGCCGCCCAGGCGCAGGGTCTCCTCCAGCATGCTCCGGCTGTGGCGCAGGGCCGCGCCGGCCTGGCACTGGGCGGTGATGTCGCGCCCGGAGCCCACGGTACCGATGAGCTCCCCCCGGCTGTCGAACAGCGGCGACTTGAGCACCTCCAGGCACAGGCGGGCGCCGTTGACCAGCCCCTCTTCCACGAAGCGCACGGGCTCGCGCGAGGCCAGCACGGCCCGGTCGCTTTCCGCGCAGCGCCCGCCGAAGGAGTGCTCGTGGCCCAGGGCCCGGTTTCGGGCGTTGAAGAACTCGCCGGTGCGGCCGAGAACCTCCTCGCCGCCGCAGCACAGCAGCTTTTCGCGCACGGCCCTGTTGGCGAACAGAAAGCGCCCTTCGAGATCCTTGGCCCAGAGCATGTCGCCCATGTTGTCTGCCATGGCGTCCACCAGCCGACGGAAGTCCGTCAGGGCGGTCTGGGCCTGGACGCGGGCGGAGATGTCCTGGAACATGACCATGTGGTGGCCCTGGTCGTCCACGGCGCGGACGTGGGATTCCACGGGCAGGGGCGGGGCGTCCTTGCGGTTGTACTCGCGCAAAAAGCGCAGGGGACGGCCCGTCTGGCGGGCCATGCGCGCCGCCTCTTCCGAGGGCGGGTCGTCGGCGCTGGTCGGGCGGAGGATGTCGCGGGCGTGACGGCCCCGCAGCTCATCGCGGCTGTAGCCCAGCATCTCGCAGGCCAGGGGGTTGGTGTCGCGCACGGTG
>NZ_JALNWM010000236.1 GCF_023230885.1 Desulfocurvus sp. | reverse complement strand
CGCCCGGAACCGAGCAACCAAGGCCGGCCCGCGCGGGCTGCGCAGACCGAAACGGCCGCCGCGTGCGGCCACGGGAGGATACCCCCTTGAGCATGTATCTCGAACAGATCGAAAAACTCGTCATGCTCCAGAAAGTGGACGGCGAGATCATCGTCCTGGAAGAGGAACTGGGCAGCATGCCCCGCGAACTGGCCGAGCTGGAGGCCAGGAACGCCGAGTTCCTGGAGCGCAAGGCCGTGCTCGAGGACAAGCTCGACATCCTGAAAACCCAGCGCAAGCGCCTGGACCAGGAAATCGAGGACAGCACCTCGCGCATCAAGAAGAGCAAGAACAAGCTCATGATGGCTGGCAACACCCGCGAATACCACGCCATGATGCGCGAGATGGACAACATGGAAAAGTCCACGCGCAACCGCGAGGAAGAGAAGGTCGCCCTGGCCGAGGAGCTGGAGCGCCAGACCGCCCTGCTCGACGAGCTGCAAAAGGAGCACGCCGAGCTGACCGCCCAGCTTGAGGAATACCAGACCAGCCTCAAGAAGCGCTCCGCCACCGCGCGCAAGCGCCTGGACGAGCTGCAAAAAGAGCGCGAAGGCGCCTGCGTGGTGGTGCCCGCCCCGGTGCTCAAGCGCTACGAATTCATCCGCGAGCGCATCTCCAATCCCGTCATCGTTCCGGTGACGGCGGGCGTGTGCTCGGGCTGCTTCATCCAGATTCCGCCCCAGGCCTTCAACGACCTGCAAAAGGGCGAGACCATCCTGTCCTGCCCCAACTGCCAGCGCCTGATTTACTGGTGCGAGCATTTCCAGGCCTGCGACTCGCCCCTGGCCGCTGCCGCCGCCGTGCGCACCGCCACGCCCCTGGACGACGACGAGGACGAAGCCGGGCCCGACGACGCCGGGTACGACGAGGAGCCGCGCTACGACGACGACAACCACAGCCCGGACGACGACCGGGACGACGACCGCTGATCCGCGCCGCCCGGCCCCGGACCCCGGGACCGGGCGGGCATGATTTTGAGACTTGGGAGCCGGACGGGCCATCGCCGCGACCCGCAAGGGCCGGGGAGGAAAGTCCGGGCTCCGCAGGGCAGGACGCTGGATAACGTCCAGGGGGTGCGAGCCCCGGAAAGTGCCACAGAAAGCAAACCGCCCTCTGCGGAGGGTAAGGGTGAAACGGTGGGGTAAGAGCCCACCAGCGGCCGGGGCGACCCGGCCGGCTTGGCAAACCCCGTTCGGAGCAAGGCCAAATAGGAAGGCGCTCGAGGCTGGCCCGGCCGATGCCTTCGGGTAGGCTGCTTGAGGCGGCGGGCAACCGTCGCCCTAGAGGAATGATGGCCGCCCCGCGAGGGGAACAGAACCCGGCTTACAGTCCGGCTCCCTTTTTCAACACGCCGCGCGCCACCGGGCGCGCCGGGGCCAGCCCCCGGCGCGCCCGCGGCGTATCGGAACGCACGCAGGAGGGCCCATGAGCACTTGGGTGGTGATTCCCGCCGCAGGCAGCGGCAGCCGGCTGGCCGCCGCAGGGCTTGGCGTGGGCAAGCAGTTCATGCCCTGGCGCGGCGCCCCGCTCTACTGGGCCAGCCTGCGCACCCTGGCCCGCGTGGCCGGGGTCCACGGGGTGGCCCTGGCCTTCCCGCCCGCCGAGCTGCCCCAGGCCAGCGCCCGCGCCGAAGAGCTGGCCGCCGCCCAGGACCTGGGCCTGCCCCTGCGCTTCGCCGCTGGCGGGGCCCGCCGCCAGGACTCCGTGGCCGCGGCCCTGGCCGTGCTGCCCCGGGACTGCTCGCGGGTGCTGGTTCACGACGCGGCGCGGCCCTTCGCCTCGGCCGCGCTGGTCACGGCGCTGCTGGCGGCCCTGGACGCGGGCGCCCGGGCGGCCGTGCCCGCCGTGCCCGTGAAGGATACGGTCAAGCGCGTGGCCGCCGGGCGCGTGGCCGCCACCCTGCCCCGGGCGGAACTGGCCGCCGTGCAGACGCCCCAGGCCTTCGTCCTGGCCGACCTGCTGGCCGCCCACGAACACTGCGCCCGCCACGGGCTGGATGTCACCGACGACGCGTCCATGATCGAGGCCCTGGGCCTGGATGTGGCCGTCGTACCCGGCGAGGAGGGCAACGTGAAGATCACCACCCCGGAAGACCTGCACCTGCTCCGGACCGGGCAGAGCCCCCGTGTGCCCGTCACGGGCTGGGGCTACGACGTGCACAAGTACGGCCCCGGGCGGCCGATGGTCCTGGGCACCGTGCCCATTCAGGGCGGCCCCGAGGTCGTGGCCCACTCCGACGGCGATGTTCTGCTGCACGCCCTGACCGACGCGCTGCTCGGCTGCCTGGGCCGGGGCGACATCGGCGAGCATTTCCCGGACACCGACCCGCGCTACGAGGGCGTGCCCTCCGCCGTGCTGCTCAACGAGGTGCTCGAAATGGCCCTGGAGGCCGGGCTGGAGGTGGTCCACGCCGACCTGACCGTCATCTGCCAGGTGCCGCGCCTCGCGCCCTGGAAGGCGCAAATCCGCTCGGCCGTAGCCGGGCTGCTGCGCCTGCCCCCCGGGCGGGTCAACGTCAAGGCCACCACCGAGGAGGGCCTGGGCTTCACGGGCGAAAAAAAGGGCGTGAAGGCCGTGGCCTGCGTCAGCGCCCTGCTCCCGGCCTAGACGGCGGCGCCGGGCAGGGGCATGGCGGCGCCGGGCAGGGACCGGCCCCAAGGCCGCCCGGCCCGCCGCCAGCGCGCCAGCCGCCGCGCCCTCGCCGCCCGGCAGCCCCGGCCCGCGCGGCCAACCCGCCAGCAAGCCCCAGGCGGGGCGTTTTCCGCCTGTTTTCCGTTCCGGCGCGCGTGAAGGCCCCGGCCCCCGGTCAAACCGGGGGCCGGGGCCTTCACCTTGGGCGGGCCGCCGTGCCCGGGCGCCGTGCGGGCCAAGGGGGCGCGCGGCGCCACCTGCGGCCCTCGCGGCCCGGGCGCGGCGCGCGCTGCTCAGGCCACGTCCCAGACCTGTCCGGCGGGGGTGTCCTTGACCGTGGCGCCCAGGGCGGCGAGCTCATCGCGCAGGGCGTCGGAGGCGGCGAAGTCCTTGGCGGCGCGGGCGGCCGCGCGCTGGTCCAGCAGGGCCCGGACCCGGGCGGTGTCGATGCCCTTGCGCCGGGCCTGGGTGTCGCGCAGGGAGGCCAGGAACTGCGCCGGATCCTGGGTGAAGACGCCGAGCACCGCGCCCCAGGCGTCCAGGTCGGCCTGGATGCGCTCCCAGGCGGCCTTGGCGCCCCGGGTCTTGCGCAGGGCCTTGTCCTCGGCGATGCGCCCGGCCAGGCGCACGAGGTTGAACACATGGCCCAGGGCCTGGGCGGTGTTCATGTCGTCGCCCATAGCCGCCTCCCAGGCGGCCTCCTGCTCGTCGATCTCGGCGGCCAGTGCGGCGGGCAGGTCCGTGGCGGCCCATTTCGTACCCGCCAGGGCCGCGGCCATCTCCTGGCGCGCGGTGTAGATGCGGCGCAGGTTCTTCTCGGCCTCGTCCATGTTGTCCAGGGTGAAGTCGATGGGGCTGCGGTAATGCTTGGTCAGCAGGAAATAGCGCAGGGTTTCGGGCAGATAGGCATCCATGATTTCACGGATGGTCTTGAAGTTGCCCAGGCTCTTGGACATTTTTTCCGAATCCACCTGCACGAAGCCGTTGTGGACCCAGAAGCGGGCCATTTCCTGGCCCGTGGCGGCCTCGGTCTGGGCAATTTCGTTCTCATGGTGCGGGAAGACGAGGTCCTGGCCTCCGCCGTGGATGTCCAGGGGCAGGCCGAGGTGCTTGTCGCTCATGGCCGAGCACTCCAGGTGCCAGCCCGGGCGGCCCGGGCCCCAGGGGCTGTCCCAGGTGGGCTCGCCGGGCTTGGCGGCCTTCCACAGGGCGAAGTCCAGGGGGTCCTCCTTTTCCTCGCCGGGCGCCACGCGGGCGCCCGCGCGCATTTCGTCGATGTCGCGGCCCGAGAGCCTGGCGTAGCCCGCGAAGGAGCGCACCCGGAAATACACGTCTCCCGAGGGCGTGGCGTAGGCGTGGCCCTTGGCGATGAGGTCCTGGGTCAGGGCGATCATTTCGGGGATATGCGTGGTGCAGCGGGGCTCCACGTCGGCCCGCAGGACGCCCAGGCGGTCCATGTCCTCATGGAAGGCCCGGATGAAGCGCTCGGCCAGGGCCAGGGGATCCTCGCCGTTCTCGTTCGCGCGCACGATGATCTTGTCGTCGACGTCCGTGAAGTTGCGCGCGAAGGTCACGCGGTGGCCCATGTGGCGCAGGGTGCGCACGAGCACGTCGAAGACCACGGCCGAGCGGGCGTGGCCGATGTGGCAGTAGTCGTAGGCCGTGATGCCGCAGGCGTACATGCGCACGTGGTTGTCGCGCAGGGGCGCGAAGTCCTCCTTGCGGCGGGTCATGGTGTTGTACAGTTGCATGGGGTCGCTCCCTGGCGTCGTGATTGCGTTGGCGTGCCCGCCTTGCGGGCCGGTTGGGCATCATGCCCGAAACGGCACGGCCCGTCAAAGCCCTTGGGCGCGGCACGGGCGCCCCCCGGCACCGCGGCCGCGGCCCCGGACGGGTTGGCGGCCGCGGGCCGCGGCCCCCGATCTGGCCCTGGGCGCGGCTAGCCGTCCGTGCTCGGGAGCTGGTCGATGAGCGAATCCAGGGATGTGTCCAGGCTTTCGTACTCGGACAGGGTCGCCTCCAGGCGCGAGTATGTGTCGCGCAGGGTGCTCTCCTTG
>NZ_JALNWM010000235.1 GCF_023230885.1 Desulfocurvus sp. | reverse complement strand
GCCCGGCTACAGGCCGTAGAGGGCTTCGTACTTGGCCGTCAGGTAGCGCATGAAGGCCCCGTGGTCCAGCTCCGCCCCGGTGGCCCGGCGCATCAGCTCGCGCGGGGCGTAGCGGCTGCCGTGGACGTGGACCTTGGCGCGCAGCCACTCCAGCAGGGACGCGAATTCCCCGGCGGCGAAGCGTTCGTCCAGGCCCTGGGCGCCCCCGCCCAGCTCGCGCCCGGCGGCCTCGAAGAGCTGGGCCGCGTAGAGGTTGCCCAGGGTATAAGTCGGGAAGTAGCCCACCAGCCCGGCGGCCCAATGGACATCCTGCATGACGCCGTCGGCCAGCTCCGGCGGAGTCAGGCCGAGCAGGGAGCGCATGGCTTCGTCCCAGGCGCCAGGCAGGTCGCGCGGCTGGAGCTGCCCGCGCAGCAGCGCCAGCTCCAGCCCGAAGCGCAGGAGCACATGCAGGTTGTAGGTCACCTCGTCGGCCTCGGTGCGGATCAGGCTGGGGCGCACGGCGTTGACCGCCAGGACGAGGTCGTCCAGGGCCACGCCCTCCAGGGCGGCGACGTGCCCGGCGGCCCGGGGCAGGAAGTGGCGCCAGAAGCCCCGCGAGCGGGCGACCATGTTCTCCCACAGCCGCGACTGCGACTCGTGTACGCCCAGGGAAACGGACACGCCGCAGGGCGTGCCGAAATGCGCGCCGGGGATGCCCTGGCTGTACAGGGCGTGTCCGGCCTCGTGGATGGCGCCGAACAGCGCCTCGTCGAAGGCGTGTTCGTTGTAGCGCGTGGTTATGCGCACGTCTCCGGGGCCGATGCGCGTGGAGAAGGGGTGGGCCGTGGAGTCCAGGCGCCCGGCCTCGAAGTCGAAGCCGATGGCCGCCGCAGCCTCGCGGCACAAGGCCCGCTGGGCCTCCAGGGGCACATGGCGGGACAGCAGGGTCCGGTCGGGGCGGCGGGGGGCGCCCAGGATGCGGTCCAGCAGGGGCACAAGCTCGCGGCGCAGCCCGGCCAGCACCGGCTCCAGGCCCGCCGCGGTCTCGCCGGGTTCGTACTCGTCCAGCAGGGCGTCGTAGGGTTCGCCCGCGTAGCCCACGGCCTCGGCCTCCTCGCGGCGCAGGCGGACGATCTCCTCCAGGTACGGCAGGAAGGATCGCCAGTCGCTGCCGGGGCGGGCGCGCTGCCAGGCGGTCTCGCCCAGGGCGGCGGCCCTGGCCGTGGCCACGGCCAGGTCGGCCGGGATGCGCACCGCGCGGTCGTAGGCCCGCTGCCACTCGCGGACGTTGGCCGCCAGCTCGCTGTGCGGGTCGTCGCGCAGCAGTTCGGCCCGGGCCTTGGCCAGGGCCTCGCCCACGCGCGGGTCGGTGCGCCGGGCGTGCAGCAGCCCGGTCAGGCTGGCCACCTGGGCGGCGCGGTGGGCGTGGCCCGCCGCAGGCATCTTGGTGGACTGGTCCCAGTGCAGCAGGGCCAGGGCGGACCCGATGTACGCGGTCTCCACCGCGTGGGCCCGCAGCCAGTCGTAGGATTCGCGGGGCGGCATGACTCCTCCGGGGCTTGGGGGGCGGGGGCCTGGGGGCAGTGTACGGGGGGCCGGGGCCGGTGGCAAGCCGGGCTAGAGGCTGGCGATGAACAGGCGGATGCCGTCTTCGAGCATCTGGAAGGACATGAGGATGAGCACCAGCCCCATGAGCCGCTCCATGGCGCGCATGCCCTTGGCGCCGAACACGCGCGTCAGCGCCGGGGACAGGAGCATGAAGGCCAGGGTTCCCGCCCAGGCCGCGCCGATGGCCGGCAGCAGCACGGCGTGGCTGTCGCGGTGGGCGTAGACCATCACCGCCGCCAGGCACGACGGCCCGGCCACGAAGGGCACGGCGATGGGCACGATGTACGGGTCCTTGATGTGCGGGTCGGACATGGCGTCGTCGGACTGGGGGAAGACCATCTTCATGGAGATGATGAACAGGATGACCCCGCCGGCCATGCGCAGGGTGGACTGGTGGATGTCGAGCAGCCCGAGCAGGCCCTCGCCCAGGTACATGAAGAGCACGATGATGGCCAGGGCGAAGAACAGTTCGCGCAGGATGATGGCCCGCTGGCGGCGGGCCGGAAAGTCCTTGAGCAGCGTCAGGCAGATGACCCCGTTGCCGATGGGGTCCATGATCAGGAACAGGGGGAAGGCTATTTCCAGGAAGGCCTGGAGGGTGAAGTTCTGCATGGTCTTCTCCTGGTCCGCTTCCTACCCTTGCGCGGGGGCGAAGGCAAGTTCGATGCAGTGCTTGCCTGGGGGGCGCGAATCCGGTATATAATCGATGTGCGGGCCTTCGCGTTCCTGTACGCGCCGGGCAGGCCCGAAATGCGTCTTTTCCGTGCCGATTCCATAACGGAAAGGAAAAACAAGGAGCACCCCCTCATGAAGTCCATCAAGACCAAGCTCATCGTCTCCATACTTGCCGTTATCGGTCTGCCCCTGGTGCTTATCTTCTTCATCGCCAGCCTGAACATCCGCGACCTGTCGCAGGCCGGGTTCGAGCAGTCGGCCCGGGGCCAGCTCATGCAGGTGGACAACGCCATCCGGCTGTTCATGGACGAGTCGATGATGAACGCGGCCCTTCTGGCGGCCCATCCCCTGGCCACGGACCTCGACCTGGTGCGGACCAGTTTCGTGGATACCAAGGAGAAAACCATCTCCCAGCCCTGGGCCGACGACGAGACGGGCCAGGCGGTGGTGGAGTTCTTCTCGCTGATGCAGAACACCCACCCCAACTATGTGGAAGTCTTCATGGGCGCGCGCACGGGCGCCTTCGTCTCGGCGGTGCAGGACAGCATGATGCCCGCCGGGTACGACCCGCGCAGGCGGCCCTGGTATACCGAGGCCCTGGCAGCGGGGAACCGCCCGTCCCTGTCCAAGGCCTATATGTCCACCACGGGCGAGGCCGTGGCCAGCGTCACGGCGCCCGTGGTGCGCGGCGGCGAGGTGCTCGGCGTGGTGGGCGTGGACATCTCGCTCAAGAAGCTCACGGACATGGTGGAGTCCATCCGCCTGGGCAAGACGGGCTACATGGTCCTGCTTCAGGACGACGGCGTGGTCCTGGCCGATCCCCGGCACCAGGATTTCAACTTCAAGGCCGTGGGTGAGCTGCCGTCCAAGCACCTGGCCGATCTGTTCGCCAAGGGCGAGGGCACGGGCGAGTACGAGGTCGACGGCAAGCGCTACCTGGGCATGGTCGTGACCTCGCCGCAGCTCGGCTGGCGGCTGGTGGGGCTCATCGAGCGCGACGAGATCATGGCCCCGGCCGAGGGCACGGCGATGCAGCTCGGGCTTGTGGTCGCGGCGTGCCTTGTGCTGGTGGCCGCGGCGGTGTGGCTGCTCACGGGGCGGATGGTCCTGCGCCCGGTCCGCCAGATGATGGGCTTCCTGCACGCCGTGGGCCAGGGCGACTACAGCCAGCGCATGACCCTGCGCCCCGGCGACGAGATGGGCGAGATCATCGACGCCCTGCACGACACGGCGGGGCGGCTGGCCGCGAACATGGAGGAGATCACCGCCAAGACCCGCGAGGCCGAGGAAAAGGCCGCAGCCGCCATGACCGCCACCGAGGAGGCCGAGCAGGCCCGCAAGCAGGCCGAGCAGGCCCGCCGCGAGGGCATGGTCCACGCCGCACGGCGCCTGGAGGCCATCGTGGCCCGCGTGTCGTCGGCCACGGAGGAAATGTCCAGCCAGTCCGACGAGATCAGGAACGGCACGGACATCCAGGCCGAACGCATCGCCGCCACGGCCACGGCGATGGAGGAGATGAACGCCACGGTGCTGGAGGTGGCGCGCAACTCCGGAGAGGCCGCCAGCGTGGGCAACGAGGCCAAGGACCGGGCCGTGTCGGGCCGCGCGGTGGTCGCCAGCTCCATCGAGGCCATGGAAACCACGCGCAAGCAGGCCGAGGAGCTGCGCCTCAACATGAACGTGCTCGGCGAGAAGGCCGAGGCCATCGGCGCCATCATGACCGTCATCGAGGACATCGCGGACCAGACCAACCTGCTGGCGCTGAACGCGGCCATCGAGGCCGCCCGCGCGGGCGAGGCGGGCCGGGGCTTCGCCGTGGTGGCCGACGAGGTGCGCAAGCTGGCCGAAAAGACCATGGGCGCCACCAAGGAGGTGGGCGATTCCATCCGCGCCATCCAGGGCGCGGCCGCCGAGAACATCGACTCCATGGGCAAGGCCGTGGCCGACCTGGCCCAGGCCGTGGAGCTCTCCAACCAGTCGGGCGTCGTGCTGGACGAGATCGTCGAGCGCGTGGAGCGCAGCGCGGAGCAGATCCAGTCCATCGCCACCGCCGCCGAGGAGCAGTCGGCCACGTCCGAGGAGATCAACCGCGCCATCGACGAGATCAACCGCATCACCGGCGACACGGCCCGGGGCGTCAGCGAGTCGGCCGCGGCCCTGTCCGAGCTGGCGGGCCAGATGAGCGAGCTGGCCGCGCTGATCCAGGAACTCAAGCAGGACGGATCGGACGGGCTGGCCTGAGCGCGCCCCGGCCGACCATGAACGCGCGAAGGCCCCCGGTCGCCCGGGGGCCTTTTCGTTTTTCCGGGCCGCCCGGGGTCTACTTGCCGGGCTTGGCGGCGGCGGGCTTGGCGTCCTTGTCCTTGGGCGCTTCCTTGGCGGGGGCGGGCCTGGCTTCGGCCTTGGGGGCCTCCTTGGCGGCGGGCGCCTCGGCCTTGGGCGCGGTTTTGGCCGCCTCGGGGGCGGCCTCGGGG
>NZ_JALNWM010000234.1 GCF_023230885.1 Desulfocurvus sp. | reverse complement strand
GCCCAGGCTCCCGGCCCAGGTCTTCTTGGGGCTGACGCGCGGCCAGATCTTCGGCCCGCCGAGGGTCGACCCGGCGTAGAAGGCCCCGGTGTCCGAAGCGAAGGTCGCCAGCAGCACCAGGGCGATCTCCATGCGCTCGAAGCCCAGGAGGAACTGGAGCATCACCGGCAGGTAGAGCAGGCCCGTGAGCAGCACCGAAGCCCGGCCATAGGAGGATTCGTCGCTCACGTCCTGCGGGCGCTCGGCATAGCGGCCCAGGAACCACAGGCTGCATACCCAGAAGGCGGCGATGAGCGCGCCAAGGATCATCCACGGCTGGCCGGTCTTGCCCGCGTAGAGGATGAGCACGCCCAGGGCCAGCCCGGCGAGCTTGAGGGGCGCGTGGCGCCCGCCGCTCCAGAACATGCTGTAGAATTCCCACAGCCCGGCGCTGGACAGGGCCGCCAGCAGGATGAACTCGGTCCAGCCGCGCAGGGTGATGGCCAGGGCCAGCAGCGGCAGCAGGATCAGGGCGGTGACGATGCGCTTTTTATGCGAGTCGGACAGGGACATGGTCGCGGGGGCCTCTTCGGCGGGTTATTCGATCTGTTCGGCGGTCTTGCCGAAGCGGCGCTTGCGCGAGGCGTACTCGGCCAGGGCCTTGTCCAGCTCGGCGGCGTCGAAGTCGGGCCACAGGGTCGGCGTGAAATACAGCTCGGAGTAGGCGCACTGGAACAGCAGGTAGTTGGACAGCCGCAGCTCGCCGCTGGTGCGGATGATCAGGTCCGGGTCGGGCTGGCCTGCGGTGTAGAGGCGCTGGGCCAGGGCCTGCTCGGTTATCTCGGCGGGGGCCAGCCCGTCCTGCGCCAGCAGCCGGGCCGCGCGCACGATTTCGTCGCGCCCGGAGTAGTTCAGGGCCAGGTTGAGGATCATGGAGCGGCCCCGGGCCGTGCGGGCCACTGTGTGGGCCAGGGCCTTGCGCGTGAGCAGGGGCAGGGCGTCCACGTCGCCCAGCACGTTCAGGCGGATGTCCTGGGCCAGCAGGGTGTCCAGCTCCTTGTCCAGGAAGCGGCGCATCAGCTCGAAGAGCGAGTCCACCTCGTCCTTGGGCCGGGCCCAGTTCTCGCGCGAGAAGGCGTACAGCGTCACATGGGCGATGCCCAGCTCGCGGCAGCGGGCCACGAAGGCCCGGGCGGCGCTGGTTCCGGCGGCGTGGCCCTGGCTGCGGGTCAGGCCCCGGGCCTGGGCCCAGCGGCCGTTGCCGTCCATGATGACGGCCAGATGGCGGGGAAGTTCCGTAGGTTGCAGGGGGTTGCTCCGTGGGCGGGGCGGCCCGCCAGTCCGGCGCCCCGGCGGGCGGGGCGCGGACCGGCGCGGGCGGCGTTAGATTTCCATGACTTCCTTTTCCTTGGCGTCCAGGGTCTTGTCCGCCTCGGCGATGTGGTCGTCGGTGATTTTCTGGATGTCGGCCTGCCCGGTGCGCAGGTCGTCCTCGGTGATTTCCTTGTCCTTCTGGAGCTTCTTGAGCTGGTCGTTGGCGTCGCGGCGGATGTTGCGCATGGCCACGCGGCAGTCCTCGGTGAACTTCTTGGCGACCTTGACCAGGTCCTTGCGGCGCTCCTCGGTGAGCGGGGGGATGTTGATGCGGATGATCTTGCCGTCGTTGACCGGGGTCAGGCCCAGGTCGGACTTCATGATGGCCTTCTCGATGGCCGGGAAGGCCCCGCGATCCCAGGGCTGGATGGTCAGGCTGCGGCTTTCGGGCACGGAAATGGAGGCGATCTGCTTGAGCGGCGTGGGCGTGCCGTAGTAGTCCACGCTGATGTCCTCGACCAGCGACGGGGTGGCGCGGCCGGTGCGCAGCTTGGCGAAGTCGTGTTCCAGGGCCGCCAGGGCCTTTTTCATGCGCTGTTTGCAATCGTCGAGAACGGACTGCATCTATTCTCCTCCTTGCACGGTTGTTCCGACATCCTCGCCGGTGACCACCTTCTTGATGTTGCCGGTTTGGAACAGGTTGAAGACGCAGATGGGCATCTCGTTGTCCATTGCCAGGGAAATGGCCGTGGAGTCCATCACCTTCAGCCGCTTGTTCAGCACGTCGATGTAGCTCAGTTTGTGGAAGAGCTTCGCGTCGTCGTGCTTTTCCGGATCCTTGTCGTACACGCCGTCGACCCTGGTCGCCTTGAGGATGGCCTGGCAGTGCAGCTCTGCCGCGCGCAGGGCGGCGGCGGTGTCCGTGGTGAAATACGGGTTGCCGGTGCCTGCGGCGCAGATGACCACCCGGCCCTTTTCCAGGTGGCGCACGGCGCGCCGCCGGATGTAGGGCTCGGAGACCTCGCGCATGGTGATGGCGCTCATCACGCGCGTCTGCACGCCGGCCTTTTCCAGGCCGTCCTGCACGGCCAGGGCGTTCATCACCGTGGCCAGCATGCCCATGTAGTCGCCCTGGGCGCGGTCCATGCCCTTGGCGCTGGCGGCCATGCCGCGGAAGATGTTGCCCCCGCCGATGACCAGGGCCACTTCCAGGCCCATGCGCACGACCTCGGCGATCTCCTTGGAGAACGCGCTGACGGATTCGGGGTCTATACCGAATTTTTTCGTGCCCGCCAATGCCTCGCCGGAGAGCTTGAGCAGAACCCGGGAGAAACGCAATGTGCTCATCTGTGGTTGCCTCGCGCTGTGAAGGTGGGGCCCGGGGGGTGCCGCCGTCCGGCCCCGGGCCAAAAAAAACGGGCCTTGCGGCCCGTTTTGGGGTTACTCGGCGTTGCTTTCGCCGCCCTCGCCAAGGGCGAGCCGGACAAAGCCTGTCACCGTTGCACCAGGGGCAGCTTCCTTCAGGTACTGCTTGATGCTCTTCTTGTCATCCTTGATGAAGGGCTGCTCCAGCAGGCAGACTTCCTTGTAGTACTTGGAAACCCGGCCCAGGACGACCTTGTCGGCGATCTCGGGGGCCTTGCCCTCCTCGATGGCCTGGTTGCGGTAGATTTCCTTCTCCTTCTCCAGCAGGTCGGCGGGCACCTCGGCGGAGCTCAGGCAGATGGGGCTGGCGGCGGCGACCTGCATGGCCACGTCGCGGGCGGCGTCGGCGTTGGCCGAGCCCGCCACGGGCACCAGCACGCCGATCTTGCCGTTGGAGTGGATGTAGGAGCCGATGCAGCCGTCGGCCGACACGGCCTTGGCGAAGCGGCCCACGCCCATGTTCTCGCCCAGCTTGGCGATGAGGTCGGTCACGTCGGCCATGCCCTCGGGCAGGTCGGCGGCGCAGCCCGTGGCCAGGCCGGTGGCGCCGACGGGCAGGTCGAGGGCGGCGACCTTGGCGGCCAGGTCGGCGGCGAACTGGCGGAACTCCTCGTTCTTGGCCACGAAGTCCGTCTCGCACATCAGCTCGGCGATGGCGGCGGTCTTGCCGTCCTGGGCGATGAAGAAGCCGATCAGGCCCTCGGAGGTGGCGCGGCCGGCCTTCTTGGCGGCCTTGGCCAGGCCCTTCTCGCGCAGGTAGGCGATGGCCTTCTCCTCGTCGCCGCCGGTTTCGGCCAGCGCCTTCTTGCAGTCCATCATGCCCGCGCCGGTCTTGTCGCGCAGGGCCTTCACCTGGGAAGCGGAAATAGCCATGTCTAGATCTCCTCGTCGTCGTCCATTTCGGCCTCGGCCCCGGGGGCGGCCTCGGTCTTGTCGTCGGCCTTGGCCTTGGCGGCGGCCTTGGTCATGGCAACCTCGTCCTGACGGGCCTCGCCCTCGAGGCAGGCGTCGGCGATGTGCGTCACGAAGAGCTTGATGGCGCGGATGGCGTCATCGTTGCCCGGGATGATGTAGTCGATGAGGTCGGGGTCGCAGTTGGTGTCGACCACGGCCACCAGCGGGATGCCCAGCTTGCGGCATTCCTTGACGGCGATTTCCTCGCGCTTGGGGTCGATGATGAACGCGGCGCCGGGCAGGGAGTCCATGTCCTTGATGCCGCCCAGGGCGTCGTTGAGCTTTTCGACCTCGCGGGTCATGCCCACGATCTCGCGCTTGGGGAACTTGTTGATGGTGCCGTCCTCGAACCAGCCCTCGATCTTCTTCAGGCGGTCGATGGAGCGCTTGATGGTCTGGAAGTTGGTCAGCGTGCCGCCCATCCAGCGGTTGGTGACGTGGAACTGCCCGGCGCGCTCGGCTTCCTGCTTCACGGCCTCCTGGGCCTGGCGCTTGGTGCCGATGAAGATGATCTTCTCGCCGCGCGAAACCACGTCGGCGATGAAGTCGTAGGCCGTCTGGAACAGGCGCACGGTCTGCTGGAGGTCGATGATGTGGATGCCGTTGCGAGCGCCGAAAATGAACGGGCGCATCTTGGGGTTCCAGCGGCGGGTCTGGTGGCCGAAGTGGACGCCGGTCTCCAGCATCTGCTTCATGCTTGCGTAAGCCATTGTGAATCCTCCTGGTCGGGTTGTTGTCCCTCCACCCCGGCACGGGGCCGCCTCCAACCCCGCACCGTGCGGGGCACCCAGGGCGGCACCGGGGTGTGTGGAATCGAAGTCCGGGGTCTATAGCCGATTCGTCCGCGATGCGCAACCCCCCGCACCCCGGGCAGTGGGATCCGGGGGGGCGCATCGCGGGCCCTGGGCAGCGGGGCCGCCCGGGCGCCCGGCTGCCGGGGGAGGGCGGCGCCGGGCCCGGGCTGGCGGGGTCGCGCCCCGGCGCTTATTTTGTCGAGTTTGAAAAAGCCATTTCTTCCGACTCAAGCAACGGACATCCCGTGTTGGTTCCTTGAACCGGAAGAGAGCCAAAGGACGAAAAGAGCGCCAAGATGCCTCAAGGCCCG
>NZ_JALNWM010000233.1 GCF_023230885.1 Desulfocurvus sp. | reverse complement strand
GCCGGGCTGTGTCCTGCCTCGACCGTTACGGGCCAGGTCGCGGCCCCGGGCTGTTCCCTGCCCTGGCCCCTGCGGGCGACCTGTGCCCCGGGGCGGCGCCTCGCGCTCCCCCCGGGCAGCCTGCGGCCCCGGGCTGTTCCCTGCCCCTGCCCCTGCGGGCCACTCCGCCGCCCGGGGCGTTCCTTTCCGGCCCTTGCGGGCCGCCTCCCCCTTGCCGAGTGCGTTGTCCTTCAGGCCGATTCGGAGCCGTGGCTTCCGGGCGGGGCCGGGGGGGGCGTGGCGGCCTGGCGCCGGGCGCGGAAGAAGCGGCGCAGCACGTCGCCGCATTCCTGGGCCAGAACGCCGCCCAGGGCGGGGAAACGGTGGTTGACGAAGTCCAGGCTGGCGGCGTCGAGGCGCGAGGCCACGGCGCCGGACTTGGGGTCGTGGGCGCCGTAGACCAGGGCGCCGATGCGCGCGTGGACCATCGCGCCCAGGCACATGAGGCAGGGTTCGAGGGTGACCACCAGGGTGCAGCCCGTGAGGCGGTAGTTGCCCAGCCGCCGGGCGGCCTGGCGCATGGCCAGGATCTCGGCGTGGGCCGTGGGGTCGCCGTTGGCTATGGGCGCGTTGGCCGCGCGGGCGAGCACGGCGCCGTCGGGTCCCAGGAGCACGGCGCCCACGGGCACCTCGCCCGCCTGGGCCGCGCTATGGGCCTCGGCCAGGGCCTGGCGCATGGGCTGGTCCCAGGAGTCGAGGCCCGGGGGCAGGGTGGGGAGGTCTGTGGTCAGCATGGGGCCTGGGCCCGCCTGCCGCGCGGGGCGCCCGGCGAGGGGCGCCCGCGCGGCCCGGGCCGGGGCTACTGGGCCTTCAGGTGGGCCACTGCGTTTTCGATGAGCACCGTGCCCAGGCGGGTGGCCTCGCCGCGCGTCCAGCCCGGGTGGTTGGTGACGTGGTTGTACGCCTCGGGGTGGGGCATGAGGCCGAGCACGCGGCCCGTGGGGTCGGTGATGCCCGCGATGCCCAGGGGCGAGCCGTTGGGGTTGGCCGGGTAGTCGGTGGTCACCAGCCCGCTGGCCGGGTCGGCGTATTGCAGGGCCACGAGGTTGGCGTCCACCAGCTCCCTGAGCACGGCGTCGTCCATGGGCACGAGCTTGCCCTCGCCGTGGCGCACGGGCAGGTCGAGGGTGTCGATGCCGCGGGTGAAGACGCAGGGGCTGTGCGGGTTGGCCTTGAGGCGCACCCAGCGGTCTTCGAATTTGGCGGAGTCGTTGAGGGTCAGGGAGACCTGGCGCTCGAAGTAGCGCCCGCCGATGGCGGGCAGCAGCCCGAGCTTGACCAGGAGCTGGAACCCGTTGCAGATGCCCAGGACCAGGCCGCCGGCGTCGAAAAAGGTGCGCAACTGCTCCACCAGGGGGTCGCCGTCCCGGGTGCGGGCAAAGCGCCAGCGCAGGGCGGCGGCCTGGGCCGCCCCGAGGTCGTCGCCGTCCAGGAACCCGCCGGGGAAGATCAGGAAATTGTAGTCCGCAAGGCGCACCCGTCCGGCGACCAGGTCGGAAAAGTAGGTGATATCGGCGGTGTCCGCGCCGGACTGGCGGGCGGCATGAGCCGATTCCACCTCGCAATTGGTTCCGTATCCGGTGATGACCAGCGTCTTCACCTGGGCCATGGTCTCCTCCAATGTTTTCTTGACAGGCTGATGCCCGTTGACTAGCGTACCTGAAACACGAGGGACCATAATGAGACATCCGCAAAGCGTCAACATGGAACCGTGATGACCCGGGCCCTCAAATTCCTGATTTTTCATGAAAAAATAGTTAGATACAGAGGTTTTGCCACCGCCGCAACCCGCCAGGACCCTCCGGTTCCGGCGGGTTCGCACTTGAATGGCGCGCAGGTGGCCACGCGAACTGAGCGGGCGGGCGGCCGACGGCCGCACGCATCGAGGACAACAAGCAAAGAGGGCAGGTCCAGACCATGAAGACCAAGTTCATTTTCGTCACCGGCGGCGTTCTCTCCTCCCTGGGCAAGGGCCTGGCCGCGGCCTCCATCGGGGCCCTGCTGAAGGCCCGGGGGCTTTCCTGCACCATCCAGAAGCTCGACCCCTACATCAACGTCGACCCCGGGACCATGAACCCCTTCCAGCACGGCGAGGTCTACGTCACCGACGACGGCGCCGAGACCGACCTCGACATGGGCCACTACGAGCGCTACCTCGACGTGCCCATGAGCCAGCGCAACAACTACACCTCCGGCTCCATCTACCATACCGTGATCACCAAGGAGCGCCGCGGCGACTACCTGGGCGGCACGGTGCAGGTCATCCCGCACATCACCGACGAGATCAAGCGCGCCGTGCTGTCCCTGGGCAGCGACGACCTGGACGTCGCCCTGGTGGAGATCGGCGGCACCGTGGGCGACATCGAGGGCCTGCCCTTCCTGGAGGCCATCCGCCAGCTGCGCGGCGACCTGGGCAAGGAGAACGTGCTCTATATCCACCTGACCCTGGTGCCCTACATCAAGACCGCCGGCGAGCTGAAGACCAAGCCCACCCAGCACAGCGTCAAGGAGCTGCGCTCCATCGGCATCCAGCCCGACATCGTGCTCTGCCGCTCGGAGTGCGACCTGGACGACTCCCTGAAGGCCAAGATCGCCCTGTTCTGCAATGTGGACAAGGACGCCGTGTTCTGCGCCGTGGACGTGGACAGCATCTACAAGGTGCCGCTCAAGCTCTACGACGAGGGCCTGGACCAGAAAGTGGCCATCATGCTCAAGCTGCCTGCCAAGAATCCGGACCTTTCGCCGTGGCACTCCCTGGTCCACCGCCTGGACCACCCCCAGGGCGAGGTGACCATTGCCATCTGCGGCAAGTATGTGGACCTCAAGGAGGCCTACAAGAGCCTGCACGAGGCGCTGGTCCACGGCGGCGTGGCCAACGGTGTCCGCGTCAACCTGCGCTACATCAACTCCGAGGAGATCGACGCCGGGTCCGTGGCCGGGCTGCTCCAGGACTGCGACGGCGTGCTCGTTCCGGGCGGCTTCGGCTCGCGCGGTGTGGAGGGCAAGATCAAGGCCATCGAGTACGCCCGGCGCAACAAGGTGCCCTTTTTCGGCATCTGCCTGGGCATGCAGTGCGCGGTCATCGAGTTCGCGCGCAACGTGGCCGGGCTCGCGGGGGCCAACTCCGAGGAGTTCGACCAGAACACCCCGCACCCGGTGATCTACCTGATGAAGGAGTGGTACGACTTCCAGAAGGGCCGGGTGGAGGTGCGCGACGCGCTGTGCAACAAGGGCGGGACCATGCGCCTGGGCGCCTATCCCTGCCGCCTGGAGCCGGACACGCGAGCCCACGCGGCCTATGGCCGGGACGCCATCGACGAGCGCCACCGCCACCGCTACGAATTCAACAAAGCCTATTTCGACCAGCTGAAGGAGCAGGGGCTGGTCTTCTCGGGCCTGTCGCCCGACGGCGAACTGGTGGAGATCGTGGAGCTGCCCGACCATCCCTGGTTCCTGGGCTGCCAGTTCCACCCCGAGTTCAAGTCCAACCCCATGCGGCCGCACCCGCTGTTCCGCGAGTTCATCGGCGCGGCCCGCCGCCGCCGCCAGGACGGCGCCAAGGCCAGGAAGGGCTAGGGCATGGCTCGCGCCGCGCAGCTGCACGCCCAGGCCCAGGCCGGGCCCTTCGTCATTGCCGGGCCCTGCGCCCTGGAGAGCCGCGACGTGGCCCTGGCCGTGGGCCGGCGGCTGGCCGAGGTGTCGCGCGCCCTGGGGCTGCCCGCCATCTTCAAGAGCTCCTTCGACAAGGCCAACCGCACCTCGGTGGAGAGCTTCCGGGGCCCGGGCCTGGAGCGGGGCCTGGCCCTGCTGGCCGAAATCAAGGCCGAGACCGGCCTGCCCGTGCTGACGGACATCCACCTGCCCGAGCAGGCCGCGCCCGTGGCCGAGGTCGCCGACGTGCTCCAGATCCCGGCCTTCCTGTGCCGCCAGACGGACCTGCTGGTGGCCGCCGGGCGCACGGGGCGGGTGGTCAACGTCAAGAAGGGCCAGTTCGTGGCCCCGTGGGACATGGCCAACGCCGTGGGCAAGATCCGCAGCACGGGCAACGCCATGATCTGGCTCACCGAGCGCGGGGCCAGCTTCGGCTACAACAACCTCGTGGTGGACATGCGCGCCGTGCCGTCCATGCAGGCCCACGGCTGCCCGGTGGTCTTCGACGCCACGCATTCGGTGCAGCTGCCGGGCGGGCAGGGCGCGAGCTCCGGCGGGCAGCGCCAGTTCGTGCCGACCCTGGCCCGGGCCGCCGTGGCCGCCGGGGCCGACGGCGTGTTCCTGGAAACACACCCCGACCCGGACCGGGCCCTGTGCGACGGGCCGAATTCCTGGCCGCTGGAACGACTGGAGCCCCTGTTGCGTGATCTTCTGGACATCTGGGAGGCGACCCGTGGTCGGCGCGTCCGCTAGGGAGCGCGCCGCCCTGGTGCGGCTGCTTGTGCTCGACGTGGACGGCGTGCTCACCGACGGCGGGCTGTACTACGACGCCGAGGGCAACGTCTCCAAGCGCTTCAACGTGCAGGACGGGCTGGGCATCAAGGTCGCCCAGGCCGCCGGGCTGGAGATCGCCGTCATCACCGGGCTGGAGTCCAAGGCCGTGGAAAAGCGCGTGCGCGAGCTGGGCGTGGAGGAATACCACGCCGGGCATCTGGCCAAGGCTCCGCTGCTTGAAGGCATGCGCCGGGCGCGCGGGCTGGAATGGTCGCAGCTGGCCTACCTGGGCGACGACTGGGTGGACGCCGGGCCCCTGGGGCTGGTGGGC
>NZ_JALNWM010000232.1 GCF_023230885.1 Desulfocurvus sp. | reverse complement strand
GCCCAGGCCATCGCCGCGGGCGACCTGGGCGCGCGCATCGACGTGGACCAGCGCGACGAGATCGGCCAGCTGGCCGCCGCCCTGCAGAACATGGTCGCCAAGCTCTCCGAGGTGGTCGGCGAGGTCCAGAGCGCGGGCGAGAACGTGGCCTCGGGCAGCGAGGAGCTGTCCGCGTCCTCCGAGAGCCTGTCCCAGGGCGCCACCGAGCAGGCCGCCAGCGTGGAGGAGGTCTCCTCCTCCATGGAACAAATGGCCGCCAACATCCGCCAGAACGCCGAAAACGCCCGCGAAACGGAAAAGATCGCCGTCCAGTCCGCACAGGACGCCGAGGCCGGAGGCAAGGCCGTGGCCGAGACCGTCTCGGCCATGAAGGACATCGCCGACAAGATCTCCATCATCGAGGAAATCGCGCGCCAGACCAACCTGTTGGCGCTCAACGCCGCCATCGAGGCCGCCCGCGCGGGCGAGCACGGCAAGGGCTTCGCCGTGGTCGCCGCCGAGGTCCGCAAGCTGGCCGAGCGCAGCGGCTCCGCAGCCGCCGAGATCAGCGAGCTGTCCTCCTCCAGCGTCGAGGTCGCCGAGCGCGCGGGCTCCATGCTCACGCGCATGGTCCCCGACATCCGCAGGACCGCCGAGCTGGTCCAGGAAATCGCCGCCGCCAGCAACGAGCAGAACGCCGGGGCCGACCAGATCAACAAGGCCATCCAGCAGCTCGACCAGGTGGTGCAGCAGAACGCCTCGGCCTCCGAGGAAATGGCCTCCACCTCAGAGGAACTGTCCTCCCAGGCCGTGCAGCTCCAGCAGACCATCGGCTTCTTCCGCCTGGACGGCGCGGCCAGACCCCAGGCCAGGGCCAGGGCCCGCACCCGCACCGTGGTCGCCGCCCACGCCGCGCCCCCGCGCAGGCTCACCGCGGCCCAGGACGCAACGCCCCGCCCTGCCCCCGCCAAAAACGCCCCGGCCGCGGGCATCTCGCTGGACATGGACACAGGCGACGCCGACGACAAGGACTTCGAACGCTTCTAGCGGCCCGGCCCGCGGCGGCCCTGGCCGTCGCGGGCCCCAGCCCCAGGAGGAGCCATGCCCCCCCGGAACGACAACGACACCAACCAGTACCTGACCTTCGGCCTGGACGGGGAGGTCTTCGCCCTGGCCATCGCCCAGGTGCGCGAGGTCCTGGAGCTGTCCACCATCACGCGCATCCCGCGCACCCCGCCCTTCATGCGCGGGGTCATCAACCTGCGCGGCCACGCCGTGCCCGTGGTCGACATGCGCCGCAAGTTCGGCATGTCCCGGGCCGACGACACGGTGAACACCTGCATCATCATCGTGGAAACCACCTGCGCGGGCGAACCCCACATCCTGGGCGCCCTGGTGGACTCGGTGCGCGAGGTGGTCGAGCTGCCGCCCTCGGCCATCGAGCCCGCCCCGCGCATGGGCACCACCGTGCGCGCAGAGTCCATACTGGGCATCGGCAAGCGCGACGAGGAGTTCATCATCGTCCTGGACATCGGCCGCGTGTTTTCCGAACAGGAAATGGACCTGCTCGCCGCCCGGGACGGCGAGGGGCAACAAGTCCGGGAACAGGCCCCGGCGGCCTAGCCGGAGGGCGCATGGCCCTGATCCTGGCCATAGACGACGACGACCTGGTGCGGCTGCTGCTGCGCGACATCCTGGGCGGAGCCGGACACACCGTGCGCACCGCCTCGGACGGTCGGCGGGGCCTGCACCTGCTGGCCGCAAAGCCCTTCGACCTGCTGATCACCGACGTGCTCCTCCCCGGGTGCGACGGCCTGGAGATCATCCAGCAGGCCCGCAGGCTGCGCCCGGAAATGCCGATCATCGCCATGTCCGGAGGCGGGCAGTGGCTCACGCCGGGCAAGTGCCTGGGCCTGTCGGCCCGCCTTGGCGCCAACCGGACCCTGACCAAGCCCGTGAGCCCCGAGCGCCTGCTCGACGAGGTGCATGCCCTGCTCGGCGCCTGAGCGGCCGCCCGGCGGGGCAAAACGCCGTCCACCCCCGGCGGGGCGGCGGCGCAAGGGATTTTCTTCTCTGGCCCAAGACCCGCAATGGATGCACACTAGCCGACATGATCCGCGTCCTTCTCGCCAGCGGCAAGGCCGCCGCCCCGCCGGACCTGGCCCCGGCCCTGGAAGCCCTGGGCTTCGAGCCCGTCGGCGTGGCCGCCAGCGCCGGGCGGGCCGTGGCCCTGGCCCGGAAGCTGCGGCCCGAAGCGGTCCTGCTGGACGCGGCCCTGCCCGGGCCGGGCGGCGGCCCCGGGGCCTGCCGCACGATCCAGGAGCAGCTGGGCATCCCCGTGGTGCTCGCCAGCGCCCACGCCGACACGGCCCGCCTTGCGGCGGCCCGCGCCGCAAGGCCCAGGGGCTTCCTGGTCGGGCCCTTCAGCCCGGAGCAGGCCGCCGCCGCCCTGTTCATGGCCCTGGAGCCCGCCCCCGGGGCCGCGCCGCCCCCGCCGCCCGGCCCGGAGGACGACCTGCGGCTCCTCGCGCACACCCTGGCCGGGGTCTGGCTCCTGGACCCCTGCGGGCTGACCGTGGCCGTCAACCAGCGCCTGGCGGACATGCTCGGCCAGGAACCCGGCCCCATGACGGGCAGGCACCTCTTCGAATTCCTGGACCAGGCCGACCTGCCCGAGGCCGAACGCCACCTGGAACGCTGCCGCCAGGGCTTCTCCTCGCAATACGACCTGCGCCTGCGAAGCGCCGCGGGCAGCGAGGTATGGGTCATCTGCTCCCACAGCCCCCTGCCCGGCCCCGGGGGCGCCTGCCGGGGGTCGCTGCTGATCGCCACGGACATCACCTTCCGCAAGTTCGCCGAGGCCTCGCTGCTGGAAAGCGAGAACCGCTTCCGCCAGCTGGTGGAGAACCTCTCCGAGGTCTTCTGGATCATGGAGCTGGAAAGCGGGCGGGGGTTGTACGTCAGCCCCAGTTTCCGCACGGTCTGGGGCCGCACGGAGCTGGAATTCCTTTCCCGGCCGGGCATCCTGCGCGAAAGTGTCCTGCCCGAGGACCGGGAGCGCCTGGACCGGGAGCACGCGCGCTTCCGGGAGCGCGGCGAGCCCTGCGCCATCGAATACCGCATCGCGCGGCCCGACGGCCAGGTGCGCTGGGTGCGCACGCGGTTCTTCGCCGTGCCGGACGACGCCGGGCGCCCGCGGCGCGCCGCGGGCTTCAGCGAGGACATCACCGGCGCCCGCCACGCCGCCCAGGAGCGCGACCGCCTCGCCAGGGCCATCGAGCAGGTGGACGACGTGGTCCTCATCACCGACCCGGGCGGCACCATCCAGTACGCCAACCCGGCCTTCGAGCACGTCAGCGGGCGGCCGCGCCAGGCACTGCTGGGCCAGAACCTGACGGTCCTGGAAAGCGCGGCGGACGACGCCGCCAGCCTGGAGGGCCTGCGCCCGGCCCTGGCCGGGGGCGGCACCTGGAGCGGCCGCTACAGCTATCGGCGCCCCGACGGCTCGCGCCGCGAGGTCAGGGCCACCCTGGCACCCATCTACGACCACCAGGGCCGCGTGGCCAACTACGTCTCCGTGCAGCGCGACGTGACCGGGGAGGCCCAGCTCGAAGCCCAGCTGCACCAGGCGCGCAAGATGGAGGCCCTGGGCACCCTGGCCGGGGGCATCGCCCACGATTTCAACAACATTCTCATGGCCATCATGGGCTTCAGCGAGCTGGCCATGGCCGAGGCGCCGGACGACTCGCGGCTGCGCTCGCGCCTGCGGCGCGTGCTCCAGGCCGGGGAGCGCGCCCGCGACCTGGTGCGCCAGATCCTGGCCTTCTCGCGGCGCGGCGAACTGGAGCGCACGCCCCTGGAGCTGGCCCCCCTGGTCAAGGAAACGCTGGTCCTGCTGCGGGCCACGCTGCCCGCCAACGTGGCCATCGCCCGCGACATCGACGCCCGGGCCGGTACCGTCCTGGCCGATCCCGGCCAGATCCACCAGATCGTCATGAACCTGTGCGCCAACGCGGCCTACGCCCTGGAGCGCGAGGGCGGCGGCACCATCACCGTGCGCCTGGGCCGCCGGACCCTGGAGGCCGACACCCAGGCCGGCCCCGCCGGAGACTGGGTGGCCCTGGAGGTCGCCGACGACGGCCCGGGCATGAGCGCGGCCGTCCTGGAGCGCGTGTTCGACCCCTTCTTCACCACCAAGGGCCCCGGCGAGGGCACGGGCATGGGGCTGGCCGTGGTCCACGGCACGGCCCACGGCCTGGGGGGCACCGTGCGGGCCGAGAGCGCCCCGGGCCAGGGCGCGCGGTTCACCGTGCTGCTGCCCCCGGCCCCGGCCGACGCCGCCCCGGGCCAGGCCCCGGCCGCGCCCCAGCAGCGCGGCACCGAGCGCATCCTCTATGTCGACGACGAAGGCGCCATCGCCGACCTGGCGGTGCAGGCCCTGGGCGGCCTGGGCTACGCCGTCACGGCCTGCACCGCGCCGCGGGAGGCCCTGGCCCTGCTGGAGGGCGCGGAGCCGCCCTTCGACCTGCTGGTCACCGACCAGGCCATGCCCGGCTGCACGGGCCTGGAGTTGGCCGCCACGGCCCGGCGCCTGCGCCCGGGGCTGCCGGTGATCCTGTGCACAGGGTTCAGCCGCGCGGCCTCGCCCGAGGCCCTGCGCCGCCACGGCGTGGCGCGCATGCTGCTCAAGCCCTTCACCCTGCCCGACCTGGCCCGGGCCATCCGCGCCGTGCTGGAAGCCCGGGAGGGCACCACCGACGGGGGCTGACACCCCGGAGCCCGGCGCAAAAAAAGGGACCGCCCCGGGCGGTCCCCTGCGGCGGCCCG
>NZ_JALNWM010000231.1 GCF_023230885.1 Desulfocurvus sp. | reverse complement strand
TTCAGGGGCCGGGGAAGGGGGGATTTCGGGGAGACGCGGGAAAGGCGGGGCTGCTGTCGGGTCGGGCGGCGCCGCGAGGGCCGCCAAGGGGAAACCCGGCCGGGCGGGGCGGGCCGGGCGGGGCGGGCCGGGCGGGCGGGCAGGACGCAGGGCGCGGGCTGGAAGGATGGGGCGAGGAGGAGGCCGGCGGGGCATGGACCGAACCAGGGCCGGAAGGGACGAGTCCCGGAATGGCGGAGGGCTGGCGGATGCCCACTATGCGCGGCCTGCGGCCAACCGGGGCGGACGCCTTCGGAACAGGAGGGCCTGCTCCGCACCCCCCGGAGGCAGTGACCAGGCTGCAAGGCGGGCCTTCCGGGAGCAGGCTGGAGAAAATCCAGTTATTTTAGATTACTGCTGGTTTTTTTATTTTCCGGGCACATTTTTTGGGGAAAGCCCTTGACCCTTTTGTAAGATGATATTAGGAATCATTCCTAACAAAGGCACCGAAGCAACCGTACAACCTTTCGGAGGATGAAATCATGACCGCTCCCCTCGCCCTGCCCCTTCTCGGCGACAAGTTCCCGACCATGGAAGTCAAGACCACCCACGGCATGAAAACCCTGCCCGGCGACTACGAGGGCAAGTGGGTCGTGCTCTTCAGCCACCCCGCGGACTACACCCCCGTCTGCACCACCGAGTTCGTCGCCTTCCAGAAGCGCTTCGACGAGTTCCGCAAGCTCAACTGCGAGCTCATCGGCCTGTCCATCGACCAGGTCTTCTCGCACATCAAATGGGTCGACTGGATCAAGGACAACCTGAACGTGGACATCCAGTTCCCCGTCGTCGCCGACGACCGGGGCCATGTGGCCGAGTCCCTGGGCATGCTGCACCCCGGCAAGGGCTCCAACACCGTGCGCGCCGTGTTCGTCATCGACCCCAAGGGCAACCTGCGCCTGATGCTCTACTATCCCCAGGAGGTCGGGCGGAACATGGATGAAATCCTGCGCGCGGTGAAGGCGCTCCAGGTCTCCGACTCCGCTGGCGTGGCCATCCCCGCCGGCTGGCCCAACAACGAGCTCATCGGCGACCGCGTCATCGTGCCCCCCGCCCAGGACCACGAAACCGCCAAAAAGCGGGCCGCCGAATACGACGGCTTCGACTGGTGGTTCTGCCACAAGCCCCTGGCCTAGCACCGGCCCGGGCCAACCCGCACCCCACGGCCCCGCCCGCGCACCCCGCGCGGGCGGGGCCCGCGTTTTCCGCCCAGCCCTGGCGGGCCGGGCCTGGCGCAACTCCTCCACGGGCCGCGCACCCGGCACCCCCCCGGCTCCTCGCGGCCGGGCCTGGCCCATTTCGCGAAACGGACCGGCCCAAACATGAGGAATCGTTTATCAATGATTCCCGCGCGCACCGGGGTCCGCCGGGCGCCCAACCGGCGCGCAGGCGCCGCCGCCAAAGGCCCCCCGGGCCCTGCGCTGTTGCCTCGCGGGGGAAAGTGCCGTACTGTGCGCGCCTGCGGGCGCGTTGCTTCAGGCGGGCCGCCGCCCGCGTTTTCCCTTTCGAAAACAACCAGCCAGAGCCAGCGGAGGTAGCCCATGGAACGCGGCAAGATCGGCGCGCGCATCAGGATGTGGCGCGAGCGCAGGAAGTTGACCGTCGAGCAGCTCGCCGAGAAGACGGCCCTTGACCCCCAGTTCATCGAGGCCGTGGAAAACGGCGCGGCCGCACCGGCCCTGGGGCCGATGGTCAAGCTGGCCCGCGCCCTGGGCACCCGCCTGGGCACCTTCACCGACGACGAGCTCACCGAGGACCCCTGCATCACCCGCAGCGCCGAGCGCACCCCCGACAGCGCCGTCCAGGCCAGCGGCGGCAAGTGCCTGGCCATGACCTACCACCACCTCGGCCAGGGCAAGGCCGACCGGAACATGGAGCCCTTCTTCATCCGCCTGGAGCCCGAAGCCTGCGAGCCGACCCTGTCTTCCCACGAGGGCGAGGAGTTCGTCGTCGTCGTCTCGGGCCAGGTCGTGCTGCGCTACGGCCAGGAGGAGCACGTCCTGTCCGCCGGGGACAGCATGTACTACAACTCCGTGGTGCCGCACCATGTGGGGGCCGGGGGCGGCCAGGCCGCCGAGATCTATGCCGTGATCCACGTCCCGTTCTAGCGGGGAGGCCGCAATGACCGACAGACCCGCAGTTCTCGACGTGACCCTGGGCCAGCTGCTCGACGAAACCGTCGCCAAATGGCCGCACCGCGACGCCGTGATCTATGTCGACCGCGACTTCCGCCTCAGCTGGCGCGAGTTCGGCGACCTGGTGGACCGTTTCGCCAGGGGGCTCATGGCCCTGGGCGTGCAGCGCGGCGAAAAGGTGGCCGTGTGGTCCACCAACGTGCCCTACTGGGTGGCCCTGCAATTCGCCACGGCCAAGATCGGCGCCGTGCTGCTCACCGTGAACACCAGCTACAAGACCCATGAGCTGGAATACCTGCTGCGCCAGTCCGAGTGCGAGAACATCTTCGTCATGGACGGGTTCTACGACACCGACTACGTCCTGACCCTCTACGAGCTCGTGCCCGAGCTCAAGACCCTGCCGCGCGGCGAGCTGGACTGCGAGCGCTTCCCCCACCTGCGCCGCGTGGCCTTCCTCGGCCCGCAAAAGCACCGGGGCATGTTCTCCGTGCCCGAGATACTGGCCCTGGGCAAGACCGTCTCCGACGACGACTACGCCGCCAGGCAGGCCAGCCTGCACCCCGACGACGTGGTCAACATGCAATACACCTCGGGCACCACGGGCTTCCCCAAGGGTGTGATGCTGACCCACAAGTCCATCGGCAACAACGGCTTTTGGATCGGCGAGAACCAGGGCTTCACCGAGCGCGACCGCCTGTGCCTGCCGGTGCCGCTGTTCCACTGCTTCGGCTGCGTGCTGGGCGTGCTGGCCTGCGTGACCCACGGCACGGCCATGATCATCCTGGAAAAATTCGACCCCGTGCTGATCATGCAGAGCGTGGAGCGCGAGCGCTGCACCGCCCTGTACGGCGTGCCGACCATGTTCATCGCCGTGCTCCAGCACGACCTCTTCGAGCGCTTCGACTTCTCCAGCCTGCGCACGGGTATCATGGCCGGGTCGCCCTGTCCGGTAGCCGTCATGCGCCAGGTCATGGAGAAGATGTACATGGAGGACATCACCATCTGCTACGGGCTCACCGAGTCCAGCCCGGTGATGACCCAGACGCGCGTGGACGACGACATCACCCGCCGCACGGCCTCCGTGGGCCGCGCCATGCCCGCCGTGGAGGTGATGATCAAGGACCCCGAAACGGACCGGGAATGCCCGCGGGGAACCCAGGGCGAGGTCTGCTGCCGGGGCTACCTGGTCATGAAGGGCTACTACAACAACCCCGAGGCCACGGCCCAGGCCATCGACAAGGACGGCTGGCTGCACTCCGGCGACCTGGGCGTCATGGACCAGGACGGCTACGTCTCCATCACCGGCCGCCTGAAGGACATGATCATCCGCGGCGGGGAGAACATCTACCCCCGCGAGATCGAGGAATTCCTCTACCACATGGAGGGCGTCAAGGACGTGCAGGTCGCGGGGGTGCCAAGCCGCAGGTACGGCGAGGAGGTCGGCGCCTTCGTGGTGCTCAAGGAGGGCGCGAGCCTGACCCCCGAAGACGTGCAGGACCACTGCCGGGGCAAGATCGCCTTCCACAAGATCCCGCGCTATGTGGCCTTCGTGGACGCCTATCCCATGACCGCCAGCGGCAAGATCCAGAAGTACAAGCTGCGCGAGATGGCCGCCGGGCTGTGGCCCGACGCCTAGGTGCCGCAACGGGGCCGGGCGGACATCCGCCCGGCCCAAGCCAGGAGAAAAGCAGATGGAAAAGGCCTACAAGGAAATCGCCCCCCGGCTGTCCGGGCTGCGCGACGCCCTCGGGCTCTCGGTGGACCAGATGGCCCGGCGCCTGGGCGTCGAGCCCGAAAAGGTGGCCGCCTACGAGTCCGGCGACGTGGAGATCCCCGTCAGCTACCTGTTCACCGTGGCCCAGGAATGCGGCATCGACCTGACGGTGCTCGTCTCCGGCGGCGAGGCCCACCTGCGCCAGTATTCCCTGGTGCGCAAGGGCGAGGGCCTGGCCGTGGAGCGCCGCAAGGACTACGACTACAAGAGCCTGGCCTACCGCTTCACCGGGCGGCGCATGGAGCCCTTCCTGATCCGCGTGCCGCCCAAGGCGCCCGAGCAGGTCAACACCGCCGCCCACGCCGGGCAGGAGTTCATCTACATGCTCGAAGGCCGCCTGGAGATCACCCTGGCCGGGCGCCCCGAGATCCTGGAGCCCGGCGACAGCCTGTATTTCAACTCCGAGACCCCGCACGGCCTGCGCGCCCTGGGCGACAGCGACGCCCTGTTCCTCGACGTGATTCTCTAGGCGTCCGGCACCCGCCCCACCGGACGCCCACTCCGGGCACGGACCCCCCACGTCACCCAACGCGCACCAGCAGACCGAGCGAGGCCAGCCATGCAGAAAATCACCCCCGCGAGCTACGAGCGGTTCCTTGAGGAATTCGCCCTGGACGTTCCAGAAAAATACAACTTTTCCTACGACTTCCTGGACGAGGTCGCCGCCGCAGACCCCGGCCGCAAGGCCATCGTCCATGTCGGCCCCGACGGCTACCGCCGCGAGTACACCTTCGGCTGGCTGGCCGAGGCCTCGGCCCGGCTGGCGAACGCCCTGGCCGAGCGCGGCGTTGCCAAGGGCGACCGGCTGATGCTCATCCTCTACCGGCGCATCGAGTTCTGGGTCAGCATGCTGGCCCTGCACCGCCTGGGCGCCGTGGCCGTGCCCTCGCCCAACCTGCTCACGGTCAAGGACATCGTCTACCGCGTCCAGGCCGGGGACATCGTCGGCGCCATTGCCGAGGACTCGGTGGCCCCGGCCGTGGACGCCGCC
>NZ_JALNWM010000230.1 GCF_023230885.1 Desulfocurvus sp. | reverse complement strand
GCATGTCCCCGCCGCATGCCGCGACGGAAAAAACGCTTGCCCCCCGAAGGCCCTGGCGCAGGGCGGAGAACGCGACACCCGCTCTGCACGGGGCTCCCCGTGCCGAGCTGAAGAGACGACGGCTGGCCGTCGGCTGGGGCGGGGCGAAGCGCCGGGGCGGCGGGCCGAGCTGAAGATGCGACACGGGCTGGCCGCCTGGAAAAGCGCCAAGCCGCAGGGCGTTCAAGAACGGCGGACCGCCAGGGAGCGGGAAGAGTCGGGGTGTGCCGCGCGTTTCGCATGCACACGCGGGCCGGGCTTGTCCGCCGCGGCGGCGGGCCGCCGCCTGCAACGGCCTGCTAGGCCCTGGACGGCTTGGGCGGGCAGGTGTGGCAGCAGCTGGCGTAGATGAATTCGCTGTAGGTGTAGAGGATGCGCCGTTCGCGCTCCAGGCGCGACTCGTCCAGCACCGGGGCGGGATGGCTGCTGGCCAGCTCCCGCAGATGCTCCCAGCGCGGCAGGGCCTGGTCCAGGCCGCTGCCGATCCGCGCGCCGCGGGCGGTCTCGTGCAGCACGGCCTCGCGGGTGTCCGTGGCGGCGGCCAGGGGCGCGGGGCCGCCGGGCAGCAGCCGCGCGGCGGCGACGATCTCGCGGTCGAAGGTGCCGGGTTGCCCGGCGGTGAAGAAGAGCACCAGCAGCGGCCGACCGTCTTCGGCGTAGGCCACGAGGTCGGCCACGCGGCAGTAAGGCTTGCCGTCAACGAGGAAGTCTATGCCCACCTTGGGCCGCAGCTGTTCGCGCGGGTAGCCGCGCTCCTGCACGAGCATCCGCGCCAGGGCCTGGCGGCAGTCCTCGTAGCTGGTTTCCTCGATGCGTTCCCCGGTCAGGTAGTCGCACAGGGCCTGGCCGAGGCTGGTCTCGTGCATGGATCCTCCGGCCTACCCCTGGCGCTTGCCCTGCTGGGGCGTGAGCAGGTCGGCCCAGGAGAGCATCCGTTCCCCGGCGTCCTGGTTGGCCAGCACTGCGGCGCGGATGGTGCGGAACACGGGCAGATAGGGCTTGGCCCGGCAGAAGAGCACCCGGACCACGATGTACAGCGGCACGAAAAAGAAGTTCGGGCCCACGGTATGCTCCACCAGGGGCAGGGGGAATTCCACCGCGCCGTAGCGCAGGGTCAGCCAGCCCAGGGCGAAGGCCACCGGCCAGATGCTCGACGCAAACAGGGCCAGCCCGGAGAAGAAATTCTGCCCGAAGGCCTCGTTGGCCAGGCTGTTGCAGGCCGTGTAGCTTTTCTTGTCGCCGTGGGAGAGGGCGCGGATGGAATTGTTGTTGTTCAGGATCATCTCGCGGTTGATCTTCGCGAAATGCTTGCGGTTCAGAAAATAGGCCCCGGCCATGGCCAGCTCGCCGACCACCGTGACCGTCAGGGCCAGCAGCGTGAGGCCCACGCCGAAGGCAGCCAGGGGCGGCAGCGGAAAGCGGAACATCCAGATGAACAGCGGGTCCAGGGCCTGTTCGAATTCTATGAGCATGGGCCGTCCTGCGGGTTGGGGGGCCGGATGCGCCCCGTTGCGCCCAGAATACCCCGGCGCCGGGTCTGGCGCAAGGGCGCCCCGGGGCTGATGCGGAGATGGGAGCTGGGGAAGGGACACCTCCCGGATGGCTCGGGGGGCCCCGGCGACGCTACGCCAGGGATGGGGGAGCAAGAGGCGTCCCTTCCGCAGGTTCCAGAAGGTCCGGCTGGCGGGCCGAAGCCCGCCAGCCGGTTGGATGCACGGCCCCGGATCAGTAGGGGGGCAGGATGCTGTAGCCCAGGAAGCCCTGGGTGGTGTAGCGCAGGCCGACGTAGAAGGCCAGGACGATGAAGAGCAGCTTCAGGGCCTTGTCGGGCAGGTACTTGGAGGTGTACGGGCCCACGGTGGAGCCGATGACGATGCCGATCAGCTCGGCGCCGATCATGGTCCAGTCCACCGTCACGCTCTTGAGGAACATGTAGGAGAAGATGGAGTTGATCATGCCGATGAACACGGCCAGGGCCGAGGTTCCGGCCACGAGGTACATGGGCAGGCCGGCCACGGAGGTCAGGAACGGCACCAGCAGGAAGCCGCCGCCAACGCCCAGGAAGGAGGCCAGGGAGGCGATGATGAAACCGCCGACCACGGGGATGAGCGGATTGAAGGAGAACTCCACGCCGAAGAAGGTGAACTCGCAGCGCGAGGGGGTGAAGGTCTTGACCTTCACGCCCTGGGCGGCCATGTCCACGTTGCCGGACTTCACGCTGTCCTGGAAGGCCTTGGCCGCGGCCTTGGCTTCCTTCTTCTTCTCCTGGGCGCCGGGGGTCATCTCGTAGGCCAGGTAGCAGCCCAGGAAGAGCACGAACAGGCCGAAGTAGCCGATGTACTGCTTGAGGCTGATCTTGCCGGCGGTCAGCCAGGGCACCAGGAGCGAGCCGACCACGGAGCCGATGGCCAGGGCGATGCCCAGGGGCAGCACCAGGCGGCCGGCGCGGTAGTAGTTGAAGGAGGACAGGGCGGCCGAGCAGCCCACGAGCCACTGGTTGGACACGCGGATGGAGTCCGTCACCAGCTTGTTGAGTTTCATCTCCTTGCCCAGGCCCTTGGCGTAGTTGCCCAGGCCGAAGACGGTGATGTGCCCGACACCGGCCATGATGCCGCCGAAGGCGCCGACGGTGGAGAAGATCCAGCCGACCCACACGGCCCACAACAGGGCCACGACCATGGAGATCTGCGGGGCGCCGGGAATGCCCATGTAGCCTGCGGCCTCGGCGGGGTTGATCTTGCCGGCCTCGGTTGCCTGGGCGACGGCGTCGGCCAGGGCGTCGGCCATTGCCGACTGCGTGCTCAGCAGGAGCACCGCCACGGCGAACAGGGTCAAAAGCAGAAGTTTCTTGTGCCTCATTGTTGTGCCACCCTCCTGGGATTTGTTGGGAAATGTCTGCGCTTCGCCTACCGAAGCACCTTCTTCAGCAACATCTTTTGCCCATGCTCCGTGCGCGTCTTGGCCGAACGGACGTTGGGGGAGACGAACTCCAGAGCGTGCGTTGTGCAGGCCGTGACGCAGGCGGGAAGAAGGCCCGCGTCCAGGCGGTCCATGCACAGGTCGCACTTGATCACCTTGCCCGCCGCCTCGTCCCACTGCGGGATGTCCCACGGGCAGGCCATGATGCAGGCCTTGCAGCCCACGCACAGGTCGCGCTGGACGTAGACGACGCCGTCGTCCTCGCGCCGGACCATGGCGTTGGTCGGGCAGGCCGCCACGCACCACGGCTGCTCGCAGTGGTAGCAGGGCATGAACATGTTCATCATCCTGGGCTTGCCAGCGCGGTCCAGGGGGCCGACCGTGATCATCTGGCCGAGCTTCGCGCCTACGGGCACCTTGTTCTTCTGTTTGCAATGCACTTCGCAGGCGTTGCAGCTGATGCAGCGGTCCTGGTTGGTCTTGAACATGTACTTGCTCATGGGTTCCCCTCGCTGGGCTTCGCCTCGGCGCCGCACTCCCAGCGGCGCACCCGGCTCGATGTTCTCGTAGGTACATCAGAAAGGGGGAGCGTGGTCCAACGAAACCGAAAGCTTGTGATATTTTTAACAACAAACGCCGCCCGCAGGGGCAATCCGGTTCTTGCTATATTTATCCGTTCGATATTATTAATTTTATAACGAAGATGCGCCTGCACCTCCAACGGGGCATCCCCTGGCGGGCGCGATTTTTTATGCCCGCCTCTTCCGAATAACGCCCGGACCAGGCCGCGCGGCGCGGCGCGCACTCCAAAGGCGGGCACCGCGCTGCGCCGGGCCGGGCGGCGGCGGGGGTTCACGCACCCGGGCGCCCTTGCGCCAGCGGCACGCCCCCGCGGCCACGCACGCACGCGGCGCAACGGTTCCCGTGCAACACGCCGCGCCACCCGTCCCGGGCACCCGGGCGCATCCCACCCCGGATCGGACCACGCAGGGCCGATGCCCCGAGGGGCCTCTTCGCGCGGCACTCCGCCGCCCGCCCCTCTCCTCCCGCCCTCTGCCCGGCCATCCTGCCCCTCTGTCCACCGCCCTCCTCTGCCGACCGCCCCGATTCTTTATCGGCCTCCACCCGCTGCCCGACCGCCCCGCCGCCTGCCCGGACCATGCAGCTCCCTTGCGTCTCCCTTGCGGCCCTGATCCCCGAACCCCGGCCCGGGCCACAAAAAACCCCCCGCGACCTTCGGCCACGGGGGGTGTCGTTACAAGGGGACGGGGAGCTAGATGAACAGCAGGGTCACCAGCACGAAGCAGGGGATGAGGATACCCACCGACCAGGCCATGTAGCCGAAGAAGCTGGGCATCTTCACGCCGCCGGACTCGGCGATGGAACGGACCATGAAGTTCGGGGCGTTGCCGATGTAGGTGTTGGCGCCCATGAACACCGCACCGGCGGAGATGGCCAGCAGGGTCTCCGCATGGTGCATGAGGTACTGGGCGTCGCCACCGGCGGTGTTGAAGAACACCAGATAGGTCGGCGCGTTGTCCAGGAAGCTGGACAGGGCGCCGGTCAGCCAGAAGTACATGGCGTTGACCGGCTCGCCGTTGGCGTCGGTGACCAGGGCGATGATGCCCGCCAGGGCGCCGTCGGCGCCGGCGCGCAGGATGGCGATGGCCGGGATCATGGACACGAAGATGCCCGCGAAGAGCTTGGCCACCTCGACGATGGGGAACCAGTCGAACTCGTTCTTCTGGCGGGTGCTCTGGGCGGTAATCTTCAGGGAAACGAAGGCCAGCAGGAGCAGCAGCAGGTCGCGGGTCAGGTTCTGGAGCTCGACATGCACATGGTACACGTTGAACTCGACATGGGGCTTCCACATACCGCTCATGAGCACGCCGGCGACCACGCCGAGCAGCAGCACGAGGTTGGAGGAGCCCTCCAGGCGCAGCTTCTCGCTACCCGCGTTGGGCGGCACCGGCTTGCCCTCCTTGGCGAAGAGCATGGTGTCGACCACGAAGTACAGCG
>NZ_JALNWM010000229.1 GCF_023230885.1 Desulfocurvus sp. | reverse complement strand
TGTGCGCCGGGCCGTCCTCGAACACAGAGGTCACCCTGAGCCGCGAGTCCAGCCCCCGCACGGCGGCGTGGGCGTCGCGCCAGTCCACGTCGTAGAGGTCCAGGTTCGCGACACGAAGGCCGATGGAGGGCGCGAGCTTCTCGCCGCACAGCGGGGCGTTGGCCCTGCGGATCCTATTGGCCACGCGGTGGAACTGGCGCTCGTGGGCCTCCTGGATCTCCACCACCGTCCGGCGCTGCATCTCGGCCTCGGCGGCGGTTTCCCGTTCGGAAACGGTGGGCCCCGCGGTCTTCACGCCGCAGGCGGCGAGCAGCAGCAAGGCGAACAGCGGCAGTGTGCGCAGGATTCCAGTCATGGTTCCCCCAGTTGGGTTCGGACAATGCGCGGCATGCCCCCGAGGGGCTCGCCCCGCCCGGCGGGGCTCCGGGGAAAATACATAAATTATGGCGAAATGTTACACAAGGGATTTGTCAACGCATATCGATAGACGCGAAAGGCCCGGGCCTTCTTCGGCCCGGGCCCTGCGAAACGCCTGCCGCGCATGCGGCGGCCGGGCTAGAGGCCCGCGCCCAGCAGCTCGCCGAACTCGCGGCAGCCCACAACCGTGGCGCCCTCGATCTGCCCGGCCAGGTCCACGGTGACGCGCTTTTGCGAGATCACCCGGTTCACGGCCGCATGGATCAGCGCGGCGGCCTCGGGCATCCCGGCGTGCTCAAGGAGCATGGCCCCGGAAAGGATCAGGCTGCCGGGGTTGGCCTTGTCCTGCCCGGCGATGGTCGGCGCCGTGCCGTGAGTCGGCTCGAAAAAGGCCAGGCCGTCGGACATGTTCACGCCCGGGGCCAGCCCCAGGCCGCCGACCTGGGCCGCCAGGGCGTCGGAGATGTAGTCGCCGTTCAGGTTCGTGGTGGCGATGACGCTGTAGTCGCGCGGATACATGAGCACGTTCTGGAACATGGCGTCGGCGATGCGGTCCTTGATGATCACGGGCCGCGAGCCCCCGGCCTTGGCCTCGTCCTCGGTCATGACGCTTTCGGCGAACTCCTCGGCGGCGACCTCGTAGCCCCAGGCGCGAAACGCGCCCTCGGTGTGCTTCATGATGTTGCCCTTGTGCGACAGGGTCACGCTGGGCTTGCCGTGGTCCAGAGCGAAGCGCAGGGCCTTGCGCACCAGGCGCTTGGAACCCTTGGCGGTCATGGGCTTCACGCCCACCCCGGCCGCCTCGTCCACCCGGGCGCCCAGCTCGTCGCGCAAGAAGGCGATGAGCTTTCTGGCCTCGGGGGTTCCGGCGGCGTATTCGATGCCCGCGTACACGTCCTCGGTGTTCTCGCGGAACACGATCATGTCCACGTCCTGCGGGCGCTTGACGGGCGACTGCACGCCCTCGAAATAGCGGATGGGCCGGATGCAGGCGTAGAGGTCCAGCACCTGGCGCAGGGTCACGTTCAGGCTGCGGAAACCCTTGCCCACCGGGGTGGTCAGGGGGCCCTTCATGGCCAGGGCCGCGCCGCGCAGGGCGTTCATGGTCTCGTCGGGCAGGTGGCTGCCCGTCTCGCGGTAGGCCTTCTCGCCCGCCAGCAGCTCGACCCACTCCAGGGCGCGCGCGCCGCCGTAGGCCTTTTCCACGGCGGCGTCCAGCACGGGCCGACCCGCGGCCCAGACCTCGGGGCCGATGCCGTCGCCTTCGATATAATACACCTTGGTGCTCATGGCTCCTCCACAGATCGTTTGGGACGCCGAGTGCATAGCGGAAAGGCTCCGCTTTGTCCATTGGCGCACAAGCCGCGCGGCCCGCGCGGGGCGCAGGGGAAGCCCCGGGACCGGACGGGCCCGCGCCGGACGGCGGGGGCGCAGGCGGCGGGAACGGGAGATGCCGGACGGGGATGGGTCGATAAAGGACAGGGTGGCGCCAAAAGGCCGGGCGGCGCCGAAGCGGGACAGGGAACGGCGCCAAAGGCCGGGCGGCGCCGCCAGGGCCGCAGGGGCCCTTTCTCGGCCCGGGGGCCGTAGGGCGGCCCCTTGCGCCCTCAGGGCACCGGGGCCCCGAGCCCCGGGCCGGGGTGCCCGGCGGCGGCCGGGGGCGGCGCGTGGTCCTGGCCGCCCGCCCCGCCCGGCTCGGCGCAGGCGCCCGCGGGCTGCGGGCCGCCGAGGCCGCCGCGCCGGTCGCGCACATAGGAGTTGCCGTCTATGCTCTTGGCGTATTTCTTGACCTCGGCGGCGCGGTGGCCCAGGGCCGAGAGGTCGCAACGGCCCATGCAGTCAACGATGGCCAGGGACACGGACACCAGCGGGAAGCGGCGCAGCCCGCCCTCGCGGCTCCTGCATTCGATCCAGCCGCGCTCGCGGTCGCTGGGCATGTAGCAGCGGCGCACAAGCCGCCCGAAGCAGCGCACCACGGCCCGGCAGATGCGCTCGGCGCGCTCGGGCTCGCACATGATGACCATGTCGTCGCCGCCGATGTGGCCCACGAACTCGCGCTGCATGCCGCCGTGGCGCCGCGCGGCCCAGTCCATGATCCGCGCCAGCGTCAGGATGACCTGGTCGCCGTTCTTGAAGCCGTAGGTGTCGTTGTAGACCTTGAAGTTGTCCAGGTCGGCGTAGACGACGGAGAACGGCGTGCCCGCGTTGCAGCGCCGCTCCAGCTCCAGCTCGATGGCCACGTTGCCCGGCAGGCCCGAGAGCGGGTTCATGCCCTTGGCCATTTCCACCTGCGCCGTGGCGATGACGTCCATCATGTGCTGCACGGAAACCACCCCGGCCAGCTGCCCGCGCTCGGTGACCACGATATGGTCGAACACCTTGGCCTTCTTGCGTTTCATGGCCTCGCGGGCCACGTTTTCCACGGCGGTGGCGCCTTCGGCGTACAGCGGCGAGGGGTCCATGATCAGGCTCACGGGCCGGTTGTAATACAGCGCCAGGCCGTACTGCGACGACAGGGCCTGGTCCAGGTGATGGTTCATGACCAGCCCCGCGGGCCGGTCGGCGCGCATGACCACCGCGCAGCCCAGGGGCCCGGCGCCGCGCAGCAGCTCCTTGACCTCGCTGACCGTCGTCTGCTGGCCCACCGTGGGCGCCGTTTCCACCAGGTCGCGCATCACGGCCGAGAGCTTGCGGTCGGCGACCATGCCGCGCCCCCCGCGTGAAAAATGGCGCTGCACCTCGGGCGGCAGGCCGGGCTTGGGGTAGCCCGGGCGGGCCAGGAAGAAACCCTGCCCGTAGTGGACGCCCATGCGCATGAGCGTGGCCAGCTCGCCCTCGTTCTCGATGCCCTCGGCGATGAGCTGGCAGCCGATGTTGTCCGAGAAGGTGACCAGGGTCTCCATCAGCGCGCGCTTGACCGGGTTGTGGTCGATCTCGCGCACCAGGGACATGTCGACCTTCAGGAACTCGGGGCGGATCTCGGCGATGGACCACAGCCCGGAATAGCCGGTGCCCACGTCGTCAACGGCCACCTGGAAGCCCTGGCTGCGGTAATGGTCCAGGGTGCGGTGGAACAGGGCGAAATCGCGCACGCTGTGCCGCTCGGTGATCTCCAGGACCACGTCCGACGGGCTCAGGCCGCTCTTTTCCAGCAGCCGGACCGTCTCGCCCGGGGAAAAGGCCGGGTCGACCATGGTCCGGGGGTGGACGTTGAGGAAGAGTTTCTGGTCCTGACCGATGGTGCCCAGGCGGTGGATGGCGCTCTCGCGGCAGGCTTTCTCCAGGGCGAAGACCTGGTCCACCTCCTCGGCGAAGTCGAAGAGCACCGCCGGGGACTGGAAATGCGACCCCTCGGGCCCCCGGGCCAGGGCTTCCCAGGCCAGGATGGCCCCGGAGTCCAGGTCGACCACGGGCTGGTAGGCGCTGCGGATCAGCCGGTCGCTGACGATCTCGCGAAACTCCTTGAGCAGGGAGAGCTTGGTCACGTCCAGCGCGCCCGCCGCCACGCGCCGGGCATCGGACAGGGCGGCGAACACGGCGTCGCCCAGGCTCCCGGCGGCCCTGTCCAGCAGGCCGTAGCCCGCCAGCACGTTCAGGCTCTGGCCCGTAAGGTTCAGGGATTCCTGCTTGACCCGGCTCTTGACGCGCAGGCGGATGGCCAGGACCAGCTCGCCCAGGTAGCCCTCGTCCCAGTGGGAGTCGCCGCAAAGCAGCAGATGGCGCCCCGGCTCCAGGGTCTCCACATAGCTCACCCGGCAGTCCACGACCTGCTCCCCGCGCAGGGCCTCCAGCTCCTGCTGCACGATCTCCTGGATGCGCCCGGCCACCAGCCCGCCGTACACGTCGGCGAAGACCTGGAAGTTCTCCACCTCCAGATAGATGAGCGCCAGGGTGTTGCCCGCGGCCAGGTAGCCCTCCAGCCCGCGGCGCTCCGCCGGCTGGAGGAAGCGCAGGGACCGCGCCGCCGGGCGCCCGCCGGGGGGCTGCGCCTGCCCGCGCGCGAAAAGGCCCGATCCGAACCCGCGCAGGGTTTCGAGCATATGCACTCCTTGGAAGGAAATGGACTTGGAATCCTTGTGTCTTTCCATGAATTGGACCTCCCGTACCGGGCACCCCGGGTGTAGCCCCACGGGGGGGCGCCCCGGGTAACGCGGGGGTGGAAATCGGGTGACGTTTGCGTGACGAGGCCGGAAATCCGCATGGGGCCCGGGAGGAAATCCGCGCCCGGGCCGGGCGGGCGAAAGGGCGGGCGCCGCAGGCCCATTTGTCACCCGGCGCGCGATGGGGTACACGAAGGCCCGGACACGGCCGCGCCCCCCGGCACGGCCACACCACACCCCCCGACCCGCGAGGACACCAGCGAGCATGCTTGAACGCGCCCGGGCCGAACTGCGCTCCACCTTCGGCTTTCCCGACTTTCGCGGCCTGCAGTGGCCGGTCATCGAACACGTCCTCTCGGGCGGCGACGCCGTGGTGCTCATGCCCACCGGCGGGGGCAAATCGCTGTGCTACCAGCTCCCGGCCCTGCTGCTGCCGGGGGTCTGCGTGGTGGTCTCGCCGCTCATCGCCCTCATGCGCGACCAGGTCCAGGCCCTGCGCCAGATGGGCGTGCGCGCGGCGTGCATCAACTCCGCCCTGGCTCCCGG
>NZ_JALNWM010000228.1 GCF_023230885.1 Desulfocurvus sp. | reverse complement strand
GTTCCCTGAAAATTTTCCACATGTGCGGCGGGGTCGATTTCGCGGCGGGGCAGAGGGCCCGCGGCCCGGGTCCGGGCCGGGCGGGGCAGCGCGCCGGGTGGCGGAGCCCCGCCCCGGGGCGGCGTTGGCATGGCCGTTGCTGGGGGAGGAGCATCACAGACCGGGAGGCCGCCATGAATCTGCTGGACAAGTTCAGACTGACCAAGACGCTTCACGATCAGGTGGAAGTCAGCGGGGACGATATCTCCGGGGTGCTTGGAGCCTGGGAGGAGCGTGAATACAAGGGACTTTGCGAATATGTGACCCAGTGCCGGGGCGTTATTCCCAAGTATGTGTCCCGGCTGGCGAAACTCACCGGCATGGACCCGCGTGAGGTCGTCTTCGAGATCGTGGGCGCCCAGGGGCTGGTCAAGAGCCGCCGGGGGCGTCCGCCCAGCGGCGAGCCGCCCAGCGCGGCCTTCATGCCCGAAGACCCGTCCGAGCGCGACCAGTACCTGCGCAGCATAGTGGACGAGCGCAAGCGCTTCATGTGAACCGGACCCCGGGCGCGGGGCCCTGGGCGAGGCAAAAGGCCGGGGAGCGGAGGATCGATCCTCCACTCCCCGGCCTTTTCTGTTTCAAGGCAAAATAACGAAATATCGTCGGTCAGCCCGGGGGCGGGCCCTCCCCGGCGGTGGCCGCCGCCGGGGTCGGGGGCGCGCCCCGGCGCATGAAGAGCCGCGCGAAGGCCCCGTCGGACATGGTCGCGGTGATGCGCACCAGCACGGCCATGAACAGCAGCGAGAAGGCCAGCCGCCCCCAGAACACGCCGCTCATATGCGCGCCGAGCAGCAGGGCCAGCATGGTGTCCTCGATGAGGGCGTGGGCCAGGCCCATGAGGGTCATGGAGTGGAACAGGTCGCGCTGGCCGATGCGCCCCGAGCGGGACTCGTGGATGATGAGCCCGCTGCCGTAGGACAGGCCCAGGGTCAGGCCCACGATGGTCACCGTGGAGGCCTGGGGGCCGATGCCCATGCGCCGCAGCACCGGGCGCAGCAGGTATTGCAGCAGGTCCGTGACCCGCAGCCGCTCCAGAAGGCGCATGGCCAGCATCAGCGCGAAGATGATGCAGAAGATGAAGCCCAGGGTCCGGGCCTGGTCCAGGGCCCAGGCCGCCAGCGTCGCGGGCTCGGCCCCCGGTGTCCAGAACACGCCGCCCGGCTGCTGGAGCAGGCCGAAGCCCTCGAAGACGCCGTGCAGCGCCAGCCCGCAGGCCAGGCCGACGCCCACGCGGATCAGCCCCTGGGCGAGCATGGACACCCCGCACTGCTGGGCGATCTTGAGCTCCACGGGCAGGCCGTGGGCGATGAGCAGGATGGTGCAAAGCACCGTGGTCTGCGCCACGGTGAGCCCGGCCTCGGGCGCCAGGGACACGAAGACCACCATGGACGCATAGACCGTGTTCAGCAGGGCCGTGGCCCAGACCAGGCCCATGCTCGCGGGCAGGCCCACCAGCTCCATCACCGGCTCCAGCGGCACGGCTAGGTAGGAGATCAGCTCCAGCTCGCGCAGCACCTTGACGACGATGATGATCGGTACCATGACCCGGAACAGGGTCAGGCTGACGGAAACGGCGTTGCGCAGGCACTCGGAAACGGCGTGTCGCAGGGGCATGGGGGAAATATCCTGTGCTGCTGGGCTGATGGTGTGGGCAGACCCCCGATCCCTACACCGTCGCGGCGGCGGCGTCCACCGCCGGGTGCCCCGGACCCCTGCGGCGCCGGGCCCGGGCGCTGGAGTTGCGCTGGGCCCGGCGGGCTCCCCCGGCTCTGGGCGCGTCGCCAGGGCCGGGCCCGGCTGCCCGGCGTTCCTGGGCGGCCCCGGGAGGCCCGGGGCTAGGGGATGGCGGCGGTCAACTCGCGTATGGCCCGGGCGCGGGTCAGGCCCTGGATCCATGCCTCGGGCAGGGCGTCGGGCCCGGCGGCGCAGCCCAGGACCAGCCCGACCAGCAGGCCGCGCGCGGCGCTGTCGCCTCCGGACAGGACGTTGTGCTCCAGGGCCGCGGCGGGCTCGGCGCCGTGGCGGGCGATGAGCTGGACCACGCCGGGGAAGGCGCCCTCGATGGCGCAACTCTGGCCGAGGGTGGCGATGGCGGTCACGCTGTCCGTGTCGGCCAGGGCCAGCCCGGCGTCCACCCACTGGGCCACGGGGGCGGCGGCGTAGTCGGCCTCGGCGGCCCGGGCCAGGGCGTCCGTCGGGGCCGCGCCGTGCAGGGCGGCGTGGGCCGCGCGGGCGAAGAACCCGGCGGCGTCGACGACCTTGGGGTTGTTGTGGGTCATGCGCGTCTGGGCGCGGGCGGCCTCGACCAGGGCGGGCAGGTCGTCGCGCAGGGCCAGCACCAGCGGGGCGATGCGCGCGGCCCCGGCCAGGTCGTGCGAGTTGGCGCCCGAGGTGGCCGGGCCCTCGCCGAATTCGATGCGCCCCAGGGTGCCCCGGGTGGCGCCGTCCACATAGCCGTCGTAGTCCGCGAACAGGGCCCGCCAGCGGCGGAAGAAATCGTCGGGATCGAAGCCGCCCGAGGCGGCCACGGATTCGAGCAGGACGAAGGTCTGGTCGCCGTAGTGGGTGAAGTCCCCGGCGGCGCGGCGCTTGTGATACGAATCCGGCGGCGGGGCCAGCAGCCGGTTCACGGGGGCGATTTCGCGGGCGATGCGCCCGGAGTCGTAGATCCAGTGCGCGCCCAGGGCCAAGGCGTCGGCGGCCAGGGAGGTCAGCGTCCCGGCCAGGGCGGCGTCCCTGCTGTCTCGCATGGGGTGCTCCGTGGGTTGTGGCCCGTGGCGGGCCGTTTCCGGGCTTGGGGTCCGCTTCCAGGATAGGGCATTGCCGGGGGCGCGGCAAGGGCCCGGCCGCGGGAACGGCCATTCCCCCCTTGCCAGGGGCGGCGCGGGAATAGTATGACCAGAACGCCAAGCGCGGGCCGCGGCCCGCAACTCTGATCCGGGAGCGGCGTCTGGGAAGGGGGAGCCGGATGGACGCTTTCTGTCTTGATTGCGATGCGATCGGGAAATGGAAACCGCAGGGGCGGGTGATGGTCGTCGAGGACGAGTTCATCATCGCTCTGGCCCTGCGGCGGCAGATCGAGGCCATGGGCCTCGAGGTCTGCCACATGACCGACGGCGTCCACGACGCCCTGGAGTTCGCGCGTTCGCAAACGGTGGACGTGGCGCTCATGGATGTGTCGTTGCGCGGGGGCGACGACGGCATCGAGGCCGCCCGGCGGCTGGTGAACGAGTTCGGCGTGCCGGTGGTGGTCATCTCGGCCTACCCGGAGCAGCACATCCGCGCCCGGGCCGAGGCGGCCGGGGCCTGTGCCGTGCTGGGCAAGCCCGCCTCGGAAGCCGAGCTGTGCCGGGCGCTGGCCCTGGCCCTCGGGGCCTGCTGAGCCGCGCCCAGGCCCCGGCTTTCGCCGTGCGCCGGGGGGCGGGCCGGGCCTAGCGCCCGGCCAGGGCCAGCCCCCAGGCCAGAACCACCAGCCCCAGCCCGCCCAGGCCGAGCCACACGTCCTGCCCCGGCCCCCGGCGTGCGGCCCGCCTGCCCGCCAGCCAGCCCAGGGGTATCCCCACCAGGAAACCGAACAGATGCGCGCCCAGGTCGGTGCGCTCGCCGCCCGTGCCCAGCATGGCCAGGATGCCCAGCCCGGCCGCCACCGGCGCCACGGAGCGCAGCGGGTCCGGCCTGCGGCGCCCGGCCATGGCCGCCGCGCCCATGGCCCCGACCACGCCGAACACCGCCGTGGATGCCCCCACCGACAGGTGCCCGGGGCCGTGGAACCAGGCGTTGAGCGCGTTGCCCGCCAGCCCGCAGGCCACGAACAGCCCCCAGGCCGTACCCGCGCCCACGGCGCGGCCCAGAAGCGCCGCGAACAGCCCGCCGATGACCGCGTTGCCCACGAAGTGCGCGGCGTCGGCGTGCAGGGTCAGGGCGGTCACGGTCCGCCACCATTCCCCGCGCAGGATGCGGGCCGAATCGGCCCGGCCGAGCTGTTCCCAGGTTTCGGGGTACAGGCCCAGGCCCGGGTGGGGCGCGGCGATGAACACGGTGAAGGCCGTGGCCAGGGCCACGGCGGCCACGGCGGCCTGCACGGCCGGGGCCAGCGGCCCGGGCCGGGGCTCGGCCTCGGGCGGGCCCACGGGTTGCTCTTCCAGGTAGGCGGTCAGCTCCTGTACGGCGTCGTCCAGCCGGGACACGGGCACCAGGATGCGCCAGCGGGTCCCGGCGCGCAGCAGGCGATGGGGCAGGCCCCGGGCGCGCAGGGCCAGGGACCAGTCGTCCGCCGTGACCTGGGCCAGGGGCCCCCGGGCCAGGGCGGCCCCGAGGTCGGCCCAGGCGGGCGCCTCGTGGCGGATGGGCAGCGGTTCGTCGTGGTGCATGGCGGGGGTCAGGGGAAGCGGATCACGCGCACCTGCCCGCGGCGCACCCAGTCCTCCAGAGCGCGGCGCAGAACGGCCTTGATGCGCCCGCGCACGGGCGGGACGAGCAGCAGCAGGCCTGCCGTGTCGGTGACGAAGCCCGGGGTCAGCAGCAGCACCCCGGCCACCAGGATCAGCAGCGCGTCGACCATCTCCTCGGCGGGGGCGGCCCCCCGGGCCAGGGATTCGCGGATGCGCAACATCACGCCCAGGCCCTGCTGGCGGGCCAGCCAGGCCCCGGCCAGGGCCGAGAGCAGGACCAGGGCGATGGTCGCCTCGGCGCCCAGCAGGGAGCCGAGCTTGATGAGCAGATAAATCTCGAGCACGGGAATCAGCGCGAAGGCCGCGAACAGGCGAAAAAGCATGGGGTCTCGCATCCGTGGTTGAAGGGTGCCGGATTTTGACAATGCCCCATTTCACGGCCTTTGCAAAGACGAAAGCAAAGCTTTCGTTTTCATGTTTTACTTGACTCAGAGACAGTGAATGGGTACAGTCTTTTCACTGGATGTGAGCTGTCCGTGCCGTGGAGGCTGACACCCTGGCCCCTGGCCCCTGGCCCCTGGCCCCTGGCCCCTGGCCCCTGGCCCCTGGCCCCTGGCCCCTGGCCCCTGGCCCCTGG
>NZ_JALNWM010000227.1 GCF_023230885.1 Desulfocurvus sp. | reverse complement strand
GGCGGCAACTACATCGTGGGCATCGTCATCTTCCTCATCCTGTTCGCGCTGAACAAGATGGTCATCGTCAACGGCACCACGCGCATCGCCGAGGTGGCGGCGCGCTTCACCCTGGACAGCCTGCCCGGCAAGCAGATGGCCATCGAGGCCGACCTGAACGCCGGGCTCATCGACGAGAAGGAAGCCACCACGCGCCGCCACGCCATCCGCAAGGAGGCCGACTTCTACGGCGCCATGGACGGCGCGGGCAAGTTCGTGTCCGGCGACGTGAAGGCCGGCATCCTCATCACGGCCATCAACCTCGTGGGCGGCATCCTCATCGGCACCCTGCAAAAGGGCCTGAGCTGGTCCGACGCGGCCCAGACCTACACCCTGCTGACCATCGGCGACGGCCTGGTTTCGACCATCCCCTCGCTCATCGTTTCCACCAGCGCGGGCATCATCGTCTCGCGCGCGGCGGCCGAGGCGCGCATGGGCCAGGAGTTCCTGGCGCAGCTCACCTTCCACACCCGGGCTCTCAAGCTCGTGTCCGTGATCCTGGTGGTCTTCTCCCTGGTGCCGGGCATGCCCATGCTCGTCTTCCTGGCCCTGGCGGGGCTGGTGTACTTCCTGTCCACCCTGTCGGCCCGCCACCGCGAGAGCCAGGGCGAGGAGTCGCGCGCCAGGGCCCAGGCGCCCCAGGCCCTGGACACCCCCGAGGAGGTTCAGACCCTGCTGCCCCTGGACGTGCTCGAACTGGAGGTCGGCTACGGGCTCATCCCCCTGGTGGACGAGGAGCAGGACGGCAACCTGCTGGCGCGCATCCGCTCCATCCGCCGCCAGTTCGCCCTGGACATGGGCGTGGTGGTGCCCTCGCTGCACCTGCGCGACAACCTCCAGCTCAAGCCCGGGCAGTATTCCGTGCTCATCAAGGGCAACCAGGTGGCCACCGGCGAGATCATGGTCGACCACCACCTGGCCATGGACCCCGGCGACGCCAAGCATCGCATCCAGGGCATCGAGACCGTGGAGCCCGCCTTCAACCTCCCGGCGCTGTGGATTCCCGAAGCCCAGAAGGAGGAGGCCATGCTCGCCGGGTACACGGTGGTCGACCCCTCCACGGTCATCGCCACGCACCTGACCGAGGTCTTCAAGCGCAACCTGCACGAGTTCCTGGGCCGCCAGGAGGTGCAGGAGCTGCTGGACAACCTGGCCAAGCGCGCGCCCAAGGCCGTGGAGGAGCTGGTGCCCGGAACCATGGACCTGGGCGCGGTGCAGAAGGTGCTCCAGAACCTGGTGCGCGAGCACATCTCCGTGCGCGACCTGCTCACGGTGGTCGAAACCCTGGGCGACTACGGCCGCTCGGTGAAGGACACCGACCAGCTCACCGAGTATGTGCGCTCGCGCATGGGCCGGACCATCATCAAGCCCTACCTCGACTCCAAGGGCACCCTGCCCATCGTGACCCTGGCGCCCCGCATCGACAAGGCCTTCAGCGAAAACCTGCGCCAGACCGAACACGGGGCCTACCTGGCCATGGACCCGGCCCTGGCCCAGCGGATCATCAACCTGATCAACGACGCCGCCGAGCGCGCCGTGAACACCGACGGCCAGCCCGCGCTGCTGGCAACCCCGGCCGTTCGCCCGCACCTGGCACAGCTGCTGCATAGGTTCATCCCGAACCTGCCGGTGATCTCCCAGGCCGAGATACCGGCGGACGTGAAGCTGCAAACCCTGGCCCACGTCGACATGCCGGGCAATGGCAACTGAGCTGAGACCGCAACCCACAGACCGCACGGACAGGCCCCATGCAGGTTAAGACGTTCACCGCCAAGGATGCCCCCTCCGCCATGGCCCGGGTCAAGGCCGAGCTGGGTGGCGACGCCGTGATCCTTTCCACCCGCAAGTGCGCCGAAGGCGGCCGGAGCTGGTGCGAGGTCACCGCCGCCCTGGACTCCCAGCCGCCCAAGGCCCGGCCCGCCGCCCCGGCCCCCGACGAGGCCCCGGCCCCGGGCTGGGGCGAATGGCACCGCGAGTGGGACCAGATCAAGGCCCACCTGACGGCGCTCATGCGCCCGCAGCTCGACCTGGGCGCCCTGGCCCCGCGCCAGCGCCAGGCCCTGGAGCACCTGGAGGGCGAGGGCGTGGGCGAGGGCGCCGTCATGGCCCTGGCCGCGGCCCTCAGGGCCGACCGCCAGGCGTCCATCCTGGCGCCCCTGGGGGTCATGGTCGCCGCCGCGCCCCTGGACGCCCGCCACTGGCCCCAGCGCCTGCACGCCGTGGTCGGCCCCAGCGGCTCGGGCAAGACCACCACCCTGCTGCGCATGGCCCTGGCCTGCCAGCAGGCCCGCCCCGGGGCGCGCATCCTGCTGGTCAACGCCGACGCCGCCCAGGCCAAGGGGCGGATGTTCCTCAAGCATTACGCCGAGCTGTCGGGGATCACATTCCGCGAGGCCGCAAGCCCGCGCGATCTGGCGGGTGTGCTCGCCGCCGGACAAAAGTTTGACAAGGTATTCCTGGACCTGCCTCCCGTGGGCGCGGGGCTGACCCTGGAGGGCTACCTGAAGCTGCTCGGCCTGTCCGAGCGCGACGACCTGGCCGTGCACCTGGTGCTCTCGCCGCTGTACGCCAGCGCGCAGCTCTCCAGCTACCTGCGGGTCTACAAATCCCCGAAAACGGCGTCCCTCGTCTGGACGAAGCTCGACGAAGCCTGTAACTACGGGGATATCGTCAACGCCGCGTACGCAACGGGCCTGCCCGTGTCGGCCCTGTCCTTCGGGTCCGGCCTGCGGGGCACCCTGGTTCCGGCCAAGGCGATCATGCTCTGGAAGCTCCTGTTCAAGCACGAGCTGCCGCAAAGCCCCATCGAGGAAAACCGTGGCCGATACGCTCACTAAGGAAAGGCCAGCCCCCCGCGCAGGACGCGCCCAGGCCACGCCGCAGGTCCTCTCCGTGACCTCCGGCAAAGGCGGGGTCGGCAAGACCAACATCTCCGTGAACCTCGCCTGCCTGCTGGCCCGCGCGGGCAAGCGCGTGGTCCTGCTCGACGCCGATCTCGGGCTGGCCAACGTCGACGTGCTCCTGGGCCTGACCCCGGAAAAGAACCTTTTCCACCTGTTCCAGGAAGGGGCGGAGCTGGCCGACATCCTCATGCCCACGCCCCACGGCTTCTCCATCCTGCCCGCCGCCTCGGGCGTGGGCGAGATGCTCGAACTGCACACCGGGCAGAAGCTCGACCTGCTGGAATCCATGGACAGCATGGATGACCGGGTCGACTTTCTCATCGTGGACACCGGCGCGGGCATCAACGAAAACGTCCTGTATTTCAACCTCGCGGTGCAGGAGCGGCTGCTGGTGCTCACCCCCGAGCCCACCTCGCTCACCGACGCCTACGCCCTGATCAAGGTGCTCAAGGCCGAGCACGGGGTGGAGCGCTTCCGGGTGCTGGTGAACATGGCCCGCACCCCCGAGGCCGCACGCGAGGTCTACGCCAAGCTGCACGCCGCGTGCGACCATTTCCTGTCGGGCGTCTCCCTGGATCTGGCGGGAGTGGTGCCCTTCGACCCGGGAGTGCGCGCAGCCGTGGTGCGCCAGACGCCGTTTGCCGTGCTGGACCCGCAGGGCCCGGCCGCCACCGCCCTGGCGGCGGTCGCCAGGAAGGTAACCTCATGGAAGGGAGCCACACAGCTCGATGGAAACATTAAGTTTTTCTGGAAAAAGCTCCTCTTCCAGAACTGAGCCGTGGAAGCTCCTCGAAACCGGGGAGTGTCCGTGGACGCAGTTCAACGCCCGGGAGCAGGACGCCATCGCCAGGCACTTCGCCCCCAAGGTGAAGATCCTGGCCCTGCGCCTGAAGGGCAAGCTGCCCCAGCAGGTCGACCTGGGCGAGCTGATCTCCGCAGGAACCCTGGGGCTCATCGAATGCCTGCGCAAGTACAAGCCCGAGCTGAACATCAAGTTCGAGACCTACGCGGAGAACCGGATCAAGGGCGCCATGCTCGACGAGCTGCGGCGCATGGACTGGTTCTCGCGCGGGCTGCGGGCCCGGGTGCGCCAGCTGGAGGAGGCCACCCTGACCCTGGAGCGCCAAACCGGGCACAAGCCCACCCAGGAGGAGCTCATGCGCGAAACCGGCCTGTCGCGCAAGGACGTGGAGTCCGGGCTGGCCGCCCTGCAAAACCAGCTCTGCCTGAGCCTTGAAACCATCCAGGACCACTTCTGCGCCGAGAACGGGGCCCACAACGACAACGAACCCTACCGCTCGGCGGCCATGCAGGATGTTGTTGACAAAATCGCCAAGCTGATAGACGAGTTGACCCTCCGGGAGAAACTGGTATTATCCCTCTATTACAGCGACGAGTTGAACATGCGGGAAACTGCGGAGGTCATGGGCATCACCGAGGGGCGGGTTTCCCAGCTCCACTCCCAGGCCCTCAGGAAACTGCGACACAAATTCCGGGCCGCATACGGCCTTGATTAGAGCGGGAGACTTTTCATGGCTTACGACAAGAACATGCGGGTACTCGTCGTGGACGACTTTTCGACCATGCGCCGGATCATCAAAAACATCCTGCGCCAGCTCGGTTTCAACAATATCGTCGAAGCCGACGACGGGAGCACCGCCTGGGAAATCCTCAACAAGGACAAGATCGACTTCATCGTGTCCGACTGGAACATGCCCGAGATGCCGGGCATCGACCTACTCCGCAAGGTCCGGGCCAGCGAGGAGTTCCAGCACATCCCGTTTTTGATGGTCACCGCCGAGGGCTTGCAGGAGAACATCATCGAGGCGGTCCAGGCCAAGGTCTCCAACTACATCGTCAAGCCCTTCACCGCCGAGACCCTCTCCCAGAAGATCGACAAGATCTTCGAACGCAAGTAGCGCCCCGCGCAGGCGCCTTGCGCAGCGGAGGTCCTCATGGTTCCCGGCGACAGCATCGCAGACGGCTTTGACGGCGACGCCGCCAAGGCCGAGCTCGATGTCGAGGAGCTGGCCGCCGGGCTCCCCAGGGAGCAGCAGAAGGTCGAACTGGACCTTGAGGACGCCCCCTTCCTCGACGAGGACGAAGAGGAAGAGGAGGAGGAGCAGCCCGAGGAGGAGCCCGCCGCCCCTGTCGCCCTGGAGCCCCCGCCCGGCGACGGCCTCCCCTGGTTCCGGCGCAGGAAGAT
>NZ_JALNWM010000226.1 GCF_023230885.1 Desulfocurvus sp. | reverse complement strand
GCTGCGCCGCCGGAAAATCCAGGCCCCTTGTGCGCATGAGGTCCGCCGCGCCCCTGGACTCTTCCGCGCCCTTGCCGCCCGCCCCCCTGAACGGTCCGCTAAGATTGGTTTTCCCCGCGGTCGGCTAGGGGCAGGGGATGCGGGGGGCTGGCGCGGCGCAGCCGTGTTCGCGCAGCAGGCGTTCCAGGGTGCCGTCGGCGCGCATGGAGTCCATGCCCTGGGCGAAGGCGCGCGCCAGGGCTTCGTGGTCCGGCAGCAGCCGGGGGAAGCAGACCGTCAGGGCCTTTTCCTCAAGCACGGCCGCCAGGCGCAGGTCGCACTTCTCCCCGGCCAGTTCCGGGGCCAGGTGCGCGGCCACATAGGCGTCGGCCACGGCCACGTCCACCCGCCCGGCCAGCAGGGCGCGCAGGTTGGTCAGGTCGTCCGGGCTCCTGTTCAGGGCGAGCCAGGGCGTATGGTCGATCTGGCGGGTGTTCCTGTAGCCCAGGACCACGCCCACGCGCAGGCCGCGCAGGCTTTCGATGCCCGTATAGCGCCATTCGGATTCCGAGCGGGTGAACAGGGCCAGCGGGCCGCCGGGAAAGGGCCGGGTGCAGAGGGCTTTGCGGCCGCTTTCGGCGTCTGCGTAGGCGGGCAGATAGCCGTCGTAGTGCCCGGCCAGGGTCGCCTCCCGGGCGCGGCGCCAGGGCAGGAACACGAAGCGCGCCTCAAGGCCCGAGCGGGCCAGGGCCTCCCGGGCGACGGCCGCCACGCAGCCCTGGGCGGGCAGGTCCGGCCCGACGTAGGGCGGCCAGTCCAGGGTGGCCAGGGTCACCACGCGGGCCGGGGCGTCGCCCGGGGCGGCGAGGCCCGGCGCCAGCAGCAGGGCCAGGAGCGGCAGGATGCAGAGGGCGCGGCGCATGGCGGCTCCGGGGTGGGTGGTTATCGGTTTTTGCGTATTCCCGGTGCGACCCTATCATGTTTACACTGGCGTTGACAAATGCCCGTGGCAGGTTCCGCCCGGGCCGCCCTCCAGCAGGCGCAGGGCCAGGGCGGCCTGGCCCAGGCTGATGCAGCCGTCGCCCGGGGGTAGGGCCCGGTGCACCAGGGGCTCCAGCCCGCGCGCGCGCAGCGCCCGGGGCAGCAGGGTGGCCAGGGTGCGGTTGAGCATGGACCCGCCGGACAGGGCCACATGGTCCAGGCCCGTGGCGGCGGCGAAGGCGGCGGCCATGTCCGCCAGCCCGCGCACCAGCCCGAGATGGAAGCGGCGGCTGATGGTCCCGGCGGGCACCCCGGCCTCCCAGTCGGCCAGGACCTGGGCGAACAGGGCCAGGGTGTCGAGCTGGGCGGGCTGGGCCGCGCCGCGCAGGGGCACGTCGTAGCCGGACTCGTCGTCCTGGCCGCCCGGGCCGTATTGCGCGCTCTCCAGGGCGATGGCCGCCTCGGCCTCGTAGGCCGCCACGAGCTTGATGCCCAGCATGGCGCCCACGGCGTCGAACAGCCGGCCGCAGCTCGTTGTCAGCGGGCTGTTCAGCTCGCGTTCGAGCATCCGGGCCACCAGGGCCGAGGCCGGGCCGTGGGCCGCCAGCCAGGGCCAGGGGCGGCCCCGGGGCTCGGCGACGCCCAGGGCGTGCAGGAATGCCTGGGCCACGCGCCAGGGCTCGCGGATGGCGGCCTCGCCCCCGGGCAGGCGCACGGGGCTGAAGTGCCCCAGGCGCTCGTGGCAGGGCTCCTGGTTGTCCACCAACAGGCACTCGCCGCCCCACAGGGTGCCGTCCTCGCCCAGGCCCGTGCCGTCCAGGGCCAGCCCGATGACCGCGCCGTCGAAGCGGTTTTCGGCCATGACGGCGTGGATGTGCGCCAGGTGGTGCTGCACGGGGAAGAGCGGCAGGCCCCGCGCGGCGGCGTATTCGCGGGCGAAGGCCGTGGTCATGAAGTCGGGGTGCAGGTCGTGGGCCACGGCCCCGGGCTCCACGCGCAGCACGTCCTGGAGGTGCGCGGCCATTTCCTGATAGAAGCCGCTCGTTTCCAGGTTTTCCATGGTCCCGATGTGCTGGCTGACGAAAGCCTGGTCGCCCTTGGTCAGGCACAGGGTGGCCTTGAGTTCCGGCCCGGCGCCGAGCACCGTGGGCCCCGGGCGCGAAAGGAACACCGGGGCGGGGGTGAACCCGCGCGCCCGGCGCAGGAACTGCGGCCCGGGGCCGTCCGGCGCGCCGTCGTCCACCACGCGCAGCACCGAGTCGTCGCAGCGCACGAGGATGTCGCGGTCGTGCAGCAGGAAGATGTCGGCCACGCCCGCCAGCCGGGCCAGGGCCTCGCGGTTGCCGGTGCAGATGGGCTCGCTGCTCAGGTTGCCCGAGGTCATGACCAGGGCCGGGGGGCAGGGCGGGGCCCCGGGGCCGTCGGGCTGCCCGGGGGCGCCCGCCCTGGCCCGGGCCTCGGCGTAGCGCTTGAAGAGCACATGGTGCAGCGGCGTGTAGGGCAGCATCAGCCCCAGCTCGGGGGTGTCGGGCGCAAGCAGGGCCAGGGCCGGGCCCAGGGGCGAGGGCCTTCGCGCCGGGGCCAGGACGATGGGCCGGGCCGGGGCCGTGAGCTGGGCCAGGGCCGGGGCGTCGAGCCGGGCCAGGGCCCGGGCGGCCTGCCGGTCGGCGACCATCAGCGCCAGGGGCTTGCCGTAGCGGTGCTTGCGCTCGCGCAGCAGGGCCACGGCCCGGGCGTCGGCCGCGTCGCAGACCAGGTGGAACCCGCCCAGGCCCTTCATGGCCAGCAGGGCGCCCCCGGCCAGGGCCCGGGCGGCGGCGGCGATGGCCTCTCCGCCGCTGGCCAGCTCGCGGCCCGAGGCATCGGCCAGCCACAGGCGCGGGCCGCACACGGGGCAGGCGTTGGGCTGGGCGTGGAAGCGCCGGTCGCCGGGGTCGGCGTATTCGCGGGCGCAGTCCGGGCACAGGGGGAAGCAGGCCATGGACGTGGTCGCCCGGTCGTAGGGCACGCTGCGGGTGATGGTGTAGCGCGGGCCGCAGTTGGTGCAGTTGGTGAAGGGGTAGTCGTGGCGCCGCCCGGCGGGGTCGTCCATGTCCGCAAGGCAGTCGGCGCAGGTGGCGGTGTCGGGGCTGATGAGCACGTTGTGGCCCTGGCCCGCCGTGCTGGCCAGGATGGCGAAGGCCGTCTCGCCGGGAACGGCCTCCAGCTCGGCGCGCGCGCAGGAGACGATGCGCGCCAGGGGCGGCAGGCGGTGCAGCAGGTCGTGCCCGAAGGCGTCCACGGCGCCGGACGGCCCCTGGACCTCCACGGCCACGCCCTCGGGCGTGTTGCGCACGCTGCCCGTGAGGGCGTGCTCGCGGGCCAGGCGATGGACGAAGGGCCGAAAGCCCACTCCCTGCACGGCGCCGGTGACGACAAAGCGCCTGCGCAGGGGGCTTGGGGTGCTGGCGTGGTCTGGCATGTGTCCCTTTCCGGCTGGTTTGGCGGGGTGGATGCGCCCCGGCGGGGCCCCCGCACCGGTGTAGAACCAAATCCGCCGGGCTGTCCAGCCGTGCGGGGAAAAAGGGGCGCCCGGCGCTGGACTCCGCCTGCGGGGAAGGCTATGACCCCCCGGTGCGCGGCGCGCGTTCCGCCTCCCGCGCGTCCACCGCCCCCGCGAGGCCCGCCCCCATGCTGTCCGCCACCACCGCCGCCATCGCCGCCATCATCTTCGTCGCCGCCTTCATCCAGGGCACGGCGGGCTTCGGCTTCGTCTTCTTCTCCCTGCCCATCCTGGCCCTGCTCGTGGATTTCCGGGTGGCCGTGGTGGCCCTGGTGCTGCTCGCCCAGGTGCTGAACCTGCTCATCCTGTGGCAGCACGGCTTCCGGGCCGACTGGAAGAGCGTGGTCCCGCTGACCGTGGCCACCCTGCCGGGCATCCCGGTGGGCGTGTGGCTGCTGACGGCGCTGCCCGTGGCCTGGCTCCAGGGCTCGCTGGGGGCGCTCCTGGTGCTCTACGCGCTGTACCAGTGGCTGGCGCGCCCGGTGCCGCGCCGGGTGGGGCGGCTGTGGATGGCCGCGGCCGGGTTCGCGGCCGGGTGCCTGGGCGGGGCCCTCAGCTCCCAGGGGCCGCCCATCCTGGTCTATGTGTCCCTGCAACCCTGGGACAAGGACCGCGTCAAGGCCACCCTGGTCGGCTTTTTCTGCACCACGGGGCTGTTCGTGATCCTGGCCCAGGCCTGGCAGGGGCTGATCACCCCCGAGCCCCTGCGGCTGGCCCTGGTCTGCACGCCGTTCATGGTCGCCGGGGTCCTGGCCGGGCGGCGGCTCTACCTGCGCCTGGGCGACGACGGCTACCGCTCGCTGCTGACCGTGCTGGTCTTCATCCTGGGGCTGGCGATGCTCGCTCGCTCCCTGGGCGGCTGAGGGCGCGGCCCGTCCATTCGCGGCTCCTCTCCCCCCCGGCCGCCCGTGCCCGCCGCCCCGGGGGCGCCCAAGGCGCGACCAATACGCGACGCGCTCGGACAGGCGCCCCCGCGCAGGGGCGGGGACACCTTGCGCATCACCTTCCACATCCGCGAGAGGTTCGGCGCCCCCGCGCAGGGGCGGGGACACCCCTGGCGCTTGTGGATTCCGGCGCACCGGGCCAGCGGCGGTCCCGTGCAATACCGTTGACGCGGGCCCGCACGACGGCCCCGCGCGGGCGGGCAGGGCGGGGGCAGCCTTCCGTTTCCTCCTCCCGGGCAGGCAGGCCGGGGCAGGGTGGCCTGTCCCGCCCGCGGCCTGCCCGGGGCTGCGTGTCTCCGCCGTCCTGTATCCCTGCCCCGTTTACAGTGTGTAAAGAATCCTGACACCCTATGGCCCCCCGGCGCTCCGCCGGGCTGGCTCCATCGCGCATCTCCGGCAATTAATCCCTTTGTTTTCAATTCTTTATATTATTTGGGCGAACCCCTTGCCCCTGGCACGGGCGTTGCTTTTCCGTGGGCCATGAGCAGTGCCGAGTCCAGCTTGCGGGCGCCCCTGGTGGCCCTGGCCGAGAAGAACCCGCGCATCCGCAGCTTCCTGGCGCGCGAGTTCGCCGCCCGGGGCTGGCGCGTGGTCCTTGCGGCCGACGGCGCGGCCCTGCGCCGCGCGGCCCAGGGCGAGCCCCGGCCCGACGTGTTCGTGGTGGACACGGAGCTGCCCTTCCTGGACGAGGGCCTGCGGAGCCCCGACGGCTCCGCCCT
>NZ_JALNWM010000225.1 GCF_023230885.1 Desulfocurvus sp. | reverse complement strand
GGGGGCACGCGCACGTCGGTGTGGGCCCGGCCGGTCTCGGGGTCGCGGGTGAAGTGCAGGTGCAGGAGATCCTCGGTCTGGGGCAGCACGGCCCCCCGGGGCGACTGGGCGGCGGGCCGGTCCAGCACCAGGGAGCCCTCCTGCCCCTGGGGCGCATCGAAATCCGGCGGGCCGAAAAGCACGGCGGGCCCGCGCCGCACCGGGGCCAGCACGCGCCGCTCCCCGGCCAGGGCCCGCAGCCACGGCCCCAGGGCCTCCCGGGGCAGGAACAGCAGTCCGCTCTGGTTCATCGGCCCTCCTCGGCCCCGTGGTCGGGGATGGTCGGCTCCTCGGCGCGGAAGGTCAGAAGCGGCGGGACCTGGGCCGGGTCCGTGCCCGCGACGTGGCCGAAAAGGGCCTCGGCCTCGCGGGCCAGCACGCGCTTCAGGGTCAGCACGGGGATGTCCACGGGGCAGGCCCGCTGGCACTGGCCGCACTCGGTGCAGCGCCCGGCGGTGTGCACGGCGTGGATGACCTGGAAAAGCAGCTTCTCGCGCACGGACGAGGACTGGCTGAGCCAGCCCGGGCGGCGCGTCTCGGCCAGGCAATGGTCGCGGCACACGCACAGCGGGCAGGCGTTGCGGCAGGCGTAGCAGCGCAGGCAGCGCCCCAGTTCGCGCTCCCAGTGGCGGAAGCGCTCCTCCACCGGCCTGGCCAGGAAGGCGTCCAGGTCGGCGTGGGGGCCGCCCTCGGGCTCGCGCGGGGCGCGCCCGGGGCCGATGGTCACGTCGGCCAGCACGGGGTTTGGAAAACGGCAGCGCAGGCAGCGGGGGTCCAGCAGCTCGTCGGGCGCAGCGCAGGCCCAGTCGCCGGGCGCGGGGGCCCCGGGCGCCAGCCGGGTCCGGTCCAGCACCCCGGCGCACGGCAGGCCGATGAGCACCAGCTCCTCGCGGCGCAGCAGGCCCTCGGCCAGGAGCTGGGCCACGCTGCGGCTGTCGCAGCCCTTGACGCACACGGCCACCTTGCGCCCGGCCAGGGCGCGCAGGTGCCCCGCCAGGTTCTGCACGGCCCCGGGGCCGAAGTCCAGGGCCGCGCACTCCCCGGGGCTGGCGGCGAACAGGGGCGCCAGGGTCGCCGGGTCGGGCCCCGGGCCCCAGCCCAGGACCAGCTCCGCCCCGGCCTGGAGGGCGTCGCAGGCCGCACGGCGCAGCTCGGCGCGCAGGGTCTCCAGGCTGGCGGCGTCTTGCGCGGTGCTCATGCGCCCTCCTGCGGGGCCGCCGGGTGGCACAGGGCCGCGGCGGCGAGGTCGGTTTCGCGCAGCCGGGGCATGGGCCCCAGGGCATGGACGCGGGCCGTGAAATCGGCGACCACCTGCTGCCAGCGCTGGCCCTCGGAGGCCGAGACCCAGGTGTACAGGAAGCGGCCCGGGTCGATGCCCAGGGCGGGCAGCAGGCGCAGGAAAAGCTCCAGGCGCCGCCGGGCATGGTAGTTGCCCTCGGAGTAGTGGCAGTCGCGCGGGTGGCAGCCCGAAACCAGCACCCCGTCAGCCCCGCCGTAGAAGGCCTTGGCGATGAACAGCGGGTCGATGCGCCCGGAACAGGGCACGCGCACGATGCGCAGGTCCGTGGGCTGGGCCAGCCGGGCGACCCCGGCGGTGTCGGCCCCGCCGTAGGAGCACCAGTTGCACAGAAAGCCGATTATCCGCAGGTCGGCAGCGGGATCCGGCATAGGGCCTCCACCTCGGCGAGGATCTGGTCGTCGGTGAAATGCTGGAGCTGCACGGCGCCCTGGGGGCAGGTCACGCAGCACACGCCGCAGCCCTGGCACACGGTCTCCACCACCTGGGCGCGCACGGCCCCGTCCCGGCCCTGCTCCTCGCGGATGGCGCCGAAGGGGCAGGTCTTCAGACATTTGAGGCAGCCCACGCAGCGGCGCGGGTCCACCAGGGCCACCTGCGGGTCGCTGGCCAGGGTGCCCCGGGCGAACAGCCCGAGCACCTTGGCCGCCGCCGCGCTGGCCTGGGAAACGGAGGCCGGGATGTCCTTGGGCCCCTGGCAGGCTCCGGCCAGATACACGCCCGCCGTGTTGGTCTCCACGGGCCGGAGCTTGGGGTGTCCCTCCATGAAGAAACCGTGCTCGTCGATGGACACGCGCAGGGTTGCGGCCAGCTCGTGGGCGCCCGGGGCGTGCTCGGCGCCAACGGCCAGGACCACCAGGTCCGCCTCCACCTGCACCTGGGCGGCCATGAGCGTGTCCGCCCCGCGCACCACCAGCCGGTCGCCCTTGGGGAAGATGCGCGAAACGCGGCCCCGGACGTAGCGCACCCCGTACTCCTCCATGGCCCGGCGGATGAACTCGTCGTAGCCCTTCCCCGGGGAGCGGATGTCCATGTAGAAGACATAGGTCTGGGCGCCGGGAACGTGGTCGCGGGTCAGGATGGCCTGCTTGGCCGTATACATGCAGCAAAAGCCCGAGCAGTAGGGGCGGCCGATATGCCGGTCGCGCGAGCCCACGCACTGGATGAAGACCACGCTTCGCGGCTCGCGGCCGTCGGAGGGGCGCAGCACATGCCCGCCCGTGGGCCCGCTGGCCGAGAGCATCCGCTCGTACTGCATGGAGGTGATCACATCGGGGTAGCGCCCGCCGCCGTACTGGCCGTAGACCTTGGGGTCGAACAATTCGTAGCCCGTGGCCACGATGATGGCGCCGACCTTCTCGGTGACGGTGGTCTCGGTCATGGCGTAGTCGATGGCCCCCGAGGGGCAGACCTTGGCGCAGACCCCGCACTTGCCCGTGGTCAGCTGCTTGCAGTGGGCGGGGTTGATCACGGCCTTCTTGGGGATGGCCTGGGGAAAGGGGATGTTGATGGCCCTGGCCGGGGCCAGCCCGGCGTTGAAGGGGTCGGGCGCGTCCCGGGCCGGGCACTTCTTCACGCATTCGCCGCAGCCGGTGCACTTGCTCCAGTCCACATAGGTGGCCTTGCGGCGCACGGCGACCTCGAAATTGCCCACCCAGCCCGACACGGAGGCCACCTCGCTGTAGGCGTGCAGCGTGATGCCCGGGTGCTGGGCCACGTCCACCATGCGCGGGCCCAGCACGCACGACGAGCAGTCCACGGTGGGAAAGGTCTTGTCCAGCTGGGCCATTTTGCCGCCGATGGACGAGGCGCGCTCCACCAGCACGACCTCCAGCCCGCCGTCGGCGCAGTCCAGGGCGGCCTGGATGCCGGCCACCCCGCCCCCCACGACCAGCACCCGCCGCGTGACCGGGAACTCCCGGGGCGTGAGCGGGCGGTTGCGGCGCAGCTTCTCCACGGCCATGCGCACCAGGTCCGTGGCCTTGGCCGTATTGCGCTCCTTGTCGCGCCCGACCCACGAGACGTGCTCGCGGATGTTGGCCATTTCGAACATGTAGGGATTGAGCCCCGCGCGGGCCACGGTGCGCCGGAAGGTCCGCTCGTGCATCCGGGGGCTGCACGAGGCGACCACCACGCCGTCCAGCCCGTGCTCGGCAACGGCGGCCACGATGGCCTCCTGGCCGGGCTCGGAGCAGGTGTAGACCGAATCGGCGGCGAAGGCCACGTCGGGCATGGCGCGGGCGGCCAGGGCCACGGCCGCGCAGTCCACGGTGGCGGCGATGTTGCTGCCGCAGTGGCAGACGAAGACGCCCAGGCGCATGGTCAGCCCTCCGTCCCGAGCTTGCGCAACACCCCGCCCGGAGGCACCACCAGCCGGTCCAGGCCCAGGTCGGCCCGGTCCAGCCCCAGGGCCAGCCCCAGGAGCTGCGTGAAATAGAACACCGGGATGCCGAAGGCCCGGCGGCGGGCGGCGGCGATCTGGTCCTGGCGCAGGTCCAGGTTCATCTGGCACAGGGGGCAGGCCACGGCCAGGGCGTCGGCCCCCAGGTCGGCGGCGGCCTCCAGCAGGCGGCCCGACAGCTCCATGACCAGATCCTTGCGCGGCACGCCGTAGGAGGCGCCGCAGCACTCGGTCTTGAAGGGAAACGCCACGACCTCGGCCCCGGCGGCCTCCAGGAGCGCGTCCATGGCCACGGGGTTCTCGGGGTCGTCGAAGGCCATGAGCCCGGGCGGGCGGTGCAGGATGCAGCCGTAGTACGGCGCGACCCTGAGCCCGGCCAGGGGCCGGACCACGGCGTCGGCCAGGGCCTGCGGCCCGGCCTGCTCGAAAAGGGCCTGGAGCAGCGACACTGCGGGCAGCCCGCCCTCGCAGGGCACGGACAGCAGCGCGTTGATGCGCTCGCGCCGGGCGGGGTCGTCCAGGTCGCGCGCGGCGGTGCGCAGGTTGACCAGGCAGTTGGGGCACGGGGTGACCACGGCCCCGAAGCCGCCCTGGCGGGCCAAGCCGAGGTTGCGCGCGGCCAGGGCGCCGGAGAGCACCGCGTCCACGGCATGGGCCGGGGACGAACCGCAGCAGCTCCAGTCGGGTATCTCGGCCAGCTCGATGCCCAGGGCCGCGCAGCAGGCGCGCCCCGAGCGGTCGTAGTCCTGGGCCGTGCCCTCCAGGGAGCAGCCCGGGTAGTAGGCGAAACGGGGGCTCATTTCTCCAGGCTCTCCCGGTAGCGGCGGAAAATCCGCTCCACCTCGTCGCGGCCCCGGATGTCGCGCGCGCGCAGGAAAAGCTTGCCCCGGGCCAGGGCCTTGGGCCCGAGGTCCATGTCCGTCAGCCGCCGCGAGCGGGCGATGAAGCTCATCATGGTGCCCAGCTCGAACACGCGGCCGTGGCGCATCACCGATTGCAGGAAACTGTCCTGGAACTGCTTGATCTGCTTTTCAGGGGCGTAGCCCTCGCGCCGCGAGATCTGGCGCAGCACCTCCATGATGCGGGCCACGTCGATGTTGTTGGGGCAGCGGGTCGAGCAGGTCTTGCAGGTGGCGCAGATCCAGATGGACCGGCACGAGAGCACCGCCTCGCGCTGGCCCCATTGCAGGGCGCGCATGACGCTGGAGGCGGGCAGGTCGTAGGCGAAGGTGAAGGGGCACCCGGCGGTGCAGTTGCCGCACTGGTAGCACAGGGTGAGGTTCTGGCCGCTCTCGCGGGCCACCTCGGCCACGAACTGCATGTCGCAGGAATGCGTCAGGTCGAGGACGGTCACGCCGGGGGTTCCTCCTTCTTGGGGCGGTCTTGGCCCGAGATTCAAGGATACAGAACAAAACCAAAATAAACCATGCTCGATTTTTTGGCAATACGAAAAACAAACAGGGCTTATTTTTCGTTTTGAAAAAACGACTGGCCCAAAAGCGGTGGTTTTCATCTCCGGCCAGCCCCGGGGCGGGGCTGCGCCATGTCCGGCG
>NZ_JALNWM010000224.1 GCF_023230885.1 Desulfocurvus sp. | reverse complement strand
TCGCCGCCCTCTGGCTCGACCACCTGGAGGAGGCGGTGCGGGAGCTGGGCTGAGGGCAAACGGGCCCAGCAGACAAAGGCCCTTCGCCGCAGGCCCCCGGAAACCGGCCCGGCCAGCGAAGGAGCCAGGGACGGCGCGGCGCTGATCGCGGATTGTGGACGGAGCCCTCCTCAAGCGCAGGGCAGTGCCCGCAAACATCACCATGCCCGCGCAGGTGCTCAACGCCATCGATCGCACGGCCAGGGCCCGGGGCAGGCCCCGGGGCATGCCCCGCTCGGCCTTCATGGCCGAAAGCGCCCTGCGGCCCGCAGGGCGCCGGGGAGGCGGCGCGACAGGCGCCGGACACCGTACGCCGGACACATATTTCAACAAGGACAGGCCCTGCCGCCAGCGGCAGGGCCTGTCCTCTTTTCTTTCCTCATCCAACCAATCCGGGCCGGAGTTCCGTCCCCTTCCTTCGCCTCTGCTTCGCCCCTTCCCTCACGCCCAGCGGATCAGCCCCAGGGACCGCGGGTCCAGCAGGTTGGGATGGCGGGGGAGCATGCGGATGGTGAAGCCGAAGCGGCCCGGCTCGCCGGGCTTGAGCATGCCCGCGTAGCGCAGCCAGCCGTCGGAGGTGTTGCCCGCGGGCTCCATGGCCTTGGCCTTGCGTGCGGTGAAGGTGCCCTCGTGGTCCAGGGGCCCGGCATAGATCTCCACGCTCACATGCTCCGGGGCGATGCCGTTCAGGTTCACCTCGCAGACCACGTCCACGGCCTCGCCCACATACAGCCGCCCGGCGGATTCGCGGGCCTGCACGGCGCGCACCGCCGTGCCGCCCCAGCGGGTCATCATCTCCATGCGCCACTCGGCCAGCTCGCGGGCCTTGGCGAAGCCGTCCGCCGCCAGGGTCCGGAAGTTCTCCGAAGCCGGGATGTACGCGTGGCGCGCGTAGTCCTCCACCATGCGGTGGGCGTTGAACACCGGGCCCAGCTCCAGCAGGGCGCGCTTCATGCGCCGGGTCCAGCTGCGCGGCAACCCGCCGTGCCCGCGCTCGTAGAACTCGGGCACGATGTCCGACTCCAGCAGCGTATACAGCGTCTGGCTTTCCACGAAATCCTGGTGCTCGGGATCGTCGTAGATTTCGCCCTGGCCGATGGCCCAGCCCAGGCTGTTGTCGCGGCGGTAGGCCTCGGCCCACCAGCCGTCCAGGGTGCTCACATGCAGCACGCCGTTGGACATGGCCTTCATGCCGCTGGTGCCGCAGGCCTCCAGGGGCACACGCGGGGTGTTCAGCCACACGTCGCAGCCCTGGACCATGTACGCCGCGCACTCCATGTCGTAGTCGGGCAAAAAGACCATCTTGTTGCGGCAGTCCGCGCTGCGGCAAAGCTGCACCAGCTCCTGGATCAGCCGCTTGCCCTCGTTGTCGCGCGGGTGCGCCTTGCCCGCGAAGACGAACTGCACCGGGCGCGCCGGGTCGCTGATGAGCCTGAGCAGGCGCTCCTTGTCGCGCAGCAGCAGGTTGGCGCGCTTGTAGGTGGCGAAGCGCCGGGCGAAGCCGATGGTCAGGGCCTGGGGATCGAGCACATCGTCGGCGGCCTCGATGTCCCTGTGGCGCGCGCCCCGGGCCAGCAGCTCGTCGCGCAGGCGCTGGCGCACGAAGCCCACGAGGCGCTCGCGCAGCCGTTCGTGGGTCCGCCACAGCTCGGCGTCGGGGATGGTCTCCGCGTTGCGCCACACGCGCTCGCAGTCCGGGTCCTCGCGCCAGTTGCCGCCCAGGAAGCGGTCGTACAGCAGGGCCATTTCGTCGGCGACCCAGGTGGGCTGATGCACGCCGTTGGTCACCGCGCCGATGGGCACGTCCTCCAGGGGAAACTGCGGCCACACGCGCTCCCACATCTTGCGCGAGACCTTGCCGTGCAGCCGGCTCACGCCGTTGTTGAAGCGCGACAGCCGCAGTGCCAGCACGGTCATGCAGAAGGGCTCGGCGTCGTCGCGCGGGTCTTCGCGCCCCAGGGCCAGGAAGACCTTGAAGGCCAGGCCCATGTCGCGGGCATAGGGCTCGAAGAAACGCTGCATCAGGTCGGGCGGGAAGCGGTCGTTGCCCGCCGGGACCGGGGTGTGCGTGGTGAACACGCAGCTCGACGCCGTAAGCTCCATGGCCGCCTCCAGGGGCAGACCCCTGTGCTTCATGAACACCCGGATGCGCTCGAGCCCCGCAAAGGCCGAATGGCCCTCGTTCATGTGGATCACCGAGGGCGTGAGCCCCAGGGCGGCCAGGGCCTTGATGCCGCCGATGCCAAGCAGGATCTCCTGCTTGAGGCGCATCTCCAGGTCCCCGCCGTACAGGCGGGTGGTCAGCTGGCGGAACTCGGGCGGGTTCTCGGCGAGGTTGGTGTCCATGAGATAAAGCGCCACGCGGCCCACGGCGGCCTTCCAGACCTGGACCAGCACGTCGCTGCCCTGGAAGTCCACGCCGAAGCGCACGGGGTGGCCGTGCTCGTCGCAGACCAGGGTCAGGGGCATCTGCTCGAAGTCGTAGACCGGGTAGCGCTCGTTCTGCCAGGCGTCGGGCGTCAGGTACTGGCGGAAGTAGCCCTGCTGGTAGCACAGGCCAACGCCCACCAGGGGCAGGTTCAGGTCGCTGGCGGACTTGAGGTGGTCGCCCGCCAGGATGCCCAGGCCGCCGGAATAGATGGGCAGCGCGGGCGAGATGCCGAACTCGAAGGAGAAATAGGCCACCACGGGCTGGCCGTCCTCGCGGGCCTTGAACTCCACCGCCGAGGCCGCCTTGCCCAGGTAGCTCATGAGGTCCGCGTGGGTCTCGCCCAGGCGGTCCAGGAAAAGCTGGTCGTTGGACAGGTCGGTCAGTTCCTGCTGTGACATGGCGTTGATGAAGGCCACGGGGTTGCCGTCGCTCTCGCGCCAGCGGCGGACATCGATGCGCGAGAACAGCGCCTCGACCTTGTCGTTCCACGAGAACCAGAAGTTGAAGGCCAGATCCCACAAGGGCTTGAGGTTCCTGGGCAGCTTGGGCACGACGCTGTAGGTCTGGATGGGCTTCATGGAAGGCTCCTCCCCCGAGGGGGGTCGTCGTCAGGGTGCGGCGGCGCCCGCGCGCGGGCGGTTCGCGAGGCGCGAACGGCTTGTCCGGCGGGGCCGTCCTTGGACGGCTGCCCGCCGTCCTTCCTATCTGCCAACCCGGGCAGGAAAAGGCAAGGCCGACGGAGGGCCCCGGACCGGCCCCTCCGGCCGGGGCGCCCCCGGCCCGGCGCCCCGCCCGCCCGCCCGGGCTTTGACTTCACCCGCCAATGGGGCTACTGCAATCCGACCGCCCGGCGCCCTTTCCGGGGCGCGGGCCTTGTGCCACACCAAGCCAGGAGCCGCCATGCCCCGCCCCGCCGCAACCGCCCCGGCGGCACCCGCCGCCGTCGAGGTCCGCGTCAAATACCTCCATCCGCTCTTGGAGCAGAACCCGCCAAGCCCCGGCACCCCGGGCAGCGCGGGCATCGACCTGCGCGCCTGCATGGACGAGGACGAGGTGGAGATCCCCGCCGGGGGCCGCCACGCCTTCCACACGGGCATGGCCATCGAAATCGCCGCCCCCGGGGTGGCGGGCTTCGTGTTCTCGCGCAGCGGCCTTGGCGCGCGCCAGGGGCTGACCGTCAGCCAGGGCGTGGGCGTCATCGATCCCGACTACCGCGGCGAAATCATCGTCTCACTGCTCAACACCTCCGGCGAGCGACGACGAATCCGGCGCGGGGAGCGCATCGCACAGCTGGTGCTGCTTCCCGTGTTCCAGGCGGCCCTTGTCCGGGCCCAGGAGCTTTCCGACACCAGCCGCGGAGGCGGCGGGTTCGGACATACCGGAACACTGTAACGCCACGGAGTCATCCATGAGCGCTTTCGACGACATCAAGGCCAGGGACGAACAACTGATCTGCAACACCTACGGCCGCTATCCCCTGGCCATCGACCGGGCCCAGGGCTGCCACCTGTGGGACGTGGACGGCAAGCGCCACCTCGACCTCGTGGCGGGCATCGCCGTGTGCAGCCTGGGGCACAGCCGTCCCGAGCTGCTGGAGGTCATAAACCGCCAATACGCCAAGCTGGTGCACGTCTCCAACCTGTTCTACCAGCGCGAGCAGGCGGAACTGGCCGAAAAGCTGCTCGGCACAAGCCACGCGGGCAAGGTCTTCTTCTGCAACTCCGGCGCCGAGGCCAACGAGGCGGCCATCAAGCTCGCCCGGCGCTACATGCGCACCGTGCAGGGCCGCGACGCCTACGAGATCCTGACCCTGTCGGGCTCCTTCCACGGCCGGACCCTGGCCACGGTCACCGCCACGGGCCAGGAGAAGTTCCGCCAGCATTTCGAGCCCCTGCCCGGCGGCTTCACCACCGTGCCCAAGGGCGACCTGGACGCCATGCGCGCGGCCATGAGCCCGCAAACGGCCGCCGTGCTGGTGGAGATCATCCAGGGCGAAGGCGGCGTGCTGCCCCTGGACGGCGACTATGTGCGCGGGATCCAGGCCCTGTGCCGCGAGCGCGGCGTGCTGTTCATGGTCGACGAGGTGCAGACCGGCATGTGCCGCACGGGCCGCTTCTGGGCCCACCAGCACCACGGCCTGACCCCCGACGTGTTCACCGTGGCCAAGCCCCTGGCGGGCGGCCTGCCCATGGGCGCCATGCTCGCCACCGACGAGGCCGCGCGCGGCTTCGCCCCCGGGGCCCACGCCACGACCTTCGGCGGCGGCGCCCTGGTGTGCGCCGTGGCCTCCAAGGTGGTGGACATCATGCTCGCCGAGAACCTCGCCGAGCACGCCGCCCTCATGGGCGCCCACGCCCGGGAGCTTTTCGCGGGCATCGCGCGGCGCACCCCCGGGACCATCGCCGAGGTGCGCGGCATGGGCCTCATGCTGGCCGTGGAGCTGACGCGGCCCGCCGCCGACGTGTGGCGCGCGCTGCTCGACCGGGGCTTCATCTGCAACCTGACCCACGAGACATCCCTGCGGCTGGTGCCGCCGCTGGTCATCACCCGCGAGGACCTGGACTCCTTCGCCGCCGCGCTGGAGGACATCCTGCGCGCCCAGGGCTAGCTAGGCGGCGCGGCAAGGGCCGCCGGGAGCGCCCGGCGGCCCTTGACCCCCCTGCCAAAAGCTCTTACTTGGAAGGCAGACCCCGGAACCAGGGAGCGCCGTCATGGTCGTCATGAACACCGAAGACCGCAGCGTGGAGCCCGCCGCCCCCCCGGCGGACGCCGCCCCCGTGGGCCCCGCCGCCCAGGCGGCCCCGGGCGGCGAGGAGCGCGCCTACG
>NZ_JALNWM010000223.1 GCF_023230885.1 Desulfocurvus sp. | reverse complement strand
CCGTGGTCAACGCCGCCAACCCGGAGCTGGCGGGGGGCGGCGGGGTGGACGGCGCCCTGCACCGTGCCGCCGGGCCCGGGCTGCTGGCCGCCGGGCAGGCCTGGGTCGCGGCCAACGGTCCGCTGCCCGTGGGCGGGGCCGTGGCCACCCCGGGCTTCGGGCTGGCCGCGCGCTGGGTCGTCCACACCGTGGGGCCCGTGTGGCGCGGCGGCGGCCACGGCGAGGACGCCCTGCTGGCCCGGGCCTACCGCAGCTGCCTGTTGGCCGCCCGCGACCTGGGCGCGGCCCGGGTGGATTTCCCCGCCGTGTCCTGCGGGGCATACGGCTTTCCCGTGGCCCGCGCGGCGGCCCTGGGCGTGGCCGAGCTGGCCCGGGGCCTGGCCGGGGGGCTGGTCAAGCGGGCACGCATGGTTATATTCTCCGCCGACGCCGCCGAGACGTGGGCCCGGGCCGCCCGCGAGCACCTCGCCGGCCCCGGGCGCTAGGCGCGCCGGGCCATTTCCCCCAATCCCCACGAGGAGTTCCATGCAACTACGCGGAACCACCATCCTGGCCGTGAAGGACGACCACGGCGTGGCCATGGCTGGCGACGGCCAGGTGACCTTCGGCCAGAACATCGCCCTCAAGCACACCGCGCGCAAGGTGCGCCGCCTGTACAAGGACCGCATCCTGGCCGGATTCGCCGGGGCCACGGCCGACGCCTTCACGCTTTTCGAGCGTTTCGAGGCCAAGCTCGAACAGTTCGGCGGCAACATTACCCGCGCCAGCGTCGAGCTGGCCAAGGAGTGGCGCATGGACAAGTACCTGCGCCGCCTGGAGGCCATGCTCGTGGTGGCCGACGCCCAGACCGTGCTGATCCTCTCGGGCACCGGCGACGTGATCGAGCCCGACGACGGGCTGGTGGGTATCGGCTCGGGCGGGCCCTTCGCCCTGGCCGCGGCCCGCGCCCTGCGCCGCGAGACGGCCCTGTCCGCCGAGGATGTCGCCCGCAAGGCTATGGCCATCGCCGCCGAGATGTGCGTCTATACCAACGAGAACATCACCCTGGAACGCCTGGAAAAATAGGCAGGCCGCCCGGCGCGCCCGCCTGCGGGCGGGTGCGCGCCGCGCCGCCGGGAGTCTTCCGTGCAGCAGTTCACGCCCCGCGAGATCGTTTCCGAGCTGGACAAGTTCATCATCGGCCAACAGGACGCCAAGCGCATGGTGGCCATAGCCATGCGCAATCGCTGGCGCCGCCAGCAGGTGCCGCCCGAGCTGCGCGACGAGATCGCGCCCAAGAACATCATCATGATCGGCCCCACCGGCGTGGGCAAGACCGAGATAGCCCGCCGCCTGGCCAAGCTCTCGGGCTCGCCCTTCTTCAAGGTCGAGGCCTCCAAGTTCACCGAGGTCGGCTATGTGGGCCGCGATGTGGAGTCCATGATCCGCGACCTGATGGAGATCGGCGTGGGCATGGTCCGCGCCGAGGAGACCGAGCTTGTGCGCGTGCGCGCGCGCAAGAACGCGGAGGAGCGCCTCTTGGACCTGCTCTATCCGCGCAAGGCCCCGGAGCCGGGCCTGGGCTTCATGGCCGGGGCGGGCACGGGCGCGCCCCAGGAGCCCGCCTCCGACGCCACCCGCGAGAAGCTGCGCAAGCTCTGGCGCGAGGGCGCCCTGAACGAGCGCCAGGTGGAGATGGAGGTCACCGTGCAGGGCGGCGGCCCCGTGGGGATCATGGCCATGCCCGGCATGGAGGACATGGAGATGCAGGTCCGCGAGATGATGGGCCGCCTGTTCCCCGGCCAGAAAAAGACGCGGCGCGTGTCCGTGCCCGAGGCGTACGACCTGCTGGTGGAGGAGGAGGCCGCCAAGCTGGTGGACATGGACAAGGTCGTGGAGGCCGCCCGCGAGCGCGTGGAGCAGAGCGGCATCGTGTTCCTGGACGAGATCGACAAGATCTGCACCGGCGCCGCCAGCCAGGGCAAGGGCGGGGCCGAGGTCTCGCGCGAGGGCGTGCAGCGCGACCTGCTGCCCATCGTCGAGGGCAGCGTGGTCAACACCAAGTACGGCATGGTCCGCACCGACCACATCCTGTTCATCGCCGCCGGGGCCTTCCACCTGGCCAAGCCCTCGGACCTGATTCCCGAATTGCAGGGCCGCTTTCCCCTGCGCGTGGAGCTTTCCGCCCTGGACAAGGAACAGTTCCTGCGCATCCTCACCGAGCCGCGCAACGCGCTGACCGTGCAGTACACGGCCCTGCTGGGCACCGAGGGCGTGACCCTGGAGTTCACCCCCGACGCCCTGGACGAGGTGGCCGGATTCGCCCAGCGGGTCAACGAGGAGACGGAGAACATCGGCGCCCGGCGGCTGTATACGATCATGGAGAAGGTGCTGTCCGACCTGTCCTTCGACGCGCCGGACCGGGGCGGGCTCACGGTGGTTGTGGACCGCGAGTATGTGCGCGCGCACCTCGCGGACGTGACGGCCAACCGCGACCTGTCGCGCTACATCCTTTAACCGGCTGCGCCAAGGGAGCCCGCCGTGAAAGATCTCAGACGCGAAAGCAAGGTCGCCAAGCTGCTTCTGGAGTCCCTGCCGTATCTGCGCGAGTTCTACGGGGAGACCATCGTCATCAAGTATGGCGGGCACGCCATGAAGGACGAAGAGCTGAAAAACGCCTTCGCCAAATGCGTGATCCTGCTGCGCTACATCGGCCTGAATCCGGTCATCGTCCACGGCGGCGGGCCGCAGATCGGCCAGATGCTCGAAAGGCTGGGCATCAACTGCACCTTCCGCGAGGGCCTGCGCGTCACCGACGAGGCGACCATGAACGTTGTGGAGATGGTCCTGGCGGGCACGGTGAACAAGCAGATCGTGAACCTCGTGAACCAGAACGGCGGGCGGGCCGTGGGCCTGTCCGGCAAGGACGGCCGGACCATCCGCTGCCGCAAGCTGGAGATCGCCGTGACCCCCGAGGACCCGACCATGGCCCCGGAGATCATCGACATCGGCCAGGTGGGCGAGGTGGTGGAGATCAACCCCGTGCTCATCCGCACCCTGGAGCGCGAGGGCTTCATCCCCATCATCGCGCCCGTGGGCGTGGACGACGAGGGCCGCACCTACAACATCAACGCCGACTCCGTGGCCGCCGCCGTGGCTGGCGCCCTGGGCGCGCGCAGGCTGATCCTGCTCACCGACGTGGCCGGGGTCCTGGGCAAGGACGGCGAACTGATCTCGTCCCTGAGCGTGCGCGACGCCGTGCGGGCCATCGAGGACGGCACGGCCCGGGGCGGGATGATCCCCAAGCTCAAATGCTGCCTGGAGGCTCTGGACGCGGGCGTGGAAAAGGCCCAGATCATCGACGGGCGCATCGAGAACTCGCTGATCCTTGAGCTGTTCACCCGCGAGGGCATCGGCACCCAGATCGTGCGCCAGCCCTAGGCCCTGGCCGCCCGGCCCGGAGCTGTGCCAGCCCCCACGCCTGCGGCGGACGAGAAGAACCCCTTCGGGCAGGGCCCGAAGGGGTTCGGAAAGCAGGGGCAGGGGCCGGGCGGAACAGGCGGGGCGCCCGGGCAACCGGCGCGGCCGTCCCGCTAGTCCAGGAAGGACAGGTTCGCCAGCTGGCCCACCGTCTTGCCGTGCGCGAAATCCATCTGCGCGACCGCATCCCGCACCATATGCTTCTGCTCGACGGACATGTGTTCCGTGTCCTGCCGCAGCAGGTTGGTCAGGGTGGTCAGTATGTACAGGCTGAGGGAATCGTGCGGGCCGAGGTGGTTCTGTTCGATCAGCCCCCGGAGGTTGGCGAACTGGGTGCCCGTAAGCTGCTGCCGGAGCAGTTCCGCGCGGAATTCACTGTTGCTGCCTATCCGGTTGGAGAAGACCAGTTGCTTGTCGCCGAATTTGGCGATGAACTTGCTGGGATCGCTCGGATGGTCCTCGACGCCGGTGAACCGCTCGCTGCTGTAGTCTGGGTTGTCCAGGTTGTCCGTTATGAACTGCTGCACGTCCCTGTCGTCGGACATGCATTGTATGCTGGCTTCCCGGAATCCGGCCAGGCTCGTTCCGCGTTCTATGAACTCCTCGCTGTCCACCCGCCAGGAACGCGCGCTCTCAATGACCTGCTGCGGGCTGGGGCCGCGTTCCGCCTCCTGGGGCTCGGCCGCCTGCGCGGGGCCGGCGGCCCGGCCCGTGATCATGTTGCCGATCCTGGCGATGAAATCGCAAAAACCCCGCACCAGATTGGCTATCCCGTGGGCGATGGAGCTCAGCAGCTGTCCGATCCCCCGCCCCGGGGCATTGCCCACGCGGGCCTGATGGCCGCCAAGACCGTCTCCCGGGCCCTGCACGTCGCCGACTTGTTCAAGGGGCCCCGCCTGGGCAACCTGTTGCGCACCAATTCCACCTATTTCGGGCATGATGTCCTCCTTTTCCCTGGGGAAAAGCAATTATCCGGCCAATTCTTCCACTGCGCTGAAACGTCCTGCCCATGCACTGGGGGCGGGAATGGAAAACTTAAAAAAACTCATTTTTTCAGGATGCTACGCACGCGAGGCGCAGCGTCAGCCCTTCCCGCCACAAGGGTTTTCCGGGCCGGGCGACCGATCCGGACGGCGTGGCGGGCGCGCGCCGCCAACGTCGTTGTCAGGCGGCCCCAAGGAAGTTTCCATGCCCCCGGGCCTGGCGGGGCGGCGCGCCCGGCGTGGAGCAGGGGGCGCGGGCAGCTAGATCCTGATGGCGCTGTCGACGTTGAAGGCCTCGCTTACGCTGGAACGCTTTCTGGCCTTGTCGGCGCTCGCGGCAACAAGGCCGTCGAAGGTGGCGATCCATTGCGAGCGCGTGTTGAGGTAGCGCTCCATCATGGCGCGAAAGTCCTCGTACTCGATGGTTTGAGGCTCGACCTTGAAGAAAAGGATGACCTCGTCGGTGCGTTCGTCGATGGAAAAGACGGCTCCGCCCGTGTCCTTCCCATACAGGTTCGCTTCCAGCAGGGCCTTGCAGATGCCGTCCGTGCCGCTGGGTTGCAGCCTTCCGAGGGATGAGGAAACGAAAAGCGTGCCGATGCTTTCGACGAATTCGAATTCGACCTCGAATTTCTCGTCGATGATCAGGCTTGCGACATGATCCTTGTTCAGCTTCAGGGCCAGGCCAAACTCTTTGCCGATGGATTCCACCAGGGTTGCAGCGTCCATTTCTATTGCGCTCCTCGTCGAAAACATGTCGTGGGGTAAAGGGGCGTGAATCCAGAACGAAGCGGCGAGGTGCGCCGTTCGCTGTCCAACTATCCAACAAGTATTAAAAAATGTCCAGCCGGGACGAT
>NZ_JALNWM010000222.1 GCF_023230885.1 Desulfocurvus sp. | reverse complement strand
GCCGGGGGGCATTCGCGTGCGGGGGGGGCTGGCGTAGGGCTTGTGTCCCGTGTTCTGCGTTGTCGGAACGGAGGGGCACGAGAAAGGCCCGGTCCGCGTTTGCGGGCCGGGCCTTGGCTTGTGTCGGGGGGGCGGGCGGTCTAGTCGCCGAGTTCCTTGCTGCGGCGGGCCGAGCGCAGGACGCCTTCGAGGATGGCGGCGCGCACGGCGTGTTCGTCGAAGGCGTTGGTTGCGGCGATGGTCGTGCCCGCCGGGGAGCAGACCATTTCGCGCAGGACGCTGATGTGGTGCTCGGACTCGGCGGCGAGCCTGGCCGAGCCGAGGAAGAGCCCCTCGACCATGCGGGTGGCCTGCTGGCGGGTGAGGCCCAGGGTCACGCCCGCCTCGATGACGGCTTCCATGAAGTAGAACACATAGGCCGGGCCGGAGCCCGCCACGGCGGTGAAGGCGTCGAAGAGCCTTTCGGGCAGCACATGGACCTGGCCCAGGCCCTGGAAGAGGTCGGTGAGGAGGTCCTTGCGCTGCTGGTCCAGGCGTTCGTCCTCCAGGCAGAGGGCGAAGACGCCCGCGCCGACCATGGCCGGGGTGTTGGGCATGACGCGCACCACCGGGGCGGGGTCGGCCCATTTGAGGAGTTTTTTCATGGTGATGCCAGCCGCGATGGAGACGACGGTCCGCCCCTGGTTCAGGGCGGGGCTGATGTCTTCCAGCACGGCCTTGACCTGGTGCGGCTTCACGGCGAGCAGGATGATCTGGCACTGCTCGGCCAGTTCCCGGGGCGAGGCGGCGGCCTGGAGGCCCACGGGGGCGAGGGCCGCGAGGCTCTCGGTGTTCAGGTCGTAACCCGCGAGGGTCACGTCGCCGCGCGCGGCCAGGCCGCGGATGATGGCGCTGCCCATGTTGCCCACGCCGATGAAGCCGATGCTGGTCATGTCGTGGCTACCTCACCAGTTGGAGCGCGTTGAAGAAGTAGGCGATTTCCACGGCGGCGGTGTCGGGGCCGTCGGAGCCGTGGACGGCGTTGGCCTCGATGTCGTCGGCGTAGAGCTTGCGGATGGTGCCCTCGGCGGCGTTGGCGGGGTTGGTGGCGCCCATGATCTCGCGGTAGCGGGCGATGGCGTCCTCGCCTTCGAGCACGGAGACGACCACGGGGCCCGAGCACATGAAGGAGCACAGCGAGTCGAAGAAGGGGCGCTCGCGGTGCACGGCGTAGAAGCCCTCGGCCTGGGCGCGGGTCAGGTGGATCATGCGCGTGCCCACGATCCTGAGCCCGGCGTTTTCGATCATGGCCAGGATGGCGCCGACCTTGTTCTTGGCCACGGCGTTGGGTTTGATGATGGAAAAGGTGCGTTCCAGAGCCATTGCGTCCTCCATACCTGTGGTTGGTTGCGGAAAAACGGCGGTCCGGCGGGAAAGTCCGGGCCGCCGGGGATCATGTGAGCAGCATCTTGTCGGAACTGAACTCCTCGCCCTTGACCTTGTAGAACTGGGCCAGCAGGTCGTTGACCGTGAGTTCCTCCTTGGCCTTTCCGGCGACATCGAGAATGATTTCACCCTGGTGGAGCATGATCAGGCGGTTTCCGAGCTTGATGGCCTGGTTCATGTTGTGGGTGACCATGAGGGTGGTCAGGCTCTGGGAGGTGACCAGGTGCTCGGTGAGCAGCAGGGTCTGGTTGGCCGTCTTGGGGTCCAGGGCGGCGGTGTGTTCGTCGAGCAGCAGCAGGTCGGGGCGGACCATGGTGGCCATGAGCAGGGTCAGGGCCTGGCGCTGGCCGCCGGAGAGCAGGCCGATGCGGTCGTCCAGGCGCGACTCCAGGCCGAGGCCGATTTTTTTGACCTCGGCGGCGAAGAGCCTGCGGTCGGCGGCGGTGACTCCGCGCGTGAGCCCGCGCCATTTGCCCCGGCGCAGGGCCAGGGCCATGTTCTGGGCGATGGACAGGCTGGCGCAGGTGCCGCGCAGGGGGTCCTGGAACACGCGGCCCATGAAACGGGCGCGTTTGTGCTCGGGCCAGCGGGTGATGTCCTGCCCGCGCATGGTCACGCTGCCGCTGTGGGGCGCGTAGGAGCCCGCCAGGGCGCTCAGCAGCGTGGATTTGCCCGCGCCGTTGGAGCCGATGACGGTGATGAAGTCGCCCTCGTGGATGGTCAGGTTCACGTCCGAGAGCGCGCGGACCTCGTTGATGCTGCCCTTGTGGAAATAGAGTGTGAGGCCGGAGAGTTCTAGCATTTTCCGAACCTCTTCTTGAGCCTTGGGGCCGTGAGGGCCACGACCACCAGCAGGGCGGTGATCAGGTTCAGGTCGCTGGGGGTGAAGCTGAAGGAGCCGATCTTCAGGCCCAGGGCCAGGGCGATGGCCACGCGGTAGATGATGGAGCCGACCACGGCGGCGACCACGGCCCGGGGCAGGGAGCGGTTGCCGAAGACCGTTTCGCCCACGATGACCGAGGCCAGCCCGGCGACGATGGTGCCAACGCCCATGTTCACGTCCGCAGCGCCCTGGTTCTGGGCGATGAGCCCGCCCGCCAGGGCCACCAGCGCGTTGGACAGGCCCACGCCGAGGATGATGACCTTGTGGGTGTCCACGCCCTGGCTGGTGATCATCTGGCGGTTGTCGCCGGTGGCGAGCATGGCCTGGCCCATTTCCGTGTACAGGAACCAGATGAGCGCGAGGATGACCGCCGCGGCCAGCACGGCGAAGAGCAGCGGCGAGGCGTAGTATCCGGGCAGGCCCGTGCGCATGAGCGGGTCGAGGACGGTGTCCACGCCGAGCAGGGAGACGTTGGGCCCGCCCATGATGCGGATGTTCACCGAGTAGAGGGCGGTCATGGTCAGGATGGAGGCGAGCAGGTGCAGGATGCCCAGCTTGGTGTTGAGCAGGCCGGTGAGGGCTCCGGCGAGGAACCCGGCGGCCATGGCCGCCAGCAGCGACAGGGCGGGGTGCATGCCCTGGGTGATGCACACGGCGGACACGGCGGCGCCCAGGGGCAGGCTGCCGTCCACGGTCAGGTCCGGGAAGTCGAGTATCCTGAAGGTCAGGTAGACCCCAAGGACCATGATTCCGTAGACGAGGCCCTGCTCCAGGGCTCCCATGAGGGCGAAGAAAGTCATCGGCGGCGATCCGGTTGCAAAAGGGTGTGTGGTGGCGCCGGGCCGAAAAAACGGGCAGGGCGCGGCCAGGCCGCGCCCTTACCGTGTATTGCGGCCAAGTGCAAGGGCGCCCCTATTCCACGATCCTGTCGGCCTTGGCGCGCACGGCCTCGGGGATGTCGACCCCCTGGGCCTTGGCGGCGGGCAGGTTCAGGTGCAGGCTCATGCCCTGCTGGAACTCCACGGGGGTTTCGGCCACGGAGGCGCCGCCGAAGATGCGCCCGGCCATGGCGCCGGTCTGCTTGCCGTGGAGGTAGTAGTCGAAGCCCAGGGCCGCCACGGCGCCGCGGGGCACGGAGTCCACGTCGGCGGCGAACAGGGGCATCTTGTTCTGCTCGCAGACCTTGACCATGGACTCCAGGGCCGAGACCACGGTGTTGTCCGTGGGCACATAGACGGCCTGGGCGCGCCCGGCGAGGCTCTTGGTGGCCTGGTACACGTCGGCGGTCTTGGCGGCGGAGGCCTCGTGCAGGGTCACGCCCCTGGCCTGGCAGGCTTCGCGCAGCATGTTCACCAGGGTCTTGGAGTTGGCTTCGCCGGAGTTGTAGACCACGCCGAGGTCGGTCAGGCCGGGCAGTATCTCGCGCATCATCTCCAGGTGCCGGTCCACGGGGGTCATGTCCGAGACGCCGCTGATGTTGGCGCCGGGGCGCTGCAGGTCGGCCACCAGCCCGGCGCCCTTGGGGTCGGTGACGGCCGAGAAGAGCAGCGGCACCTGGGCCATGTGCGGGGCCTTCTTGATGATCTGGGCGCAGGCCTGGGCGCTGGGTGTGGCGATGGCGACCACGAGGTCGGGCTTCTCGCCGGCGATGGCCTGGGCGATCTGGTTGGCCGTGGCCATGTTGGCCTGGGCGTTGTGGACGTGGTAGGCGACCTCGAAACCCTGCTCCTTCAGGCTGTCCTGCACGCCCCGCAGCACGGCGTCCAGGGCCGGGTGTTCCACGAACTGGTTCACGGAAACGGTGTAGTTCCTGGCCCAGGCGGCGGGGGCGCACAGGCCGGCCAGGATCGCCAGGACGGCGAGGATGGACAGGCGTTTCATGGCAGGTTCTCCCTTGGTCAGTTGAGTGGTTTGAGTCTTTTGAGATGCACGATGCTCACCGTGCTGTTCTCGCGCTGGGCCCATTGGCGCAGGGCGGCCAGGGTTTCGGGGTAGGGGTGGCCGATGGCCACGGCCTGCCCGGTGGCGGCGGCGGCGCGGGCGGCCTTCTCCATCTGGCGGGTGATGGCCCCCACGTCGCGGATGTTGTCCAGAAACACGCTGCGCCGGTAGACGGGCAGGCCCATGTCGCGGGCCAGGCCCACGGCGGTGCTGCCCCGGGCGGTCAGGCTGTCCAGGAAGAAGAGCCCGCGCGCGCGCAGCTCGTCGAGGACCACGGCCATGCCGTCGGCGTGGCCCGTGAAGCGCGAACCCATGTGGTTGTTCACGCCGACTGCCCCGGGCACCTCGTCCAGGTCGGCGGCCAGCACGCGGCGCATCTCGTCGGGGGCCATGAAGGTGAACAGCGCGCCCGGGCCGGGGTTGATGCCCGGCCAGCCCTTGGGCTCCATGGGCAGGTGCAGCAGCACCTCGCGCCCGGACTTGGCCGCCAGGGCGGCCACCTCGCGGTTGTGCGGCGTGCCGGGCAGGATGGAGAACGTCACCGGGAAGGGCAGGGCGGCCAGCTCGCGGGCGAAGCGCAGGTCCTGGCCCATGTCGTCGATGACCACGGCCAGCAGGGCGCCCCAGGTGGCCGGGCCTTCGGCGGGCGGGCCGGGGGGTGCGGGCAGGGGCACGGCGGTGGCGAACTCCAGTACATGGGTCGGCACCCCGGCCACGGAAACGACGTAGGCGCCCTGTTCGCCGGGGGCCAGGGTCGCCTCGGGGGCCCATTTGGCCAGCGAGCGGGCCAGGATGTCCAGGAAGCGGCCAGGGCCGTTTTCCAGTTCGATGTCCACGATCTGGAAGTGGTAGTGCTCCCCGCCCCGGGTTTCCAGGCGCGTCTCGCGGATGGTCATGGCGTGGGGGTCGTAGCCGGTGAAGAGCAGGGTCTCCAGCAGGGCGAAATCGACCTGGCGGACGGAGCGTTCGAGGACCGGGCTTTCGGGCTCCTCGTAGGGCAGGGCGGGCTGGTCCGCGCCGGGAACGGGCTGGTCCGCTCCGGGAACGGGCGG
>NZ_JALNWM010000221.1 GCF_023230885.1 Desulfocurvus sp. | reverse complement strand
CCGCTGGCCGATGTGGTTTCCGTCGAGTCGCTGCTGGTCTTTTCCGGGGTGTCCATGGCCCTGGTGGGCGGGGTGTATTTCCGGTTCGACCGCCGGGCGCGCGGCGGCTGAGGCTGCGGGCCGGAGCAGGGCAGGGCAGGGCGCGGGCCTGCTCCTGCCGAACGCATTTTTCCCCTTGACGCCTGGGCGGTTTGCCTCCTAAAGAAGACGTTGATTTTCATTTTCAACTTCATTCAGGCATTCGAAACCCCGGCGGCGAGACGCCCCGGGCTGCGCCGCGAGGCGGGGAAGGCGGAACCATGACCGGCCCAAGGACGCTCAAGACAGTGCATACCGGCGAGAAAGCCTTCATCGTGGGCATCGACGCGGGCTCCAGGGTGCTGGCGCGCCTGGAATCCCTGGGCCTGCTGCCCGGGGTGGAGGTGGACGTGCTGGCCAACGGCAGCGGCCCGATGCTGGTTTCCGTTGGCCAGGGGCGCGTTGTGGTGGAGGCCGGAATCGCCAGCAAGGTGCTGGTGGCCTAAGGCCTGCCCGCGCGGGTCAACGTGCTTTCAAGGGAGAACCCATGACGATCAACGAAATGAAGCCCGGGGAAACCCGCGCCGTGAAAGGCCTGACGGCGGGCGGCGCCCTGGGCCAGAGGCTCATGGACCTGGGATTTTTCCCGGGGGCGGCTGTGCAGGTCGTGCGCAACGCGCCCCTGGTCGACCCGGTGGAGCTGGAACTTGACGGATACCACATGAGCATCCGCCACGACGAGGCAGGCCATGTGGAGGTGGAGTAAGTGAGTCAGGAGAAGCTTCTTGTGGCCCTTGCCGGGCAACCCAACTGCGGCAAGACCACCGTGTTCAACATGCTCACCGGGGCCCGCCAGCATGTGGCCAACTACCCCGGCGTGACCGTGGAGAAGAAGAGCGGGCGCTTTTCGGCCGAGGGCCGCCCCGTGGAGTTGGTGGACCTGCCCGGCACCTACAGCCTGACGTCCTATTCCCTGGAGGAGCGCGTCGCGCGCGACTTCATCCTCTACGACAAGCCCCGGGCCATCATCAACGTGGCCGACGCCTCGAACCTCAAGCGCAACCTGTACCTCACGCTGCAACTGTTCGAGATGGGCGTCCCCGTGGTGCTCAACCTGAACATGATGGACGTGGCCGAGCGGCGCGGCATCGGGGTGGACGCCCGGGGGCTCCAGGAGTACTTCGGCTCGCCCGTGGTGCCCACCGTGGGCAAGAAAGGCTCGGGCGCCCCGCAGCTCAAGGCCGCCGTCGCCGCCCTGGCCGACGCCGGGCCCGCCAGGGCGTTCGCCGTGGACTACGGGCCCCTGGAGCCCTTCGTCGCCGAGATCGGCGACCTTGTGGCCGCAGACCCGCAGGCCGCCGGGGCCTACCCCTCGCGCTGGCTGGCCATCAAGCTGCTGGAGGCCGACGCCGAGGCCGCGAACCTGCTGGCGCGCCACCATCCCGAAGCGGCGGAGGTCATGGAGCGCGTGCAGGCCCTGCGCGCCCGGTTCGAAACCGAGGCCGGGCTCTCGGCCGACCGGCACATCGCCTTCACCCGCCACCGCCTCTGCGCGGACATTTTCCGCCGTTTCGTCACCGTTCCGGGCGAAAAGCGCCGGACCCTGTCCGACAAGGCCGACTCCTTCGTCTGCCATCGCTTCGCCGGGCCGGTGATCCTGGTGTTGATCCTGCTCGGGCTGTACCAGATCTCCATCGTCTTCGGCGGCTGGGTGGCCTTGCAGGTCTGGCCGGTGTGGGGTTCGCTGGAGAGCTTCACCGAGGGGCTGCTGCCCGCCGCCGGGTTCCTGGACGACCCGCTGCTGCGCTCCCTGGGCATGTGGACGGTGAAGAGCGTCACGGCCATCCTCAACTACCTGCCCATCTTCTTCCTGCTCTTCGCGCTCATCGCCATCCTGGAGGACAGCGGCTACATGCCGCGCATGGCCTTCATCCTGGACCGGCTCTTCCGCCGTTTCGGGCTGCACGGCCAGTCCACGCTGCCGCTGATCCTGGGCGGGGTGTATGTGGGCGGCTGCGCCATCCCGGCGGTCATGGCCACCAAGGCCATCCCCGACGAGCGCGCCCGGCTGGCCACCATCCTCGTGGCGCCGATGATGAACTGCCTGGCCAAGGTGCCGCTGTACCTCATCCTCATCAGCGCCTACTTCGCGGACCACGCCGGCATGGCCATGTTCTTCATCGCCACGGTGACCCTGTTCATGGCTCTGCCCGTGGCCAAGGCCCTGTCGCTGACCGTGCTGCGCCGCCGCGAGAGCGCGCCGTTCATCATGGAGATGCCGCCGTACCACCTGCCCACCGCGGGCGGGGTGCTGCGCCGGGCCCTGGAGCGCATCTGGCTGTTCGTGAAGAAGATCGTCACCGTGGTCGTGGCCGTGGCGGTAATCGTGTTCATGCTCATCAACTTCCCCAACCTCGGCCGCGAGCGGCTGGAGGACTACGCCGCCCGGCGCGACGCCGCCGTGGACGCCTTCATGGCCGAGGTGGACAAGACCTCCTTCAAGGGCCGCATCGCCCCCGAGGACGTGCTGGCCCTGGTCCTCTTCGAGGAGGACATGAAAAGCGCCAAGCGCGGCGTGTCCGACCAGGCCCGGGCAGACGCCATCAACGCGCGCTTCGCCGAGGCCAACCCGGTCTTCTACGCCGTGGTCAGCCGCGAGGGCAAGGACGGCAAGGCCCTGAACCGGGCCCTCAAGGGCGTGATCAACACCCGCAAGGAACTGCGCCGGAACATGCGCGCCGAGCGTTTCGAGGCCAGCTTCCTGGGCGTGGCGGGCCGGGCCCTGGAGCCCCTGACCCAGTGGGCGGGCTTCAACTGGCGCATCAACATCGCCCTGCTTTCGGCCTTCGCCGCCAAGGAGAACAGCGCCGCCACCCTGGGCGCCATCTACGGCATCGACGGCGAGGGCGGCGGCTCGGTGGAGCAGGGCATGCTTGCGGGCGAGGAGGGCTTCACGCCCCTGCACGCCCTGGCCCTGATGCTCTTCATGGCCCTGTATCCGCCCTGCATCCCGGCGTCCATCATGGTCCGCATGCAAACCAACTCCAGCAAGTGGATGCTGTTCTCCATCGGCTACCAGACCCTGCTGGGCCTGGCCGTGGCCACCCTGGTCTTCACCGGCGGGCGGCTGTTGGGGCTGAGCGGCGTCCAGGCCATGTGGGCTTTCTACGGGCTTTGCGTCGCCGCCACGGTGGGCATGGCCCTCATTCCGGAAAAAACGGCGCGGGAGCTTTCCGGGCCGCAAACGAGACAACCCAAGGAGGGTATCGCATCATGAAATTCGTCAAGCACCTGCTGCTGCTCGTGGCATTCTGCCTCGTGTCGTCCCTGGCCGTGGCCCATTCGCCCCTGTGCGACTGCTTCGACAACGGCGACGGCACCATCACCTGCGAAGGCGGCTTCTCCGACGGCTCCTCGGCCTCGGGCGTGGGCATGACCGTCAAGGACGGCGCCGGTGCCGTGCTCCAGGAAGGCAAGATGGACGCCAACAGCGAGTTCTCCTTCCCCAAGCCCGAAGGCGACTATTCCGTGACCTTCGACGCGGGTGAGGGCCACCAGGTGGTCATCAAGGGCGAGAACATCGTCCAGTAGGCGTCGCGGGCGCGTTTGACGTGGCGGGGCCGCCCGGCCCCTTTTTCAAACCCCAGTCGATGAAATCGAAGATCAAATTCAACAAGCGGAGGAACCGATGAAAAAGATGACCTGGGCCCTGGCCCTGATCGCCGTGTTCGCCCTGTCCGGGCAGGCCAGCGCGCACTTCATGATGATGCACACCCCCGAGATCGCCCAGGAGAAGGGCGGCGACATGGACTTCCGCATCGTCTTCACCCACCCGGCCGAGGCCGGGCACATCATGGACATGGGCGGCGTGCAGGACTTCTACGCCCTGTACCAGCGCGGCGACGCCGAGCCCCAGAAGATCGAGCTCAAGGGCTACCTGAAGGAGATCGCCTGGGCCAACCCCGAGTCCAAGGGCAAAGGCTACTCGGCCCTGATCCCCAAGAAGGATGTCCGCTCCATGGGCGACTACACCTTCGTCTTCATCCCCGGCTTCTACTTCGAGGAGGAAGAGGGCGTCTACATGCAGCAGATCACCAAGGTCGTGGCCAACGTGGGCGGCATCCCCGGCAACTGGGCCGAGCCCGCCGGCCTGCCCTGCGAGATCGTGCCGCTGATCAAGCCCTACGGCCTGTGGACCGGCAACGTCTTCAAGGCCCAGGTGCTTTCCGAGGGCAAGCCCGTGCCCGGCGCCGAGGTCGAGGTGGAGTTCCTGAACCACATGCCCGACTACAAGGCCAACGCCGTGTCCAAGGACGGCATCGTGGAATACCCGCATGACGCCTTCGTCACCCAGACCATCTTCGCCGACGCCGACGGCTACATCACCTACGGCATCCCCAAGGCCGGCTGGTGGGGCTTCGCGGCCCTGGGCGTGGGCCCGCAGACCGAGCACAACGGCAAGGAACTGTCCCAGGACGCCGTGATCTGGGTCAAGGCCGTGGACATGAAGTAGCGCTTTCCGGCGCCGGATGGTCCGGCCGCCGGGTGCCCGGGACCGACGCCGGGTACTCCCCGGGAATACGGACAGGCCCCCGCTTCGGCGGGGGCTTTGTCTGCCCCGGGGCCAAGGGCGGGCGGCGCGGCGGGGCCGGGTGCGGGGCGTGTTTTTCCTTGGCCCCGGGCCCCGGGGATGGTAGGCAGACCCGCAGCCTGGCGCCGCGGGGCGGAACCCCCGGCGCAGGAGCCGTTTTCCCGGGCGGCGATCTGGCCCGGGCCGCGCTTGCGGCCCGCAGCCCGCCCCCGAGGCCCTTGCCCGAGGTTCGCCCACGCAATGACCGGCCCTCCATCGCCCAAGGCGCTCCTTGCGTCGCTTCTCGCCGCCCTGGTTCTGCTCCTGGCCCCGGCGCGCCCGGCCCCGGCGCACCCCCATGTGTTCATGGACAACCAGGCGACGCTGGTCTTCGACGCCCAGGGGCTGGCCGGGTTCCGGCTGTCCTGGCTGTTCGACGACATGTTCGGCACCACCGTCATCGAGGACTACGACCGCGACGGCGACGGGGTGTTCGGCCCGCAGGAGCTGGCCGTGCTCAAGGCCGAGGTCTTCGATTACCTGCGCCATTCGGACTGGTTCACCTTCGTGTGGGTCGACGGGGTCGCGCGCAGGACCGTGGAGGTCCGCGATTTTTCCGCGCGCATCAGCGCCGGGCGGCTGATCTACGAGTTCTTCGTGCCCTGCCCGGTGCCCGCCGGGGCAGGGGAGCGGCGGGTGCTGCTGTCGGTACACGACCCGGAGTACTACGCCGACGTG
>NZ_JALNWM010000220.1 GCF_023230885.1 Desulfocurvus sp. | reverse complement strand
GCTGGCGCTGCTGGCGCTGTGCCTGGCGCTGTGGGCCTGCGCGGGGTCCGGCCCGGCCCTGCGGCCCCTGGCGCCCGGCGCGGTGATCCTGGCCTTCGGCGACAGCCTGACCCACGGCACCGGGGCCCCGGGCCAGGGCTATCCCGAGCGGCTGGCCGCCCTCAGCGGGCATCCGGTGGTCAACGCGGGCATCCCCGGGGAGCGCGCCCGCCAGGGGCTGGCCCGCCTGCCGGGCCTGCTCGCGGCCCACGCCCCGGCGCTTGTGATCCTGTGCCACGGCGGCAACGACCTGCTGCACGGCTCCTCGCGCGCGGCCCTGGGCGGCGAGCTGCGGGCCATGATCGCCCTGTGCCGCCAGGCCGGGGCCGACGTGGTGCTGCTGGCCGTGCCCTCCCCGGGCGTGCTGCTCTCCTCGGCCCGGGTGTACGAGGAGGTGGCCCGGGCCGAAGGCGTGCCCCTGGAGGCCGGGGCCCTGGCCGCCATCCTGGCCGACGCGGCCCTGAAATCGGACATGATCCACCCCAACGCCCGGGGCTACGACCAGCTGGCCCGCGCCGTGGCCGACCTGCTGCGCCGCGAGGGCGCCCTGCCCTGACCGCCACCGGCTGGGATGAACCCGTGGCCGTCCCAGCAGCTGCCGCAGTGCGACGCCCTGCCCTGACCGCCACCGGCGGGGATGGGCAGCGGCCACCGCCAAAGCCAGGGCCCCCGCGCGGAAGCGTTCCGCGCGGGGGCCCTGGCGTCGGGCGGTCGGGGCCCGGCGGCGCGCCGCACTCCCGTTGCGCCGCCGCTCCGGAGGCGCGGCCCTAGGTGTGCGACACCACCTTGCCCAGGAAATCGCGCAGCCGGGGGTTGCGCGGGTTGGAGAAGAATTCGTGGGGCGGTCCGTCCTCCTGGATGACGCCCTGGTCCACGAAGATGACCCGGTCGGCCACCTCCTTGGCGAAGCCCATCTCGTGGGTGACCACGACCATGGTCATGCCCTCGCGGGCCAGGCGCTTCATGACCTCCAGCACCTCGCCCACCAGCTCGGGGTCCAGGGCGCTGGTGGGCTCGTCGAAGAGGATGACCTTGGGTTGCAGGGCCAGGGCGCGGGCGATGGCCACGCGCTGCTTCTGGCCGCCCGAGAGCTGGTCGGGGTAGCTGGCGGCCTTGTCGGCCAGCCCGACTTTGGCCAGGAGCTCCAGCCCGAGCTTCTCGGCCTGCCCGCGCTCCAGGCGGCGCACCTTGCGCGGGCCAAGGGTCACGTTCTCCAGCACGGACATGTGCGGGAACAGGTTGAACTGCTGGAACACCATCCCGGCCTCGGTGCGCACGAGGTTGATGTTGGTGGACGGGTCGGTGATGTCGTGGCCGTCCACCACAACGCGGCCCGAGGTGGGCCGCTCCAGGCGGTTGATGCAGCGCAGCACGGTGGACTTGCCCGAGCCCGAGGGGCCGATGATGCAGACCACCTGCCCCTTGTCCACATGCAGGGAGATGCCGCGCAGGACCTTGAGGCCGCCGAAATTCTTGTGCAGGTTCTCGATGGTGATCACGGCCCCCTCCTAGCGCCTGACCCGCGCGGCCAGACGTTTTTCCACCCGCCGCAGGGCGTGGGCGATGGCCATGGTCATGCACAGGTAGACCAGGCCCACGGTGAGATAGACCTCGAAGGCCCGGAAGTTGACGGCCACGATCTCCTGCCCGGTGCGCAGCAGTTCGCCCACGCCGATGACGGCCAGAAGCGAGGTGTCCTTCAGGCTGATGATGAACTGGTTGCCCAGGGGCGGGATCATGCGCCGAAAGGCCTGGGGCCAGATGACGTAGCGCATGGTCTGGGCGCGGGTCAGTCCGATGGAACGCCCGGCTTCGAACTGCCCGATGTTGATGGACTGCACGGCGCCGCGCACGATCTCGGCGATGTAGGCCCCGGAGTTCACGGCGATGACGACAATGCCCGCGACCAGCGGGGGGATGCGCAGGCCAAGGGCCATAGGCACGCCGAAATACAGGAACATGGCCTGCACGAGCATGGGCGTGCCGCGGATGGTCTCCACATAGGCCCCGGCGAACTTGCGCGCCGCCCAGCCGCGCGAGAGCTTCATCAGCCCCGCCCCGGCCCCGAGGATGAAACCGAAAAACAGCCCGCCAACGGTGATCAGCGCCGTCCACTTCAGCCCGCGCATGAGCATGGGCAGCGTGTCCAGCATGACTCCCGGATCGAAATTGAATGCCATTGGGCACGTCCTTTAATGCACGAAAAAAAACGGGGAAACACGGGGGCGGCACGCGGCCGCCCCCGTCGTTGCGTTGCTGGTCGCTCCCGGGCCTACTTGGGCTCGGTGCCGAACCACTTCATGTACAGCTCGGCGTAGGCGCCGTCGGCGCGCAGCTGGGCCAGGGCCTCGTTGACCTTGGCCACCAGCTCGCTGCCCTTGGGGAAGGCGATGCCGTAGGACTGGCCCTGGTACAGCGGGCCGACCACCTTGACCTGGCCCTTGCCGGCCTTGCGCATGAAGTCGGCGATGACCGGGGAATCGAAGACCACGGCGTCGGCGCCGCCCGAGAGCAGCTCCATGAACATGGCGTCGTTGTTGGGGAACAGCTTCACGTCCTTGGCGCCCGCATTGGCCTTCACGAAATCCTCGGAGGTGGTGCCGAGCTTGGTGGAGACGACCTTGCCCTTGAGGTCCTCGATGCCGGAAACGGCGTTCTCGGAGGACCGGACCAGCACCAGCAGGCCCGCGTTGTAGTAGCCGTCGGAGAAGTCCACGACCTCGGCGCGCTCGGGCTTGATGGTCATGCCCGCGATGCCCACGTCGACCTGGCCGGACTGCAGGCCGGGGATGATGCCGTTGAAGTCCATGGGCTGGAGGTCGTACTCCATGCCGAGCTTCTTGGCGATGGCGTCCCACAGCTCCACGTCGAAGCCGGTGTGCTTGCCGGTTTCGGGATCCTTGAACTCGAAGGGCGGGAAGTTGGTGTCGGTGGCCACGGTGAGCACCTTGGCCGACGCCACGGTGCAGGTCAGGGCCAGGGCCAGGGCGCAGCCCAGGGCGAAGAAACGTTTCACGGCACTCATGGAAAACCTCCTCGAAAAGACGGTGAAGAAACGCGAAGGGCGCACGGCGCCCCCGCGCGGGGTTCCCGGCAGGGATGTTCCTCTATGCCCCAAATCCGGCCCAGCGGCAAGGAAAACCAGGAGTAATATCGTCTTCCATTTCGAGATGTTAGACTCTTTTTTACACGCAAAAAGCCGAAAAAAGGCCCCTTCGGGCCCGGCAGAGGCCCGGCCAAGGCCCCGGGCTCGCACGAAAAAGAGGGCGGCCCGCCCGGGCAGCGATGCTGCTCAGCCAGACCGAGGACCCCGGACTCGCACGAAAAAGAGGGCGGCCCGCCACAGGCGGGCCGCCCAACGTCCTAGGAGGAGGGACGAAGACAAGCCGGAAGACACGGGTCGGCGGGCGAGGGGAAACGGTGACGCAGATGGAAACCCCGCCGGGAAGGAGCGTGTCCGGAAAAACAGGATGCTGCGCTTCCGACACCAGGACCAAAGCAGGAACCGTGCCACAAGGAACGGTTTCCGCCCAGGCCAAGCCGCAAAAATATCCGCTGTAAATCAAGGCGATTGGAGACAGGAAGGCGCCCTCCCGGCACCCTGCCGCCCCCCTCGCCCCCGCCCTGCGCGGCAAAAGCGTCAAGCCCGGATGGACTTTTGTCAAAAAGAACTGGACGCCGCCCCGGTGCGGTGGCGCCTCCGGCTACAGCTCCGGGGGCAGCTCGCCCAGCTCGGCCAGGGTGAACACCGGGCCGTCCACACAGACGTAGCGCGGGCCGATGTTGCAGCGCCCGCACAGGCCGATGCCGCATTTCATGCGCCGCTCCAGGGTGGTCACGATGTCCGTGTCGGCAAAGCCCAGCTCGCGCAGGGCCTGCACGGTGAAGCGGATCATGATCGGCGGGCCGCAGGTCACGGCCACGGCGCCCCGGGCCGGGGGCGACAGCTCGCGCAGCACGTCGGGGATGAGCCCCGTGCGGTGGGTCCAGCCGGGGTCGGGCGCGTCCACGGTCAGGGTCAGCTCCACTCCCGGGGCGTCGGCCCACTGGTCCAGCTCGGCGGCGTAGGCCATGTCGCGCGGGCCGCGCGCGCCGTAGATCAGCCGGATGGCCCCGAAGTCCGCGCGCGTGTCGAGCATGTAGAGCAGCAGCGTGCGCAGGGGGGCCATGCCGATGCCCCCGGCCACGAGGAGCACATCGCGCCCGCGCAGGGCGTCCAGGGGGAAGGCGTTGCCCAGGGGCCCGCGCAGGCCGACCTGGTCGCCCGCGCGCAGGCCGTGCAGGGCCTCGGTGACCTCCCCGGCGCGCATGACCGAACATTGCAGGAACTCCGGGCGCGTGGGCGTGGAATTGAGCACGAAGGTGGCCTCGCCCACGCCGTAGACCGAAAGCTGGACCACCTGCCCGGGGCGGTAGGTGAAGGCCGCCCGGGCCTGCGGGTCGTCCAGGGTCATGCGCAGGGTCTTGATGGCCGGGGTTTCGTCCACCACATCCACCACGGTGGCCGCCAGGGGCAGATAGGGGTTCGCGGCGTCAGTCACTGCCACCTCCCAGCACGGCCAGGACCACCCGGCGGATATCCATGCTCCCGGGGCACAGGCGCACGCAGCGCCCGCAGCCCGTGCAGCCCGGCCCGCCGCCGGGGCGCTGGTCGCGGTTGTAGACGAACTTGTGGCCCAGGCGCTGGCGGTAGCGCAGGCCCCTGGCCGCGCGGGGGTTGTGCCCGCTGGCCTCCAGGGTGAAGCCGTGGGCCATGCAGTGGTCCCAGGTGCGCAGGCGGCGGCCCGTGGCGCCGTGGCGCTCGTCGGTGATGTTGAAACACTGGCAGGTGGGGCAGACGTAGGCGCAGACCCCGCAGCCCACGCAGGAGCGGCAAAGCCCCTCCCAGAAGGCCGGGTCGGCGAAGCGCGCGGCAAAGGCCCCGGGCAGGCCCTCCAGGTCCGGCGCCGGGCCCAGGGCCTGCCGGGCGGCCTGGACGCGCCCGGCGACATCCTGTTCGCGCTCCGGGGCGGCAACGGCGGCGCCCGCCGCCAGCAGCTCCGCGCCGAGCGGCGTCTGGGCCCGGGCCGCGAAGCCGTCCTCCAGGGGGAAGAGCCACACGTCGGCCCCCGGGGCATCGCAGGGCCCGCCGGACCAGTGGCAAAAGCAGGCCGCGTCCAGCGGCCCGGCACAGGCCAGGGCCACCACCGCCGTGGCCGCGCGGCGCGCGGCGTAGTACGGGTCGGCCACGGGCCCGGCGGTGAACACGCGGTCCAGCTCCGCCAGGCCGCGCACGTCGCAGGGCCGCGCGGCGAAGAGCACGGCGGGC